>JBJTMR010000137.1:0-22821 GCA_046070625.1 Bdellovibrio sp. | reverse complement strand
AGACTTCGGATGCCGAACCATGAAAAGCACTCGCCGTCGACGACAGCGCCTTCGACACCGAGATCTTTCAGGTCAGAGATTTTTTTTGCGAAGGGATATGGCTCAGAAGAAAAAAGGCAAAGGGCGTCTTTGTGTTCTTCGAGTTCGATCACGGGGTATTTATCGCCTTCGTGGAACTCGACAACCTTCATTCCGAGCTTTTTCATGACGGAGCCGATGTAAGTCTCTTTGCTGACGGCCATCCACGGTTTTTTCCAGATAAGATATAAAACCTGATCGTATTGTTGCGACGGCATTTTGACCCACTCCATGAAACCCGGGATTTTATTTTGGTCGAACTTAAGATCTGGCTTTTCTAAAATATCCAACGCCATGACGGCGTACTCCATGAGTTGCGGATTTTTAAAATACTCCCCGAGTTTCACCAATTCGGCTTGCAGGGATTCCAGTGAGTTCACATGGGTCGTTAAAATCGGCAGCGGGCATTCCTCGGCCATGTCATAAGGGTTTTCTTCCTGATCAAGAAGCACAATGTCAGGCTTTAAATCCGCAACCAAGTCCCAGGCGACATCTTTTGTTCCGCCCACAATAGGGATATTCGTGATCATCTTCGGAGGATGAATACAATAGCGCGTACGTCCAACAACGTTAATTCCAGCTTTTAAAAGGGTCTCCGTCCACGACGGAACCATGCTCACAACACGCATTGATTCTCCTCGAACAATTAGTTCCAGATTACCCACTGAGCCATCACTAGTCAAAACTTGACCCCTTACTCTAGCCGGACCAGTATAGTCCCCCTAAACGCGAGGTATATTTATGACGCAACTCTTCCCTCTTAAAGAAAAACCAGCATTGAGTGCCTACAAAAAAGGCGACGTTCTTGTGTTATTCGGCGAACTTTTCTCCCGTGGCTATGCGAATGGCTTGGTCGAAGAAGCCGAACGTCGTGGCATGACGATTGTCCGTGCTACTGTCGGTCGTCGTGAAAAAGACGGATCTTTACGTGCTTTGAACGCCGAAGAAACGGCCAACATTCCCCAACCATTTATCAATGTTCCCCTTGAAGCGGGCTTCGACATGGAACCAGCTTCCAATGGCGTGACTCCTTGCGATCAACTTGCTGGGATCAAATTGGGCGAATGGGAACAAGCAAAACTTGATTGGAAAGCCATCGACGAATCCGAAAAAGCCGGCATCGCAAGATTTAAAAAGAACACTGAACTTTTCGTTAAAGAACTAGAAAAGCACATCCCCGCAGGTGCAAATGTTTTGTTTGCGCATTTGATGGCTGGTGGCGTTCCCCGCACAAAAATCGTTATGCCGATCTTAAATCGCGTTTGTAAAGGCACGGGCGATCGCCACGTTCCTTCCAGCGCTTTGATGGAATCTGAAATTGGCCAATTCTGCCTTCGCAACTTTAAAGAAGTGACTGCTGAAACTTTCCGCCATTTGATTGAAATTTCAGCTCCTCTTCGTAAAAAATTGGAAGCTGCTGGCAGCCATGTGTCGTACACAGCTTACGGCTATCATGGTACTGAAGTACTCATTAAAAACGAATACAAATGGCAGACTTACACTTGTTACTTCCAAGGTTGGGCGAAGATGGCTTTGGAGGACTACTCCATCGCTTTTGCAAAACAAGGCGTTCACTGCTGCGTTTACAACTGCCCAGAGATCTTGACGAACTCAAGCTCCGTATTCCAAGGAGTTGAAGTATCACTTTATCCTTTAATGACAGCTATTCAAAAAGACGCCGGAGATAAAGCTCACGGTGCTCAAGTTTTGAAACAGTGCCAAGAGCTCTTGAAAGATGGCGTGACCTTTGAACAAATCAAAGCGTTTACAGACGAATATCTGACGAACCCGCTGACTTTGGAATTCACAAAGTACGACAAGTGGCCACAACACACTCGTCAAGATCAAATGGAGTACATGTTGAAGTCTTCGGACTATCTATTTGATTTACATAAGGATCAGAAGAATTTGGTCACCGCAGTTTTATCTGAAGTCGTTTTCAAGTCTTGCGGCTACGTGATGCTACATGACTCTTGGGCACCAAAATCTCCAGCAGCTTGGATCGGTCACGATTTAGTCGCTCGTTGCATGTAAGCTGTTAACGCTCCGGCTTGCCGGAGCAGGAGATCCCTATGTCAGTGCAAGCCGGAGAACCCTGGACTTATCAGAAATACAAATTCTACGGCTTGTCGCTGTCGGGGATCCGCACGGCCATCGCCATGCCGGATCTTTCTTTAAGTTTCGACGTGGCACAAGGTTACCCGTACCTTTTAAATCTTAAAAAGTTCTTTATCAGCCATGGCCACCTGGACCATGCCGCTGGCCTGCCCTACATTATCTCCCAAAAAGCTATGACCTCCCAGGAAGGGGCTCAGTACTTCATGCCGCAGTCCCTGGTGGCACCCATGACTGAGATTATGAAGATCTGGGGAAAGATCGAAGGCCACGAATACAAATTCGATTTTGTCGGCGTCAAAGCCGATGATGAGTTTCATCTCAATCAGCAGTGTTACATGAAGGCCTTCCCGACCACCCACCGCATTGAGTCCTTCGGCTACACCTTGTTTGAAATTCAGAAAAAACTAAAAGCGGAATATCATGGACTCACGGAAGACCAAATCGTCGACCTGCGCCGCCAAGGCAAAGACGTCAACGACATCCACCACCTTCCGATGGTCACCTTTACCGGCGACACCCAAATCGAGTTTCTTGACAGCCGTCCTTGGATCAAAAAGTCTAAAATTCTGATTTTAGAGGCTACATATCTGGATGATCGAAAAACCATCGAAGGCGCCAGACAATGGGGCCATACCCACTTAGATGAAATCATTCCAAGACTTGATGAGATCGAAAGCGAACAAATCGTCTTCATCCACATCAGCAGCCGCTATTCTATGGAAGAAACCAAAAGAATTTTCAAAAAAAGAATCCCCGAAAAGCACCAGGACCGCATCGTTATCTTCCCTGGCAGATAATTTACACCAGGGCCACCGACCTGACATATTTACAGCAAAGCTGTCAGGCAATAAACTATCACCCAACAACAGATTACAGTAAAAGCTTCTCATTCAGCCTGCTCATGCGGGCTTTAACTTTGAGGAGCTTTTATGAAATTTTCTATTTTTGTACTTTCGACCCTTATTGGCTTTACTGCGTTCGCCAGCTCAGCCACTGAAGCGATTTACAACGAAAACACTGAAGCCTTTGAACAGATTCGTTCTAACAACGAACAAGGCATCCCTGAACTATTGCAAATCGTAGCGAAAAATCTTTCCGTCAGATACGTAACCCCAGACTGCAATCTTATAATCAGAAATGATTACGGTAAAGCTATGGCCCTCACCGAAAACTATCGCTTTCAAATCAAAGCAACCATAACCACTGATGACTTCGAAGCCTACACATCCATTCAAGGACGCAAAGCCGCTAAAATCCAAGGCAACAGAATGATTCTAAAAGCCAACCAAGTCTTCCCACCAACATACCTAAAAATGACTTTCATAATGTCCAACGACGGCGAATCATTCCAAGTAAAAACCACCGGCGTAGGCCCATTTGGCGGCACAACGAACAAAACCTGCACCTTCGAAACCCAAGGCTACAAAATCTACTAACCCAGCGATGTAGCCGCCAAAGGCGAACCAACAGCAAAATAAAAAAAGGCGCTCAACGCGCCTTTTTTTTATTTATCCCTGATTCAAGACCACACCTAAAACATATCGTTCATATCCATCCAGATTTTACGATTCTTAGTTTTCTTACCTTTAAAATACTCTGCCCACTGAACACCAGAACGCTTACTCCAGTGATCTGCCAAGTTAGCCGCAAATATCAAAGGCGAATAACCCTGTCCAAGTTTGTCTTTCGGAGGACGAAGAGCCGTCAACATTTCAGGTCCATAGAAACCAGACGGCATCAAGCGATCTCTATCACTCAACTCACCAATAATAATAGCATTGTGAACTTGACCTAAAATAGTGCGCGCCAAAGGACCCGAAGATTCATTTTCTTTCGGAGCTCCCGCGGATCCCACAACCAACAAACCACTGTCGGCACGTTTGTTTAAAGCCTCTAAAAGATCTTTATTGCCATCATTAGATTTAATATTGAAATCAAAAAACACAAAACTTGCGTCTGCTGGAAGCTCATCGATGCGTTCATTCATCGCTTCTTGATCAACAGAGCCTTCTTTTGTGTAAGGCGTGAAATTCACCAACTCGCAAGATTTACATCCTGCTGCCATGTCAAAAACCGGTTTCACTTTCAGCTCAAAGTCAGCCTGACTTTGCAACCCAAAATAAACCACTCTTGTTTTCCCAGATGGTACGGAGGCTTGAGCCCAAGCTCCCGCACAACACATTGCACCGAGAAGACTTCCTGTCAGAACTTTTTTAAAACTTCTTATTTTGCTTGATGCCATAGTCTTCAAGTGTGCCCTCCCCGCCGCTTTGCTGTCGACTTTTATATTTAATTATTGAACAATGCAGCATATGGAGTCCTGGAGTCGTGTTCAAATTTTTAATATTGGCGATGATTACTTTAAAAGTCTTCGTCAAGACTTCCGTGACGCCAAAAAAAGCATCACTCTCGAAAGTTATATTTTTACTTTCGACAACCTGACTGAAGGCATTCTCGATGATCTTCGCCAAGCTCGTGAACGTGGCGTTTCAGTAAAAATCATTATTGATGGGTTTGGATCTTATTACTCTATTCCGCAACTCAATAGATATTGCACCCTCCACAACATAGAGCTCAGAATTTTCCACCCACTGCCTTACCCCTCGACGTGGTTACGACGTTTACCGCACTGGCCAGAAAAAACCTGGTTCAGCCGCATGAATCGCCGAAATCACCGTAAAATCTCTATCATAGACGAAAAAATTGCGTACTTAGGAAGCTTAAACTTCACCCAAGTTCACTGCGCAGAATTTGTAGGCGAACATGCTTGGCGAGACACCGGGGCAAGACTAGAGGGCTCGCCGGTCAAACAGCTCGTGATTGCCTCCCAAATCACCTATCTGCGCACCATCTTTGAAGGCATTTTACATTGGGTAGGTCGATGGAGAATCACGCCCACTCCTTTTAACAGCCCCGTACAGCTCAATACCACGCAAAAAATGCGTCGGTTTTTATACCGAGGAATTTTACGCAAAATCACCAATGCGGAAAAACGGGTTTACATTACCACCGCTTATTTTCTGCCGAAAAGATCCGTCCTGAAAGCCCTCACTAAGGCCGCAGAGCGCGGCGTGGACGTCAAAATATTGTTACCCGGTAAAACTGATGTTCCTTTTGTAAAATGGGCGGCTTTTTTTATGGTGCAATTTCTCTTACAGAAAAAGATCCCCATTTTCGAGTACCAAAAAAGTATTTTGCACGCCAAAACGATGATCATTGATGGAGAAGCCTATGTCGGCTCCTTCAATCTGAACTACAGAAGCCTTTTTCATGATCTGGAAGTTCTCGCGCGCTTTGACGATCCCCACACCTTGCAAGTGATGACCGACCAATGGGGGACTGACTTGCAAAACGCCCGTTTGATCTCAGAGAAAGACTTTGGCTCCTCTTGGCTGACCCGCCTCATCTATCGCATTGCTTTTCGCTTGCGCTATATGCTCTAATTCTATGTATGAAATCATACGTAAAAGTCGCAATCACTGGTGGCCCCTCAGGGGGAAAAACAACGCTTATTGAAGCACTCAAAAAAGAACTAGGCCAAAAATGTGCCGTGGTTCCTGAGGCTGCAAGTATTTTGTACCGGGGTGGTTTCCCTCGCTATAAAGAACCTCAAGGCGTGATTCATGCTCAACGTGCGATTTATATGACTCAAAAAGAGCTCGAAAACATGATCAGTACCCTCAGTGGAAAAGCCCTGGTCGTCTGTGATCGCGGCTCGGTGGATGCTTTAGCTTACTGGCCAGCTGAATCGGGTGACTTCTTCGCCAGCGTGAACAGCGATCAAGCAACTGAATTCGCGCGCTACGATTGGGTTTTACATCTAGATACAGCCTCCGCTGATTTCTATGACACGACAAACCCGATCCGCACGGAAACTTTCCAGGAAGCTTGGGAGCTCAATGACAAGGTGAAGTCTGCCTGGTCGGGACACCCGCGCCATATTGTCATTAGTCATAACGAAGATTTCTTATCGAAAATGACCACATGCTTATCCATTATTCGCGCCATCATGACACACAAAAGTGCTGAAGAAATTACGAAGGAATTTTTATCATGAAATCATCTGTGACTCTGCTCCTTGCTTCGTTCTGTGCTTTATCAGCCTTTGCTCAAGGCAAACCCAAGGCTATGTTTTTTCAAGCCGATAAAAACAACCTACAAGTTCTGCCGCAAAGATTTGAATATGCTCTTATGGATGAAGATCGTTTACGCATCGGAGATATTCTGATCGACTCCACGATAGTCACTTTTCAGCTTGAAGCTCCGACAGAAAAAGGAGCTCCCTACCATGTTCGCTTTACTTGGCCAGCGGATCTTTTGAAGGATGGCGAACTTGCCATCAAGAACAACTCCGGGAAGGCTATCTTCACAACGAAATTAAACAAAGAGGACATGAAGGTTGCCGCAAACCCTCAGGTTGAAGATGAAACCCTGCGCGCCAATATTGCTAGCCTATCTGTCAGCTTAAAAGACAATTCGGTCGTAGAAGACATGAAATATCTGCCGTTCATGACTTTCTGTATTTACCGTCAAAGCGAAGATACAAAAATCTATCTGTGCTCTAAAGAGTTGTATCTCACAAATCAATCTGGTCAGATGACTATCAAACCCCGATCGACAACAAAGAAGACAGCGCAAGTTGAAATCAACGGCCAAGTTGTGGGCAACCAAGGACTTATCTACTTAAACGATCGCTCTGAAAATGTTGCGTTCAAAGCGCTGACTCAAACTGGGGCTTTCTTAGAAGTTGAAACTCGCAAGAATGATGTGGACTTCAAAGACATTGTGCTCAGCGAAAATGGCGAGCGCATTATCCTGACCGCAGACGGAGCAGAACCTGCAGACGGCAGCAAAGTTCGCAAACTATCCGACGGCAGCTGGCAAGTGGCTCTTTCGAAAGAACGCCCTCTTCTTTACCTTAAAGGCGATGGCGACATTCCTATGCGCCAAGAATTTTTTATTCGCGGACCCATCCCCACAACAAAGTTTCGCACATATCTTTCTCCAAAGGCTGTAGCAAAAACCTATGCTTCTGCGATCTCGGTACAAGGCCTTACTCCAGATGGCGTGACGGCCTCTGTGGATGCAGCTGACAAAAACGCAAGCCTACAAACGACACAAAAGAATCAGTTTGTATGGAACATCGATGACCTCCCAGTAGGTCAAGACAGTCGCCATTATATCCAACTGACATCAGGTTCAGAAAAGTTCACCGCCGGTTACAATATCTTCCGTGGCAGCCCTTATTCAGTTCTGTTGGGTTTACGCTATGAAACCCCTTCGGGCATCGCCTTTGGCTCTGTGGGAGGCCAATGGTGGCTTGAAAACTTCTTAGGCCTACGCAACAGCGACGCTCATCTTCACTGGGGTCTGGGCTTTCAATGGGATCAACACTTAACCACTAATGACAATACCGCCAAAGTTGATTTGATGACGGCTGAACTCTTGTGGCGCGCTCAGGCAGGATTCCATTTGATTGATGAAACTTGGGGACTCAGCTTGCCAGTACAAATGGTCAAAGGTGAATCTGAAAGTTCTATGGCGTTTGGTTTGGGGGCGTTTTGGGAACTGCAGCCTCGCTACCTGTGGATGCAAAAGTTCATGAAGTGGTCAGAACTTAAGTTTCAATTTTTCCCAAGTGGCTCTGGCAGCGATTTCAAAGTTAAAACTGCTTATCGCCTAAATGGAAACGCTTATTACCAAATGAAAGAAAACTTTTACTTGCGCTATGGTGTAGGCCTTAATCAGTACAAATACGAACCCGCTGCCGCCAAAGAGGACTTGCAAGTTGAGCTCAACGCTGGAGCCTTCTGGAAGTTCTAAAAATAAAAAAAGCCTCGGTCTTCCGAGGCTTTTTTTATTTTAAATGTCTTCATCAGTTATTTCTTCTTAAAGAATCCCGCAACAACTTGCTTTAGATCCATCGTAAAGACGTCCTGCTTCTTACTCGCATTGGCTGTCATCAACATCGACAACTCACGGCGAGCTGGAATGAATGTGCTGTCCATCGCAATAGCTTTTTCCAACGACTTACGAGCGCCGACAGCATCACCTTTGGTTTTTTGCAATAAACCCATGACAAAAGGATACAGAGTTTCATAGCGCTCATCCGCTGGAACCTGCATCAGCTCTAACTCGACATCTTTAATGATAGCTGCACGGCGTGTGGCATCCCCAGAGGCTGCCGTTCCAAGTTTTGCCCAAGAACTTAATAAGTGTAAGTGGGCCTGTTGAGGATTTAGCTTCGCAACCTCTCCTGTTTGCGTCACTGCTTTTGCAAATTGATTAAACTGCAAAGCCTTTCTCGCTTCTTCCATAAGACTTGCCGCTTTTAGTTTATTTTCAGCATCAGAACGCTGCGCTGCTTGGCGGAACTGATCGGCCTTGTTGGAGTCTTGAGCCACGATAACTGCATCATCAGCATCTTTATTAATTCGATGCCACAATGCATAGACCTCAGATTTCGCATCATCTGGTTCTGGCCCCAATAAAGTTTTGAACTCTTCCAGGACACTCTCAAGAGTCCCGGACCCCATACCACCGCTCTCCATATAGGCCACGATTTCAAAACCGTTTTTACCTTCAAGGTCTGCCCAAATTTTCTTTAAAGCTTTTAATTGAGCTTGAGGACTATCAAAAGCCATCTTTTGAGCGAAAACAATCAAGCCTTTTGTTAACAAGAAATGAATCGCCTTATAAACGGCGACCTCATTATAGCCCTTCACATCCAACAACTGATTCAGCGTCGTCTCACCATTAATGTGATCCATAAAACGGTCCAAAGTTTTCACCATGGACATTGATAAAGCCGTATGGTCTTCCACAAACGTCGGACTTTTGGCAATCACATTTCCTGCCCACATTAAATACAGTGGCTTCAAGAAACTAAGAGATAACTTCGATGCAATCCAATCATGCAAATAGTAAGACAGTGCATCGGCATCGATACTGGGATTCGTCATTTCTACTTCTGCAGAGGCAAAGTTCACGCGAATTTTTTCATCCACGATTGTGCGTACCAGACGGATATTCATTTGCTCCATCAAGATCAAATCAAACGCATGAGGACTTAATTGATTATTTTGGATCAAGTAGTTTCCAATACGTCGATTGTTCTTATCACGCAAAGCGACTTGCACATCCGCAGGGGTAGAGTATCCGCTTTGAATAAGCATCTCTCCTAAGAATGTCGTTTTATCATCAACATCTACACCAACGATATTGCCGTTACAGAAGGAAATCCCTGACACTGAACCATCAGAGTTATAAATATTTAAATAACCGCTGCTCTTGGTTTCGCACAAAAGGGAATACAGAAACGGCAAATCAAAACCACTGACCTCTTCGATAGACTCAATGACTTTTCTTTTTTGGCGATTGGTTACCTTAGGATTGGCAAACATCTGATACAAAAGCTTACGTGCACTTGTATCTTCGCGCTTCGGCCCCTCGTCCTTTTTAACGAGCTTAAGAACCTGCTCCATATCAAAGGGTTTGCGCAAGAATGTAACGGCCTGAGCCTTCTGAGTCGCCTCTTGAATGAATTGCTTATCCGTATAGATACCGGACATCAAAATGACTTTAAAACGAAGATTAGGATGCCCGGTGCGTGTTCGCTCGATAAAATCCAAGCCCGTCATTTGCGGCAATAAACAGTCACAAAACAAGAAGTCGATATTATTAGATACAAGAATGTTCGACGCCTCATCAGGTCGCTGCGCCAAATAGACATGGTGACCGGCCCGGCTCAGAATTTCTTTCAGCGCCAGTCCGATAGACTCATCGTCTTCCAAAATAAGGATCTTGCTTTTCGCTTCGCTCACACTCTCCTTGTCGGTCTAAACGAGTTGTGAATTAAGATTAAAAGCAAAAAAGCGGGTCTGTCATCCAGCACCCGCCTTGAAATCTAGACCTTTGTATTGGTTTTCTATTTTTTTATGAATTTAAAGTATTTTGATTCGATAACGTCCATCTCCATAGGATTTCCGTCCTCATCTTTAATTTCACCAGGAGGATTCACGGAACCATCTGAAAATTCAGACCCGTATCGGAATAGAACGTTTTTCTCGGCACCTGATTCATCATTATAATAAGGTACAAAAAACGAATTCACTTTTGCAGAAGAAGGCAAAAAGCCATCCACCATGTTGATTTGATCAACAATAACCTTTGGACAGTTATTAAATACGATAGCAGCAGGGCCAGCAGTCCCCATCCACTTAATCCACTCACGAATACCGCAGGAATTAATGCTTTTCACACCTGCAAGTTCCACCTCAATTTGTTGATTCCCAGCAAGATTAAACTGTGAGAAATCGACATCTTCGTCAATGGTCCCAACCATTTGTACGGACAACTTGTCAGAGGCCTTATCCAATTTCACGTCGAGCTTACTCATCCTTGTCTCTCCCAATATCTAAATAATTTACTCAAAGACCTTCGTGTTTGACCACAAAAAAGGTCACGTCATCGACCAAGGGCGCCCCTTGGCGATACCCCTGAAAGGTCGCCACAAAGCGATCTACATAGTCCCCGACTGATGAACTCTCTTTGCTTGCGGCAACCAGGGCTTTTAAAAACTCACGCTCACCCCAGGAGTCTTTACCTGGATTTTGAATATCCGGTATACCATCAGTATAAAAGAAAACCGAATCTCCTGCACCCAATTGAATACTTGTCTGCTCATAATTTGAATCACGAGACTGTCCCAATCTGGGATTATTAACTTCATTAAGTGGTACTAAGTCTTTTCGTTTCAAGGCCTCTGCACTTTTCTTCATTAAAAAAGGAGCTTCGTGAGACGCATTACAATAAATCAACTCACCCGTTTGCAGGTCAAAGGACGCCAAGAAGAACGTCATCATGATACGACCTTTTGATACGTCATAAATAGAGCGGTTCAAAAGCTCCATAGCCTGAGATGGGGAAATATTAAGGCGTTCAATAATTGTCGACGCCGATTTCGCCGCACTAGTGATCAAGGCCGCTGGAGCCCCATGCCCTGTCGCATCCCCAATCCACAAGAAAATCTTTTCTCCGACCTGACAGTAATGCCACCAATCGCCACCACACTCACTGGCAGGCTCGTAAAAACCCGCAATCGACATCGGCCCGATTTTAGCTCGCGTTTCTGGGAAAAGCGTTTCTTGAACCGTTTTTGCGGTTTGCAACTCTGATTCCATACGCGCTTTTTCCGCTGTCTGCTCAAGCAATCGCGAAACCTCTGCGGCCATCAAATTAAAATTATCTGCCAGACTTCCAACTTCATCATTAGAATTCACATCAACACGGATGTTGAAATCCCCTTCGGAAACTTTTTTCGTGGCCGCAAACAATTGTGTTAACGCCTGAGTCAATCCACTTGAAGCAAATAAAGAAATAATCACCGTCAAAGAAATCAAGATCCCAAAAAAGATCAAAGACTTTCTGATTAAGATCTGCACGGCGCCTAAAGCCTTAGACTTTTCAACCGTGGTTACAACAATCAGATCACCAAAGCCCGCCTTAGAAAAAGAAACGAGAAGCTCGGTGCCATCACTGGCTTTAACTGTCTCTGCCCCTTGCGCAATACGACTAGCAGACTCTTTTGTAAAAGCTGCAGTCACTTCACCTTGCAGCTTCTGACCTTCCATAGCATCAGGACCAAACAACACAGTCCCATCTTGAGAGATCAAATACATTTTTTGCGACGTTGCCGCCTTAAACATTTCCGCAGCTTCACTCATGCGCACCAAAACAACAAATACAGTTGTTTTAGTTTTAGTTTCGTTGACCACTCTTTCCAGAATCAACACGCGGTCGTCCTGGAAAGGGGCCTTCACAACCCGACCCGCAATCATTGCTTCCGCAAAATAGGAATTCAATTGAGGTAAAGCTTGAACCAGTTGATCCGCGCCACCAGGGACTTTTTCCAGGAACGCTGACTTATCAAACTGTCCCGATGGTGACTGAGTAAACACCATGATGTCTTCGATGTTAAACTCATTCATAAAGATGGAATTTGCGATCGGAGTGAATTTGTACTGACTCAAATAATCTTGAAAGATCGGCTTGGTCGTTCCCAACACAGAGTTAAGCTGTGTCTTGATTTGAGCCGCCACCGTGCCTGACATCGAACTTGAAGAATCAAAGACATAGGCAATCTTATCGTCTTCAAAAATGCGCAGAGCTAACACCAAGTAGGCTGTCAGCGTGATAAGCGGAATAGAAGTTAATAGTAGAAGAATCTTATATCTTATTGATATGCCACGTTTTTTCACAGAGTTAGTATGCCCTGCTTCTGTACAAATGCGAAAAGAAATTCTCACATAAGTTAGCCCAAGGTCCGTAAATCATTCTGCATTTCGTGCCGATAGGATGTTGGGGAGATATATGTCGCGTTTAGGTAAAACAGAGAAAAGTATATTTACGGTTGCGCTATTCATGCTGCTCGCATTCTCGTACTTTTTGTACGATGACTCTCTTCTATTTCCTAAAGCGCACAACGACAAACTCGAGGTCATTGGCTCCGTGGCCACATCTCAAAACGACGTGCGACGCAAAAATCTGGATACATTCAGTTGGTTACCCGCCTCGCGCCAAGATCAAGTCTATTTAAATGACTCCATTTTTACCGGTGATGGATCTGAAGCTCAAATTCAATTGCAAGATGGAACGATCATTCGCATCCAACCAAACTCCTTAATCACTTTGAACATGAAAAATGGTCAAATGATGCTGGACCTGCGTTACGGGAACTTAGTCAGTGAACTGGCCCAAGGCTCCAACCTGACCATCAAATCAGGTACAGAGGAATTCAAACTCGATGCTTCCAGCTCTCCAGAAAAATCAAAAATCCAATTTAAAAAAGCGCACTCTGGCAACGTCGACCTGAAGCTTCTTGCGGGTAAGATCAACTATGTCGATTCAAAAAAGCAAGAGCCCAAAGAATTAGTTAAAGATAAAGATGTCGCCGTGACTCCAAAGGGCGACGTCAAACCTATCCAAAAACCAACCATCGAACTTAAAACCCCATCGAATATTAGCTGGATGAGAGTCAATCCTGATGATCCTCTGGCCTTTGAATGGGTCGGCCATGGTGATATTTCTCGTTATGAAATTGAAATTGCTCCGAGCAATGATTTCGTCACTTTATCTGCCTCTAAAGTGACACCAGATATGAATGTCACTTTGACAGATCCTTTGGCTCCGGGCCCTTACTTTTGGCGTGTGAAAGTCTATGACGCCACAGGCGCCATCGGTACTATTTCAGAGTTCCGTCCTATGTCGATTTCACACCTAGGGCCGCCACAAATCACAGCTCCGCAAAAATCAGCGGAGTTCAATTACGAACTGCGCGTTAAGTCGTCAGACGATTTGGCTGCCAGCACGGAACTAAAATGGCAAGCGAATCCTGTTCTTACAAACTTCAAGTGGCAGGTTTCCGCAGACCCGCAATTCACATCTGTCATTAAAGAAGGTGTGACCCCTGCTTATTCCGCGATGACGCCTAAATTACCAAGCGGAACTTATTGGGTTCGTGTGGCCGGCCAAACTGCTGACGAAAAATCTTCAACTTGGTCCGAAGCGGTTCCGTTCACTCTCAATTTAGTGGCGCAAAAAGAACCTGAACGTCCAAATCGTCCGATCCTTGTAACGAAAACAATTAACTTTAAATTGCCATTAGCAAACGAACGTCGCCCAGCAAGCGAAATGGCTCCTCAAGTTGAATGGAAACCGGTGATGGACACCAACCTCTACCGTGTTCAAGTTTCTAAGGACATGGACTTTAAACAGATGGAAAGCTACGACGCGAAAGACACTAAAACATTGCTCAGCCAGATCACACAACCTGGAAGCTATTACTTTAGAGTTTTTGCCCGCGGCACAAATGGCCTTACCAGTCCATCCAGTGACATTGGAACTTTGTTGGTGGAGCTCAGCCCACCACCATTACCGCCAGTCACCTTGAAGATTCCAAAACTGATGGAACCGTTTAACAATGCTTCTATCTTCTTACAAACAGAGCAAGAACCTTTCATCTGGCTTGAGTGGAAAAAGGTTGCGGGTGCGGCAAGCTACACCCTGGAAATTTCAGACAAAGAAGACTTCTCTCGCACTTTGGTTTCCACAACGTCAGAGAAAAATCGCTTCCTTATTAAGAACCGCGTGCCCCTTGGAAAAATCTATTGGCGTGTTCGTGCCGAAAAGAAAGACGCGAGTGAAGTTTCTGACTGGGCCGAAAAGCGTGAGTTCACGATCTATCATCAAAAAAATGAAACCTTCGTAAAATGAAGATTCAATACTCCCTCTTTGACACCTTACTAGAGCCCGTATTTGTTCTGAACGCAGATCAACGGGTTCTCTATTGCAATGAAACTGCGGCGATCGTTTGCGGTCTTTCCGTGCGTAAAGTTTCAAAAGGGATGAAGTTCCTGGAGCTTTTCTCCTTCAGCGAACCGATTGAAGGCTTGGATAAGCTGATTCATATCTGTGATCCCACTCCTTATAAGGAAGTCAACTTCACCACTCCCCAAGGTGGCGAAGGCAAAATACAAATCACCTTGCAACCAGTCTTTGATTCCATGGGAGACAAGAACTGGATTGTTTTTGTTCGTGACGTCACGCTTGAAGAGCGTCTACAGAAAAAATACCGAGCAGAACTTGAACAGAAGGAAGACGTCATCAAAGCCCTCGAGGACGCTAAGACGCAACTTGAAAACTACTCCAAAAATTTGGAGCAAATGGTTGCCGAGCGCACTGCCGAATTGTCGAACCTAAATCAGATGATGACGGCGCTCTTGGATTCTCTGAATCAGGGCTTTTTTATATTTAACAAGGAAGGACTTATCCTTGAGGTTTCCTCGAAGGCCTGCGAAAGCACCATCGAATGCCGCCCTCAAGGACGAAACATTTGGGATATCTTAAAAGTTCCTGAAAACAAAGTCGATGGCTTCAAAAAATGGATGCAAACCATGTTTATGGAAATGCTCCCCTTTGAAGACCTGTCTCCGCTGGGTCCTCCGACTTACGCCCATTCTGCGGGTAAGAATATTGCCTTGGAGTACTTCCCGCTTCGCGCGTCGGAAGGCGCCATGGAAGGCATCGTCGTGGTTGCCTCAGACATCACATCTCTGGTCGAAGCCAAAGCCCAAGCCGAGCACGATCGCAACTATGCAAATTTAATTATCAACCTCGTTCAAAATAAAAAAGAAATCGGTCGCTTTATCCGCGAATCGAAAATGCTTTTATCCGATCTTAATGCGGGATTAGCAATGTCTTGGGAAAATGCGGACGACGAATTTCTTTTCCGTCAATTGCACACTCTAAAAGGTGGTGCGGCCCTGTATTCTATTGCAGATATGGCGGACTCTTGCCACCACGCTGAAACCTTGTTGGCAGAATTTAAAGAATCCAAAACAGCAGAGCAGTACGAAAAACTCAAATCAGAAAGCCTGCACATCCAAAATGGATTCAATGTCTTTTTAAAGAAGTCTGAAGAAATCCTGGGCAGCAAAGCCCTGTCCAAAGAACGACAACTGGAAATTCCGCTCAGTCGTCTGCAAGAAGTTTTGGACAAAGTTCAAATGTATCCCCAAGGAACCACCACCGCTCAGTTGTTAATGAATGAGTTCGTGATGGAGCCCGTGGGATCCTTTTTTACCGTTTATAATGACGTCGCCCTGAAACTGGCAGAAAAACAGGAAAAGCAATTAAACCCGGTTGTTTATAAAAATTCAGATTTAAAAGTCCTTCCGGAAGTTTATTCCAACTTATTTGCGACCTTTGTACATTCCTTTAGAAACTCCGTCGATCACGGTATCGAAACTCCGGCGATCCGCACTGAAGCTGGAAAAAATCCCTCAGGCACAATCACGGTCGCATTCGAACATCACCGCAAGCCTGACATCGACTCGTTGTTGATTCGAATTGATGACGACGGCGGCGGCATCAACGCCGCAAAAATCCGTGAAAAATTGCTCGCTAAAGATATTGATGCCAGTCATGAATCCGATCAGGAAGTGATTCAGCACATCTTCGACAGCCAATTCTCCACTCGTGATCAAGTCACCGAAACTTCAGGTCGCGGAGTCGGTATGGATGCCATCAAACACGCCGCCGAAGAATTAGGTGGACGAGTTTGGGTGGAGTCTTCATTAGGTCAAGGCACTTCACTTTTCGTCGAAGTTCCCTACATCACGGATCTTCTGCCACAACGACACAGCAAAGCAGCCTAAGCCACAGATCAATACGCACAAAAAAAGGCGCCCTTCAGCGCCTTTTTTATTTTCAAATTGTCCCAAGAACTTATTTGTTATGCTTTTGCCAAGCCGCCTTGAGCTTGTCCTCAAAGATTTTTGCAGAGAACGGTTTTACGATATATTGCGAAACACCTGCCAATACAGCCTCGGTTACTTGATCACGCTCTGACTCTGAAGTTAACAACACAAAAGGCAAATTCGCCCATTCCGTCGTTGCACGAACTTGCTTCAACAAATCCAAACCCTTCATTTTAGGCATATTCCAATCGGAGATAACCAACTGAATAGATGTGCCGGGATTATTGGACCTCATCAAAACCTGAAGTCCCTCTTCGCCGTCTTCTGCCTCCTGAAGATTTTTGTAGCCCATGGCTTTCAAGGTGTTCTTCACCAAGTCTCTGATTGACGGCATGTCGTCGATAACAAGAATTCGGGTTTCCGGCGGGAACATAGGTTTCTCCAGGATTAATTCACTCATTGTAAAAAACAGTGAGGAAAGCTCAACGGATCTTTGTTGGTTCTGGACCTTTTACCGCCATCGCCCCCCTTTAGTCCTAACCGGCACCTCAGAACAGGCACTAAAATATGTAAAAAGTTCCAGTCCCGCAGGCCGATTGACGCTGGTGTTCATCGGTTTCATACTCTGCCTACCAGATTTCTCCCTCGAGACTTGAATTTGCCTATTGAAGTTTCCGTTTTCCTTTGATACCTTGAGCCCCTTTGAAAAGGTATTGCCGTATTTTTCGCATAGCGCATGGCGATATTTAAAAGAGAATTTAGATCTATGCTCTGATCAAATCAGAGTGCAGAAGGGATACGAAATGGCTAAAAAATCAGGAAGAATCATCATCACGCTTGAGTGCACTGAAGCTCGCGGTGAAGGCAAACCAGTTTCTCGTTACACTACGACTAAGAACAAAACTAAAACTCCAGGTCGTCTTGAGAAAAAGAAATACAACCCAAATTTGAAACGCCACACAGTACACAGAGAAACTAAGTAATGATTCTTACGGATCAGCAGATTCTCGATTTCATGGAAGAAGGCTCTATCAAGGTAGAACCCTTCCACAGAGAGTGCTTAGGAACGAACTCTTACGATGTTCACTTAGGTAAAACTCTTGCCACTTATGAAGAGAAAGTGCTGGACGCAAAGAAGCATAACAAGATTCGCACCTTCGAGATTCCGGATGAGGGCTTCGTTCTCATGCCGGATACTCTGTATTTGGGCGTGACTCAAGAGTACACAGAGACTCTGAAGCATGTCCCATTTTTAGAAGGTAAATCCAGCGTCGGCCGCCTTGGAATTGATATCCACGCGACTGCTGGTAAAGGTGACGTTGGGTTCTGTAACTTTTGGACCCTAGAAATCTCGGTTAAACAACCCGTCAGAGTTTACGCTGGAATGCCCATTGGGCAGTTGATATACTTTGAAGTGAAAGGCACCATCCTCACGCCATACAACGTGAAGCCTTCTGCAAAGTATAACGAAAAATTACCTCTTCCAGTGGAGTCAATGATGTGGAAAAACTCATTCTAAAGCTCCTTAGCATACTGGCGATCTTATCCCTGACTGCTTGCAGTTCAGGGACAAGCACCGACGTCGCAGGCATCGACTCTTACACAAGCCTAGCGGGCTCTTCATTTTCCCATAATACTTCAGAGGTTTTATCAGGCATAGGCGCCGTGAGATTCAACAATCCACTGGCCGGAGTTCTTTTAAACAACGCCTTCGCCTTAAAAACACAACTCGATGGCAGCATCACGGCCTCAGTGACAGTAGTGTTCAATTCTAACGACCTCAACGTAGGCACCGGAACAGGCATTGCGATCAAATTCTACCGAACAGGCGCCAGCGTTTATGCCAGCATCGGCGTAAACGGCAACTGGGTGAACGTAAACAGCGCCCTAACGAACATGTACGCCCCGCTAGCATTAGATCTTATTATCGACATTCACAACAACACGGGAAGCTCCAACAAAACCAGAGTCCTTATCTGGAGAAGAGCCTACTCCCCGTATGCAGCCACAACGGCAGACATAGACACCAACTCAGCCGGCGATCTAACCAGCGCCTACCCCGCAGCCCAACAAGCCGCAGGCCTCTTCACAGGCCTCCATCTAGACAACGCCACAGTAACAGCAGCCCAAGTACTCCCCGCCAACATCCTAAACTAGCGCCTTCCGATAAAAACAGCCCAAAAACCGCGCCTTCCGATCGAACCGATCGGAACAGCCCAAAGACCGCGTCTTCCGATCGGAACGATCGGAACAGCCAAAAAAGATCTCAATTGAGGATTTGTCGACGGCGTATAGCGGAGTCCTTTGCTGGCTCCGCCGCAGTCGGCCTTAGGCGGCGCATGGATGCGCGAACCGGCGAAGCCGGCGCCGTTGAGCCCGGAAGGCGTGCCGACGAAGCGCGGAGCCAGCAAAGGACTCCGCTATACGCCGTCGGCAAAGCCGAACTATTGCTCTGGTACGAGCTCCGACTCCGGAATCTCCATAACAGCAGCTCCGGCCACCTTATTACTCATATCGGCGATATAACCTAGAATCGCCGCCAACTGCGAACGATCGGCAGCGACCTTCCAATTGTCAGGCTTGCCTCGCCAACGCAAAACAAATGTCAGCTTTTCACGTACGGTTGTTGGCGCTTTTCCATAACGAAGCAAGAACATAAAGAGTCCCGGAAGATCCTTTTCTTTAATTTGATCTCCGGCAAACTGCTTCAACATACCTTCGAATAAAACAAAGGCTTTTAACGCTTCTGGTGCTGTTAAATATCCATCGCCATCTTCGTCAAAACGGGCCATCAACATTTCAATGTACTGTACCGTAAAGGTCACCTGCCCCAAATCCGCAATGCGTGCAATGCCACCATCATTCGGGATATAGCCTGAAGATTTAAATAGGTTGTACACATAGCCACTGGACACATCTGCATTCACCGCTCTCATGTACTGCACATATTCAGGTGTTGCCGTCATATATTTCGTCAAAGAACTACGATAAGACCTCACCGCACAGTCGACGGAAACTTTGTCATTAGAGTTTACTTTTGATTTTCCACCTAGGCAGTCTCGACTCAACTCCTTCGTGACCATGGTGTTGATGTTAATCCCGGACCAGATCATGCCAATCAAGTCTGTGACCTCAACAAACGAGGCCAAGTTGCTACCATCGGAGTGTGCCATAAAGATGTTGGCATCTCTAAAACGCGCATCCCCAAAACCTTTATTCTCGGGTTCTAGCAACTTCATCTCGATAACCAAGGGACGAACTTGATTGAAAACGAAATTCACTTCATCCAGCGTCACTCCCGTGTAACTTCTGATGCGGCTTAAATCCCCTGTGAACGAGCGCAATAATAAACGAGCCACGGCGCGATCCAAATTTAACTGACTTAAACTGTCGCGATCGTAAACTTGCTGCAAACGACGAGAAATATAAAGTCGTCCTTCACTGTCTATCGTTAAAGGCGATGGTGTTTTCAAAGAGAACATCAATTCCTTCAAGCCTTCCTTAAGATAAGCAGAGGAATTACTGTTATCTTGAGCCTTCTCTACAGCGTCCACCATATCACGTGGGCGAAGACCTTCTTTCGATTTCCAGTTTCTAGAAAGTTTTGCTACGAACATTTCCGTATCTAGCCAAACTTGCAATTCCCGTCTGACAACTTCCACCGACCTTCTGGTCAACGCATTCGGCACAGAGCCACCCAGACGATCTTCCGGCGAAACCATGATGTTATTCACGATCAATTTAATAACGTTCTTAATGGAAGACATCGTGATTCCGTCAGGCAGCACATCCGCTTCCATCAAACGCCGCGTGATCAGCGAAATTTCATCCAAACTCAGCTGATGAACTTTCTTCGTTTCAAGGACATCGCGAACGATATCCAATGTCTGATTAGAAAGGACAGACAAATGCCCCACCGAGCGAGGCGACTCCAGAGTTTTAGATTGTAAGAAGTAATGATAGTACAAATAATCGGAGTACACACGGGACCCCAGCCCCAACAAAATACTCCAACTACTTTTGGAAACGCTTGAATCCTTGCCACCTAAAACAATATTTTTGGTATCAATCACTAACGGCAAAAGTTTATTTATTTGCGGAACAATAGAATCTTTAGCTTTTTTGGGTGGATAAAGACGCTCAAACTCCTTCGCCAAAGTTACCAAGTCTTTAAGGTCATAAGGCCCCTCAAACAGCACACCCAACTCGCGCCCCGTGGTCTCTAAAATATCTTGAGAATCCATAAAGAGTTTTTGTGCCTCTTCATTGGAGTAAAGATTGGGATCCCATTCCGAAGTGTAAATGGAATAATAAGGCAAAAAGCGTTCAATCAACGTTTTTAAACGACTGACTTTTTGACGAGCATTATTAAAATCCTGAGTCGTAAAGGACTCAAGGCTGCCCCCAAAAAATAGCTGTTTGATCTTCATCCCTTCATAGATCAAACCCGTGGACATTTTAAACTCTGGCCAAACTTTAGAAAGAGTCAAAAGAATGCCATTCACCTCATCCCGAGAAACGATGCCTTCGGGTTTTTGCCCCACAAGATCCTGAAACACCGAAAGGATGTCTTCCACCGAACGAGCCAAGTAAGTCAGACGATACCCGCCCCCATTTTCAGGGACAGACTGGATGAAATAGTAATAGCGCAAGTACTGCACAAATCCACGCGCGCCTAACAAACTGAAGCGACGCCACTCGGTCGGAGCAATCGAGTTTTCATTGCCGCCGGCAAGGGCCTTTTTGACCTTTTTTACCACGGGCATGTAAGTCTCAATGGATTGATTCATGGACCAATTTTCATCGAGCACTGCAGACAGCTGTTTTAAAAATGTTCCGAAATCAGAGAGATTATAAGTCTGGCCATTTTTCTCGATATGATCAGCCAAGGCCCGAGCTGAGTTCTGCAATTCAACATTGGCTTTTTCAAAGAACTCCAAATCACTTTGAATTTCTTTGTTCCCGGAAACCTTCCACTTCAACACCAAAACTTTCATGTAAGGGTTCAGGCGAACCGTGATCGTTTTCAAAAGCCTGAAAACGCCTTGGGTTTTATCAAGCTCAGTTTGGGTTATATAGTTACGGTCGCCGCCCACGAACAACTGTTTCAGCTTCATGAACTCCAACTGCAAATCTGGCGTGATTACAGTGCGTTTTTTTTGATCCAAAAAATTCTGTTCTAAGAACGTGGCAATTTCCTGGGATGTATAACGACTTTTATCACTGCCTCGAACATAGCGCTGAAAGCTAGAAACCGCAGACCCCAAACACTCCCACAAAGAATTGATCTCTAATTCAGACGCTTTACCTTCGATATAGTGATTCAGAACCGGCCCCGTATTGGATAGGCACGCGGCTCCAGTGAACTCCTGTGCCTGAACGTCGGGGGGATTTTCCCACAGTTTCGTATCACAGCCTGATAACAATAAAACAGAAGCCATCAGAATACTGATGGCTTTAATTCTTTTAGAAAACATATGTCATGCCTCCGTAGAAGCGGTCATTGGCTCGGAACTGATTCAGGAAGCTGGATGGTTTATAATTTTCATCCTGAACACCGAGAGCATCACCCCCCATTACCACTGCCCATTTCTGGTTGGGATAATACAGAAACTCTGTATTAACGAGGGATCCGCGTTGATCATAATCATAGAGATACTTAAAACGTGTCACCAAGGGACGATTTAAAATGGAAGCCAACTGACCTTCCAAGCGCATCATCACGGCATTGGTAAACTTCAAGCGAGCATCATACAACGTAAAGTCGTCCGGACGGCCATCAGATAAGATATCTTGAATGCCGCCACCGTTCACTTTCATATAGCCCAACTGCACCGCAATTGTTTTGGTCATAAAATTGGCCAAAGAAAAATCCACCGCACCGGAATATATCTTCAAGGGATTAAGCTTTTGGATAGACCACTCTGGATCTGGATGTTTTGCTTCAGGAGAATCTTGCAAATACGAAACGGACACCTTCACAGAGTTAAAGGCATAACCTGCGTCGACCGACTGAATATGGTGATGTGTCACTTCCGGAGAAACCGTCACGTCAACTTTGTCCTGCGATGTCTGTTTAAAGTTCTGACGTTTCAAGATCAAATCATTGACTGGCAAATATCCCGCGGCCGCGACTATCCACGGACCTTTTTCTTTATTCCCCAAGCGCCCCAAGAATGAAACACCGCCATTATTTACCAGCTTGGCCTGCTCTGGAACATCAAGTTTATAGCTGATGGTATTCACACGATTATTAAAATCGTAATTACGCGAAGGCGCTCGATACCAACGGCTGTCAGAGACAAGTCCGCCGCCCTCTTCGCGAATATCTGGGCCCATACTTGGAATGAAGATCGGCGTCACCATC
>JBJTMR010000136.1:0-22910 GCA_046070625.1 Bdellovibrio sp. | reverse complement strand
TCACCCAATTTACCTAAAATTTGATTCCAGGTTTCTTGGGACAACTTACTGTTGATACCTTCATCGGCCAAGATCACAGCTTTTCTTTCCATCACAGAAATGAACAGCAAGATGCCTGTGCCGTGTTTGGTTTTATTGATTTTATTTAGATAAAATTCCAAATGCGCACGTTGGTGAACTTGGTCTACTTCATCGCGCTCGGAAACTAAGACTTTTTGCACCCATGGGATTTTGGCCAAAAGATGTGAAAGGCCGTAAATAGCAATCACAAGTACCGGCCATACGTAAACCCAAGGCTTTACCCATAACAAGTCAGAATAAGGCAGTTCGGCAACGACCAGAAGCAATAAGATGCCCAGAGTCAGAGTCAACGGTACATGCCCCACCGTAGAGGATCTTTGCACAATAACGGGAACGATCTCACCATCGGTGTGTTCTTCCGCTTTGTGAACAGCGTGAGTGATCTTTTGTATTTCTTCGTCCGTGATATATCGATGAATCCAAGCCATTGTTTCCCCAGTTACGCACCTTTGGTGCTCCACACTGTGCCTGACGGCACTTACCAACTGCCTGATGAACCGCCGCCGCTGAAACCGCCGCCACCGCCGGACCAGCCTCCGCCGCCACCACCACCACTGCCGCCGAATCCGCCGCCCCCAAAAGGGCCACCAAATCCACCGCCGCCACCAGTATAGTAACGACCTCGACCGCCACCAAAGCGACCTAAGATAGAAATAATAATGAACAAGATGATGATAACACCGATAGGGATGCCGCCGCCTTTATCATCAGCACGATCCGCCGTGCTGAGACCTTTTTCGTCAGCGAACTCTTTATCGGCCAACGCCATCAGCTGCGCAACACCGGCATAAACGCCATCGCCATAACGCTTTTGACGGAAATACGGAGCCACCGTATCTGCGATAATTCGTTGAGCATAAACATCCGGGATCGCTCCCTCAAGTCCCTGCCCGACTTCAATACGCATTTTACGATCGTTGACAGAAATCAGAAACAAGATGCCATTGTCTTTCTTGGCATCGCCCAGCTTCCATTTATCAGTGATGCGAATGGAAGCCTGTTCAATAACATCATCACCGATCGTAGGAACAATAAGAATCTGTAACTGAGCCTTACCTCTGCGATTAAAATCAAACAGAAGCTGACTCAAATCCTGGCGCATAGATCGAGGCAGAATTCCCGCCTCGTCCATAACAGGTCCTTGCAATGCGGGAACCTGAAACTCTGCTCGAGCCGTCAGACCCAAGCAGATAAATAGTGAAAGAAAAGCCAGGGATAATGCGCGCATTAGAATTTAACTTCTGGAGCTTTCTCTGCCGTTGCTTTTTCTTCCGGAGCTAGATCCCACTGTGGCATTTTTTCGAAATGATACATCACAGAGTTTGTCCAGCTTGTTGGGGGTACCGTCACAAGATTGTTAAAGTCTTTGATCGACTCAATGTATCTTTGACGTGCAATCGTGATGCGGTTTTCAGTGCCTTCAAGTTGGGCCTGCAAGTCTCTGAAATTTTGGTCCGCTTTCAGATCAGGATATTTTTCAGTCACGACCATCAAACGACCCAAAGCTTGTGACAAACCACTTTGTGCTTTTTGGTATTCTGCCAATTGCGCTGGAGTCACTTTAGATGGATCGATATTCATCGCTGTTGCTTTAGCACGGGCTTCTGTCACTTGAGTCAAAGTTTCTTGCTCGTGTTTTGCATACCCCTTAACAACATTAACAAGATTCGGAATCAAATCAGCCCGACGTTTGTACTGATTTGAGACTTCAGCAAGCGCTGCTTCTGTGGAGTTTTTCGTTTGCGGAATAGATTGAAATCCACATCCAGCAAAAAATGGCACAACAAGGGCTGCTAATAGAACTTTAGAAATGATTTTCATAGAAATCCTCCATATGTGTTTCTATCGAATCTCTCAGTGACGCTCAATAAAAACCGGTCTATATTAGTCGAATGACACGCACGATTAAGCTTCGATACACCGAGACAGCCGGCTGCATCTTTATTGACAAGATTGCGGGCTTAAACACCCATACTCCAGAATACGGGCAACGGGGTTGCGTCGAAGTTTATGAAGACGAACTAAATCAAAAGCTCTATGTCGCACATCGTTTGGACAAAGCAACTTCAGGTGCTCTTTGCTTTGCGACGAGTTCTGAAATCGCGGCGGACCTGAGTCGCCTTTTTGAACAGCATCAAGTTAACAAACGTTATTTATTTTTAACGGATCGTTCTGCGGGATCTTTGGAATTTACTTACCAATCCCATATTGAAAAAGAAAAAAACCAATTCATCAGCCGTAAAGATAAAGACAACAATTCCAAAACGACTTTTAAATGGTTGAAGTCCCTAGGCCGCTTTCAACTATGGGAAGCTATTCCTCATTCCGGAAAGCCCCATCAGATTCGTCTGCATGCGGAAGCCAACGGCATTCCTATCTTAGGCGACCAAGAGCATGGCGGCAGCAAATTCTATCGCCTGTGCCTGCATTCATTATCCCTGGAATTTACTCTTCGTGGTCAACACGTTCGCTTTGAAACAGATTTGCCGGTATGGGCCCGTGACGGCGAACTTAATACTCACGAAGAAGACCTGATTATCGCCGAAGCCTTTGCGCGTCGCGAACGCATGTACCAGGCCTCAAAACTAACAGACGAATCACTTCGCCTTTCACATAGAGAACTCGATACCTACCGTATCGATCAGTATGGCGAATACCTTTGGATTTACTGGTACAAAGAATCTGACCCCAGTGTTCAAGATTTATTACGCTTTGAACGTATCGCCAAAGAAACGGGCAAAAAGGTTCTTGTCCGTAAAATGTTGAATCGTGGTGAAGATCCCAACGCCGAGATTCTTTGGAATATCGGCAATACCTCCACACGTTGGACGGCGAAAGAAAACGGCGTTCAATACGAACTGCGCAGTGATACGGGACTGTCCCCAGGATTGTTCTTAGATCAACGTGAAAATCGTGTTTGGGTCAGTGAACATGCTCAGGATCGCAGTGTGCTGAATTTATTTTCTTACACCAGTGGCTTCAGCGTGGTGTCTGCCTTGGCTGGCGCTCGCGAAGTTTGTACCGTCGATGTTTCGTCGAACTTCATCGACTGGAGCAAACGCAATTTTGAATTGAATGGTCTGAATCCTGAAGACGATAAGTATGAATTCTGGGTGAATGACTGCCTTCTGTTTCTAAAAGGCACAATTCGCCGCAAACGCAAGTTTGGCATGATCGTTTGTGATCCACCTTCCTTTGGTCGTTCTAAAAATTCGGTTTTTTCTATCAGTAAGAACTTTGACGAACTGATGATCAATTGCATGTACTGTTTGGAAAAAAATGGCCTTCTTTTGTTCTGTACGAACTACGAGAAGTGGACCAGTGGCGATTTGCATTTGCGCTTAGAAAAATTAAAGCGCGAGTTTTCGTTTAAAATCCTGCCTGCACCGTCACAAGGATTGGACTTCGAGCTCCCAGATCAGGAGCCCTTGATGAAGTCGATTATTCTAAGAAAAAACTAGCTGCTACTGTGAGCTTAAGGATAAAAGTCGTATTTGATCCGCACGCGTTTATCGTCTTGAAGGCCCATTTTTGAGCCGCTCAAAAATGGCGGCACTGAGCGTTTTACGCGTTTTTTGTCTTTGGGATAACGTTTCTCATCGACGAAGCAATCAAAGCGTTCTTCTTTACAAAGAGCTGTAAACTCTTCGCTTTGGTTATTAAAGACGTAGGCATCCACAGCCTTCGTCATGCGATCTGCGATGTCGATGTCCGCTTGCTCCACAACTATGGCCGCTTTGTCTTTGGCGATCTTTTTCGTCGCTTTTACAGGATGTGTGACCTGGGTTTGCTTTTTCTTTTCAGCGATATCCAAGGTGCAGTCGCAGTCACAGAATGTTTTTCTTAACGTGGCACAAGAAGACAACAACAGGGCCGTACCGACAAGCAACAAAACCTTTTTCATTATTTTTTGCTCCATTGTGACCAGACTTTATCTTTTCCATGAGGATGAGCTTTGGCATAGTCATAAAAAGCACGCACAAACTCTGCTCGGTCTTTTTGATAAACATGGCGGAAGTCACTTTCTGGAACCTGTGCCATCACATCGTAATCATCGCTCAACTTGGCATTACGATTGATAATGTCATCAAAGGAATCAGTCTGGGCATTCGCTAGCATGTCGTACATAACCATAAACGTGGTGGTACGGCCTTTGCCCGCTCTGCAATGAAAATGAACCCAGTTTTTTTCTGGTAATTCGCGAACGACTTGGATGAAACGATCGACTTCGCTGTCCGTGGGACGAAGATGATCCGTCACAGTCAGGCGTACATACTGATGTCCTGCGCTGCGCACGACACTTTCTTCGGTCTCGATGCTTTTAACACTTGAGCCATCAATTTGTTCGCCGACACGTAGATCCCCTAACAAACGACGCTCACGTTGAATAGCTTCATCATGGAAAAGATCCGCGTTGGCCCAGTCGTGCTCCGCCTGCCAGGTCACGGGTTTATCGTTAATGTAACCATGGGACTCTTGGCGAAGATCGAAAATATATAACGGGGTTTTGCTTTTCTTTACAGGCTTGGCAATGTCTTTCAAAGCTCTTGGTGAAAAACTTGCGCTTCCAGACATGTGAAGCTTGTCGTTTTTACGATAGTTTACAGGTTTAGCGCCCTCGTATTTGGTGTCGAACACCAATTGCACGGGTGTCGTTGGCTGCGGTCTCAGCAAAGAAACCTTAACCAACTCTTGAGGCGCGTTGATAATCGGTGGTGTATTTTGGGTTCCTTTTTCCGCGCAGGCAATAAGGACGAATGGCAGCAGCAAAATCCATTTTCTCATAAAGTCTCCCCTATGAGAAAAAGCTTAAGCCTTAACTTGGCCTCGTGCAAACAACTCTTCAAGATATTGATACCCAGAATCTTGAGTGCGCAGATAATAGTAGGCTCTCAAGATGTCTTGCTCTTCTTTGGAGAGTGAAGCATTCGTCCCGTCCCTTTTAAGGCGATCTTGAGAAATATGATATAAGCTAAGGGCCCCTGCCACAGAGATGTTAAAGCTCTGCACAAAGCCCGTCATGGGAATGATGATACATTCATCAGCAGCAGCCACCATTTCGGGGCTGACGCCATTTTTTTCATTTCCTAAAACAAGAGCTGTTTTGCCAGAAAAATCGACCTCATGCAGAGGTTTGGATCGAGCATCCAAATGCGTGACATAGATCTTATAGCCATCAGCTTTAAGAGTTTTCACACAGTCCGTGGTGTTCTTCCACTTTTTAACTTCCACCCACTTATCAGCACCTTGAGTGACCCGAGCCGATTCTTTGAATTTTTCCTGAGTTTCAATCACGTGGAAATTTCCAAAACCTAAACCTTCAGCACTTCTCATGACCGCAGAAATATTACCGCGATCATAGATGCTTTCCAGAACCACGGCCGTGTCGAAGTTTCTTTGTGTCACAACACGGTCAATCTTTTGACAACGGTCCTCAGTCAACAAGGGTCTTAGTTTTTCTAAGACCACCTGGTAATTCATTTTTAAATGGGCATTGATTTCAATGTCAGGACCGTATGGAAACATGAATAGACCGATCTATTTGTACAAAGTCTCAGGATTTTTTGCCAAATCGCGAGTGATATTTTTTTGGTGGGCTTCCAAGGTGCCGCCACCGATCTCAAGCAACTTTGCATCTCTCCAAAGTCTTTCGACAACGTACTCACCTACATAACCGTAACCACCCAAGACTTGGATCGCGCGGTCTGCAACGTTTTTCGCCATCGTCGTTGCCACAAGCTTTACGCCATCTGAATCCAGACGATTGCCTTCTTTGTTCAACTCCATACGACGAGCTGTTTCATAAACATAAGCGCGTGCCGCTTTGTATTCCGCATAACTGTCAGCAATATAACGCTGAACTTGACCAAAGTGGTTCAAAGATTTTCCGAATGCTTCGCGCTCTGTCGCGTAACGGTTCATGATTTCCAAAGATCTACGAGCAATACCGATGCTCATGGCTGCCAACGTCAGGCGTTCGATCTCCAGATTGCGCATCATATGCAACATCGAATCACCTTCGTGACCAATCAGAGCAGAATCAGGAACTTGGCAGTCTTGGAATACAAGCTCTGCTGTGTTGGAAGCGCGCATGCCAAGTTTGTCTTTGATTTTTTGCCCCACTTGGAAGCCCTTGTGATCTTTTTCAACCAGGAAGGTAGAAATCAAAGCTCTGCCATGTTTTTCACCCGTACGAGCGTAAACCAGGGTCAAATCACAAGGCGTGTTGTTTTCATCAATCGTCCCGTTGGTGATCCACATCTTGCGACCGTTCAAAACCCAACCGTTGGCATTTTTAACTGCGCGAGTTTGCATACCAAGAACGTCTGTTCCAATTGCTGGCTCAGACATGGACATAGAACCAACCCATTCACCGGTGCAAAGCTTTGGTAATACACGGTGACGTTGTTCATCACTGCCGTTCACAGCGATGTTGTTCACACACAACATGGAGTGAGCAAGATAAGCCAACGCAAAACCTGGATCTGAAGCGGACAACTCTTCATGAACAATCGCAGCTGCCGTGGCATCCATTCCCGCGCCACCGAATTGTTCAGGAACGGTAATTCCCAACAAGCCTAACTCGCCGACTTTTTTGAAAAGTGAAAGATTGAATTTTTCTGAACGATCATATTCGTGAGCTTGAGGCTCCACCTCTGCTTCCGTGAAAGCCTTCACGGTTTCACGCAACATCGCGTGTTCTGGGGTTGGATTGTAGAGGTCGAATTCTTTCCAGTTGAAAGACATGAATGTCTCCTTTTTTTCGTTCAAATCCTATTGCGCTCTAGAGTAGCGAATCTAGTTAAAATCATGACCGTTGGGCAAGGTTTAGACCTCTATAACGCTATGCATTTATAGCAATTTCCTGCCCTTATGCATAGGGTCTGGACGCAATCTCTAGACGGGCCTATCGTGAAGGGATCCTTTAGGAGTTTCTCAGCATGAAAGCAATAGTTCTTGGCATTGGAACAGAGTTGGTCGATGGACAAATTGTTAACAAAAACGCCGCCTGGATTTCAGAAAAACTAAAAAAACTTGGTCTCACGACCACTCTTCATCTGGTTGTCCCAGACGAGAAAAAACTCATCTTAGAGGCTTTAGATTTTTGCGAACAGCATGGCGATCTGATGTTTATTACCGGTGGATTAGGCCCCACCACCGACGACTTCACCCGAGAAGTGATCAGCACATGGACGAACTTAGATTTGAAATTCGATGAAGACTCCTGGCAACACATCAAGGACCGACTTGAACCCCGCGGTTATGTGGTCAGAGACATCCAACGACAACAATGTTTTTATCCCACAGGATCTTTGGTTCTGAAAAACTCCGAGGGCACTGCCAACGCTTTCTATCTGGAAGCCAAAAGTAAAAAGCTTTTTGTCTTACCGGGTCCACCCCGAGAAATTGAAGCCATCTGGAATTCCTCGATCGATTCCTGGCTACAAAAAAATGCCGCGGGCCTAGATCCGTATATTACTCGCCACTGGGACACCATAGGAATGGGTGAATCCGACGTCGCTACACTGGTGGAAGAAGCCCTGGCTGGCGTTGAAGTAGAAAAAGGCTATCGTGTCCACTTGCCCTATGTAGAAGTGAAGCTTTCTTTTTTCCGCTCTGAAGAAAACCAAATGAAGGTGCACGTGGATAAAATCACGGAGGTCCTAAAACACATCACCATCACTCGAGATCAGCAAGACGTCCCTTTGATGCTTTCTCGCTCTTTGAAAAATTATGATTCAGTCAGCGTCCAAGATTCCACCACGGGACAATTCTTGATCAATCGGCTGATGCCCGTCATGCGGGATTTTATGACAGAAAAAACCTGGAGCTTTTCAAGTCATGCACTTGATGAAGAAGCCGAAGTGCGCCTCATGGTAACCCCCAAAGATGAACATTCCTGTGTCGTCAGTATTGAAAAAAGAAATCAAAAGTTTTCTGACATCATTGAATCCCCCTATAAAAAAATGCCGATGCGCGAACGACGTGCTCAGTATTTTGCGGAAATGGCAATGGTGTTTTGGGTCAGACATCTTTAAGGAGGCTATATGCTTGATTGGAAAACCTATTTATCAGAAGTGAAATCCCGCATCTCGGGAATCGCAAAAATGCAGCCGGATTTAGTGCGTGGCTATCGCATGATCTCTGATTCCAAACCTGAAAATCCAACTCTCGATCCAAAAACAAGAGAACTGATTGCGCTGGCTGTTGCGGTCACGACTCGTTGTGATGGTTGCATTTCAGTTCATATTGAGGCCGCAAAAAAGCATGGCGCAACTCGCGAAGAAATCTTAGAAGCCTTAAGCGTCGCCGTTGGTATTAATACGGGCACAGCTTTAATCTTTTCTGCCCGCGCCATGGATGCCTTCGATAATATCTAGAATATGCTTTTGAATGTCTTTCGGCCAATCAGAAATCATTTTCTGAAATTGACCGAAGTCAGCAGCATACAAGGCACGTAAGGCCTCTTCGTAATTTGAAAAGTCGCCGGCAATAGCATGCATGAATTTGTAAGCGGCATCTTGCGCTTGACGAATTTGATCTTTGCCGGAATTTTTCTTTTTCGCTTCCTCGATCAACTTCCTTAACGTGACGGAGGCGCCCCCGGGTTGCAGCGCCAACCACTCCCAGTGCTGCGGCAGCAATGTCACTTCTTTGGAAACGACACCCAACTTAGGACGGCCGGGACCACATTTTTTTTCTTCAGGCTCTAGGAGTGCTGTCAAACGACGTTCGACCTCCTCGTCCGTGCCTCTTAGGTCCAGCTCCACTTGATGACTGGTCATTTGATCAAAAACCAAGATCGATGATTCATTATAATTTTTCGTATATTTTTTAACTTTTAAAGCCACAGCAATAATATCGCCGCTTGCGATTTTCTTATTGTCTGCAAAAGCAATATAGTCACGATTCGCCTTAGGTTCCATAGCTTCTCCTAAGCCACCTGAGATTTTTGCAAGGCCCGCTGAACCGAGCGATTAATAAAATACATCAACACCAACGCCACCAAGGACAACACTGTCATCACATAGCCAATAATTTCGTAGTGAGAAATGGCTCCGGTTGTTTCCTGAACCACAATTGCACCCGCAATAATAGCCCCCAAGCCACCAGCCAACTGTTGCAAAGAAGCGCTGATCGACATAAATGAACCTCTGCTTGCTGGAGCGGGAATGCCAGACATAAGTGTTTGCGACGGGATCATGCGAGAGAAAATTCCCACGAACATCACGGCGTTCACTACTATCACGACCGGTAATGACGTGACACCCAAGTGGGTATAGATCAAAACCATGATGATACTGACGAGCGTACCAAAAATAAATGTATTGAAATTTCCAAATGTATCGCTGATTTTCCCAACCAAGGGACCGATCAAAATGGAGGCCATCCCGGTGACCAGATAGATCATCGGAAGCTTGTCTAAACTAATCCCCATATTATGAACCGTGAATGCACTTGCAAAAGGCATTAGCATAAATCCACCGATGGACAAGATTGCTGTGGCCGCGAAGGCAAAGGTGTACTTAGTTTCAAACAAAGTTGAAAACAAATGAGCAAAAGCTTTTTTGTCCGTTTGCAACGCTAGATGGGCTGTCACGGGTTGCATATATTTCCAAATGAAAAAGCCTGCAATAATACTTACGCCTACGATCATCAAGAACGGCGAATGCCATCCAAAGTGTGTGGCCAAAAAAATTCCAGCTGGCAGTCCCAAGATTTGACTGGCAGCAAAGGCTGTTTGCAAAAATCCCATAACTCGCCCGCGTTGTGCCATCGGAAACAAGTCGGTCGTAATCGCAAAAACGATCGATCCAATCACTCCACCAAAAAGACCGGTAACGATACGAGCCGCCAGCAAAAGGTGGTAATTCGGAGCCAAGCCACAGAATAAAGTTCCCAGGATAAACCCAACATAAAAAAACATCAGAAGTTTTTTACGATCAAATTTGTCGGCAAAGCCTGCAGTTAACAACCCCGACAAGGAGGCACTGATCGCATAAGCTGAAACCACCGTCCCAAACTGAGTGGCCGTGATCTTTAAAACAGGCATCAAGATCGCACCCAGTGGTGAAAGAATCATGAAATCCAAAATGATCGTAAACTGCAAAAAAGCGAGCAGCGCGATCAAGATCTTCTGCCGAGTTGTAAACACGAAGCTCGCTCTCTGAGAAGAACCCGCTGCTGAAGGAAAAGATTCCATCTTCAAACCTTTCAAAGTCGTTGATGAAATCAATATTACCCGGGTATTAATAACTTGTCAATATTACCAGGGTAAAATTATAAGTACTGAGAAAGATACAAGAAAGCCCCCATTTTCATGGAGGCTTTCTGAAGTAGTAACACACAATAGTGCATCCGTACCTATTTGGGTTTGATGTTAAGACCTTTCAGCGCATCTCCAAGGGAGCCAAAGCCGCTGCCTGAAGTTGGTTGATGAGATCTCCAAGTGTGATCTTCCCCAGTGCCTGGAACGCCCAAAGAAATCTTTTTCTCTTCGAACTTGATTTCATCGACTTGCACCACAATCTCGTCACCACGTTTTTTGTTTTCAAACTGAGCGCCGTCAACATGATCACGCCATTTAGATTTTGGCAAAAGACCCGTTACACCCGGAGCGATGTTCACGAACAAACCGTAAACTTCCTTCTTTTCAACTTTACCATGCACAACCGTGCCCACAGGGAACTTCGCAGGAACAGAATTCCAAGGGTTGCCATCGCCATCGGCTTGCTTCATCGACAATGAAATTTTCAAACGACCGTCAACTTCTTCAATTTTAAGAAGTTTCACCGTCACCGCTTGACCAGCAGAAACAACTTCCTGCGGACTATGGACGCGAGACCAAGTCAGTTCAGACAAATGAACTAAACCTTCAACGCCGGCTTCAAGCTCAACAAACGCGCCAAACTTTTCAAGGCGAGTAATACGGCCTTCAAGAACATCACCGGCCTTGTGCTTCTCCATGAAAACACCTTCGTGTTCCACTTTTTGCAAATCCAAAAGCTTACGACGAGAAACCACCATGTTGCGTTTGTCCATCTGAGTGATCAAAAATTCAAACTTACGACCCACATACTCAGAAGTATCTTGGACAAACTTAGAATCAATTTGCGAAACCGGACAGAATGCCGTTTTGCCTTGGATGTTAACACGCAGACCGCCATTCACAGCCTCCGTCACAGTCCCCGCCACTGGCAGTTCCATATCAAAAGCATCTTCCAAAGAATCAGCTGTTGCATTTCTAGAACCTTTTTTAGCCAAACGAATTTCGCCACCTTTAGCAGAGATTACAACGACGTCGATAATATCACCCACGTGATATTTCACTTCTTTGTTTTCATCCATAAGGTCTCTGGTAAAAATCAAACCATCCACAGGAGTCCCCGTAGAAATAAATGATTCTTCTTTACCAATAGAAAGAATCTCTCCACGAATTTGATCCCCCACAGAAACACGAGTTTTCAACCCCTGTTCGCTAGCCGCAAACATGGCCTCAAAATCCTCAAACGATTTCCCAGAATCAACATCATCCCCAAAAATATCTTTTTTGCTCATAAATTTTCCTTAAAGTAAAAAACTCCCTCAAACAGCGTCCGCCAAAGGCGCAGCCCAAAGCGACGACGCAGTCGAGCCAGTCCCCAAAAAACCGGGAACCGAGGCCGTTCAAAATGCCCCAAGCGCAAGGCGGAAGATTCGAGCTGCCACGAAGGCGTACTGATCAGTACGCCGGAGAGCAAGCGCGAGTCCGACAACGCAGTCGATTGGGGTATTTTCAACGGCCGACTAAGAACAACCTACAGTGGTTCCGCAGTTGGGGCAACGATAGCACCCACTCGTAAGCACCGTGTCGCTCCCACATTCTGGACATTTCATGGTAAATTGCACAGCCGGCTCGTCTTTTTTCTTAACATTCAGTGGCTGGCTCAGCTTACTGCCATCTCGATAGACAGCCACAGCCTTCAGTCCCAGCTTCCAAGCCAAGAAATAGACATTGCTGATATCGTCTTCGGTGGCCGAATTTGGCAAATTCACGGTCTTAGAAATAGCACCGCTAATAAATGGCTGCACCGCCGCCATCATCAGGACATGACTTTCAGGAGCCAGGACCCGCCCCCCTTTATCCGCGTTGGCACAATCAAACACGGGCAAGTGCTCGGGACGAATTTGGGGGCAACCTTCAACGGCGTTGTGGTCTTTGATATAAGCTAAAATACTTTGAATATCATCTTCGCTGTAAAGCAACGTGCGCAAGGCGAATTCTACGGATTGATTGACGATTTGGATTTCTCCACCGCCCACCATTTTTTTGAACTTGATCAATGAAAAATCAGGCTCAATTCCGGTGGTGTCACAGTCCATCAAAAGCCCAATAGTGCCTGTGGGCGCAACGACGGTTGCTTGAGCATTTCGGAAGCCGTATTTCTGGCCGTTATACACCACAGCCTTCCATAAGTTTTGAGCGGCCAAATCCAGCCCCGGAGGCATCAAGCCCCAGTCCACTTTGTTTACGGCTTTTTCGTGCATTTTCATCACCTGCACCATGGGCGCACGGTTTTTCTTGAATCCCGCAAAAACACCTTTAGCCCGAGCCATTTCGGCACTTGTTAAATAGGCCACGCCACTCATCAACGAAGAGACCGCTCCTGCCCAAGCGCGGCCTTCTTCACTGTCATAAGGAATTCCTTTACGCATCAACAAGCTGCCAAGATTTGCAAACCCCAATCCCAAAGGACGATAGTCATGGGAATGTTGGGCAATCTTTCGTGTCGGATAGCTGGAATAATCGACCAGGATTTCTTGCGCCACAAAAAGAGTTCGCGCCGTATGAATCATCGATTCAAAATCAAAACTGCCATCAGGGTTTAAGAACTTTACCAAATTCAGCGAAGCCAAGTTGCACGCGGAATCATCTAAAAACATGTATTCAGAACAAGGATTGCTGGAATTAATTTGATCGGTGTTCGGGCAGGTATGCCACTTATTAATCACATCATGAAACTGAATTCCCGGATCGGCACACATCCAGGCCGCGTGCGTAATTTTACTCCACACTTCCGCGGCGGGAATTTCTCGAATGGTTTTTCCGGTTACGCGAGCTTTTAACTTCCACGGTTTTTCATTCTGCACGCTTTTCATGAACTCATCAGTTACACGAACGGAGTTATTGGCATTTTGTCCAGAAACAGTTCGATAAGCTTCCCCTTCAAAATCAGCACTAAGACCGGCCTCAATCAAAAGTTTGGCTTTATGTTCTTCCTTCATTTTCCATTCGATAAAATCCAATACTTCGGGATGATCAATATCAACGACCACCATTTTGGCGGCTCTTCGGGTCGTGCCCCCAGATTTAATCGCTCCAGCCCCACGATCTAGCACTTCAAGAAATGAAATAAGACCCGAACTATGACCCCCAGAATTAAGTGGTTCATACTTGCTGCGCAATTTCGAAAAATTACTGCCGGTGCCAGATCCATATTTAAATAATCTTGCTTCATTGCGAGCCAGCTCAAAGATTCCATCGATGGAGTCATCCACACTTTGAATAAAGCAAGCCGAGCATTGGGGGCGTTCATAGGCGTTTTTAGTCGGCTCAATGGACTTCTTTTTCGCATCCCAAGCAAAGTGTTCACTGGGAGAATTAATTTTGTAAGATTCCCACAAGCCGGCATTGAACCACACCGGACTGTTAAAGGCGCCTCTTTGCGAAAGTAAGATATAGTGCAGTTCCTTACCGAAGGTTTCGGCGTCTTTTTTTGATTTAAAGTATCCACCTTGTTTAAGACCAGAAGCCACGATCGCGGAAACCACTCTGCGCACCAGTTGTCGCACTGATTTTTCTGTTTTAACTTTTGGAATTCCGGATTTGCGGAAGTACTTGCTGGCCGCAATTTCCACGGCTAGCTGAGACCAGCCTTCGGGGGCTTCTACCCCTGACATCTCGAAGAAAATCTCGCCCTTGCGATTTTTTATTTCACAATGAACCTTACGCCACTTAAAGAGCGTTTCTGGATTCTTTCCGGGTGGAACAAAGTAGGAGGGGCTGTGTAGCGGATATTTCGTCATGGTAATATTGTAGGGAGTATCCCGCCTCTCGCCAAGGAAGAATCGGTGGCAAATGTTCGATACCCTTCGAACATTTATACAACCTTCCACTGTTGAAGGTCTGTAATAGTATGAAGACTTCGTAATCACCATTTCTGATCCTCACTAGTCCAATCTTTATCCCGATAAGAGATAAAGATTCGGTTGGTCATCTTTGAATACTAAGGGACGTGCATGGAACAAACTGAGGTCAAAAAAAATCTGCTTATTATCAAATCACACCCTCACAGCCTGGGACCCGTTGAAGGCTTTTTACTCAATCGTGAATGGAAGATAAAAAGCACCAGCAACCTGAAAGAAGCCCTAGCCTACCTCGTCCAAAATCAACCTCAATTTGTGATGATCAGCATTGACCATCCCAACAAAAAAGTACGAAATCTGCCCAAGGTTTTAAGCCAAGCTCTGCCCGTTTGTGTCATTGCATTTGCCGAAAGTTCGACATCAGCTTCTATTAAAAACCTGAGCGACTGCGCTTCTGGATATGCCATTTTTCATCCTGTGACCGGACCTGCCGTTGAACGGATGGTCAATAAGTACTACAAAGATTTACAAACCAATCCTTCGGCATTTAGTAGTCGTGGAGAATGGAATCAGGACGGAAAGAATGCATCGGGAATGATCGCTATCAAAGGAGAAGGCGGCCTCGGAACGTCAGAAGCCGCGCAAAACTTTCTTGCGAGTCTTATGGCAATAGATGGTGGAACCATGGCCACTGGAAATACATCTGGGATGATGCACTCACAAAGTGAAGGCGTCGGCTCTACAGAAATGGCCTCGGCCCAATCCGCTTCCGGAACGAATCACACCTCCACTCAAGATTCATCCTCAGAGACCTCGATGAACTCGTTATCGCCTCAAGGCTCCTCGTCTATGGACCCCTCCTCTGCGCATGGCACGAGCTCATCAAATCCTCTGAGTCCCGACTATCAAGGGCCTGCAATTACGGACTCATTATCGGGAGAACTTACTTCAGCGAAAGCACGCAAAACAGACGGCGGCTGGGCTCCTCTGGAGGTCCATAAGAAGACGCCACAGCATCGCTATTCAAATGACGACGAAAAGAATTCATCTTTAAAAACTGAAGACTCTCTGATCTTTAAAGGAGTGCGGGATGCGATGGAAAAAGCCTGCATACAGTTTCCGGACCCGCAGGTCGTTGAAATGGAACAGGCAAGTCATGTTGCCTGCATCTTAGTAGAGTCATCACGGTTTTCAGGGTATTTGGTTGCCGCCACGGCTAAAGATCAAATCATAGACCGCGCCTTCGTGGAAAAAATCCGCTCTCGCCTTTTTCGCTTCTTAAGAGACAATGGCGAAAAAATTGAAGACAACGAAAGTATGCCCATCAAGCTTAAGCAAGTGCCTTTTATGACTTGGGCCCTTGAATGCGCCGATTTTTTACGCAAGTCCATTCATGAAGGACATGAGGTCGCACTCGCCTTTTTCCCCCGTCCCAATCTTCGGGCTGAAATTATAGATTCGGCCGATAGTGAAATGGCGGCAGTGAATATTCAAGAGCTTGTTGCGGACGCAGTTGTTGAATTCAATGTTTATATTCATCTTCCCCGCAACAATCGATACGTTCTTTATACACCTTGCGGAGGCATTTTCTTTAACGCACAAAAGGAGCGTCTCGTCAGCCAGGGCGTTTCCCACCTCCATGTGTTACGCATGGAGCTTTCGGGTCTTGATAAATACCGAGCGCAAAACTTTTTGAACAACACAATTGAAGAGTTTGAAGCCAAAGCCCCGGACAAAGTCACCGCTTAAGGGGATTCTTCTTGACCCGCTCCCAGCGCCGTTATTAGCTGGGGCCCATGGAAGCAATGCCCGAAGTTCAAACAGCCCCAAAGGCTGCTCAAGATATCTATTTTGACTACAATGCAACGACACCTGTTGATCCGGCTGTCTTTAAGGCTATGGAGCCTTATTTCAAAGAGTACTTCGGTAATCCGGCAAGTGCCGCTCACCATTGGGGATGGGCTGCGGAAAATGCTACTCAAAAAGCCCGCATGCAAGTGGCCTCATCCATTGGCGCAAAAGCCAGTGAGATCACTTTCACTAGTGGCGCCACCGAGTCCAATAACTGGGTGATCTTTGGATTGCTTTCTAAAATTCGCGAAGAAAATGCCAACGAAAAAATCCACTTCATCACAAGTTGTGTTGAACACAGCTCGATCATGAAGGGCATGGCCGCGACTCAAAAAATGGGCGTCGAAGTTGACTTCCTTCCCGTGAATAAATTTGGCCAAATAGAAATCGAAACCGTTCGCGCTGCGATCAAGCCTCATACAAAATTGATCAGCTTGATCTGGGTGAACAACGAAATCGGCAGCATCAACCCCGTTGCTGAAGTTGCTAAAATCGCAAAAGAAAAACAAATCTACTTCCACACCGATGCAACTCAGGCCATGGGAAAAATCCCTGTGAATGTTACAGAACTTGGCATCGACATGATGTCTTTTTCTGCGCACAAAATTTACGGCCCCAAAGGTATTGGCGGCCTCTACCTACGCTCCAAGGATCCCAAGGTTCAGCTCAATCCATTGATTTATGGTGGTGGCCAGGAAAAGGGATTGCGCTCTGGAACGTTGAATGTGCCCGCCATCGTGGGCCTTGGTGTCGCGGCAGAACTTTGTCAGCAAAATTTGGCGACAGAGGCCGCTCATCTGACGACCTTGAAGGACTTGCTCTGGCAAAAACTGCAAGTAGCTATCCCAGGTGTGCGTTTGAATGGTCATCCTACAGAACGCTCCCCGATGAATTTGAATGTGCTTTTGCCGGTAAAAACAGAAGCCATTATTCCTCGTTTGCATAAGCTTGGAATCAGTACGGGGTCAGCCTGTAGCTCTGGTGCCATGTCCGTCAGCCACGTTTTAAGTGGAATTGGTTTAAGCCCTGAAGAAGCGCAATCTTCGGTTCGCTTAAGTATTGGCCGCTGGACGACGGAAGATGAGATTTCCCGGGCCGTGGACATTCTTCGTAGCGCCATTCCATCGCAAAATATATAATATTTTCAGTATATTAGACGATCTCAACAGAGGGAGGACAACGGCACTCCCCCTAGACCTGGCTTTGTGTTACAATGGCAAAGTATAGGAGTTTTCAATGATTAACATTTCGACGGAAGCCGCTCAGAAATTGGCTGCACTTAAAAAAGATGAAGGAAAAGACGACAGCGCTTTCCTACGTGTGGAAGTTAAAAAAGGTGGCTGCTCTGGCCTTTCCTATAAAATGGATTTCGATACAACACCTCGCGAGGGCGATAAAGTTTTTGAATCTCACGGACAAAAGGTCGCTGTCGATTCAACAAGCATCCTTTATATCTTGGGTATGACGTTAGAGTACTCTGGTGGGCTGAACGGCAAAGGCTTTGTTTTCAATAATCCAAACGCCTCAAAAAACTGCGGCTGCGGCTCAAGTTTTAACGTATAAAGTACGCACTATAATTATAAATACCGCCTAAAGACCCCTCGACATCGTGGGGTCTTTTTATTTCTGAACATTTCACGTTTGAAATCTTTGTACCGCTTTGTCTAGAAGTCACTTGGCACGCCTTTGTGTTTAAAACAATGTGAGTTCTAATTAATACATAGGGGCCACTATGACGACATTTGGGAATCAACTAGAAATCCATTGCCTGCAAAACTTGACGACCGAATTCGAACTTGTCAAAAATCTGCAAAAAAAACCACTCGAGGTTATTGAGGTCGATGACCGCGTCCTTGCATTCAATGCTCCCAGTAAAATATGCGGCTTGGGTTTAATTGTGCACATGGAAGGCTTTCTGTACTTTTCCGGCAAGAAGATCGAATTCTTAGCTACCGGTCGCGTTACCTCAAGCCAAGATTTAGACAACCATAACTCCAAATACACAGTCGAACTTCATCGTTTTGACAAAGGCCTGTGGGAGGAATTCCGCAAGGCCATGGTCTCCACCCAAGTATACGTCGATAAGCTTTTTAACTCGATGAAAGAGAGCGAATAGTGATTCATTTGTCAGCCCTGATTGTTGATAGCTCCACTTCCTACGCACAAACGGTGGCATGCTGCCTGAAGGATTTGGGATTAACTCAAGACAATATATATATCACTCGTAAATATGATGGCGCTCTTGATTTATTGAAAAATAAAAAGCCCCAACTCCTTATTACCGAATTTACAATAGATGGAAAATACGGCCTACAACTGATCAATCAACATACATCGCACAGTCCGAACAATATTTCTATCATCATGACTCACAACAACTCCAGCACATCCATTGCTGAAGCGGCTGAAGAGCTTGTAGATGATTATATTGTTAAGCCCTTTCAAAGTGGAAACTTACACGAGCGCCTGAAGAGCCTGATCAACCGCAAGCTCAATCCGACGGACTATATCAAAAGCATCCGCGACGGAAAGCAAATGCTACTGGAAGGTCGACTCGACGATGCAGAACTGAACTTTCAAACAGCAATACGCTTAGAAAATCGTCCGACCTTGGCATATTACTACCTGGGCTACACCAACTTCATGGACAACAAATTCAATATTGCCGCCGGAGAATTCGCAAAAGGCCTCAGCATTCAACCTCTGCACTATAAATGTTTGACCGGAAAATTTGACACTCTTTTCGAACAGCGATCCTATGAGGATGCTTACTCTGTCGCGAGTGCTATCGTTGACAACTATCCTATTGGCCCCAAACGTCTTGGCCAACTTTTCATCTCTGCCGTTTTTTCGGGAAAGCTTGATGTGGTTCCAGAGTACTACAAACTCTTCTCGCAACTTGATCACAAACCCAATGAACTACGTCGGGTATTTTCAGCGGCGCTTTTCACCGCGGGTCGTTCTCAACTTAATCGCAATGATTTGCCAAAAGCGATCGAATGCTTTGAACTTGGAGTCCAGGTTGTGGGCCCGAATATCGAATATCTGACTAAAATCGTCAAAGTTCTCTTAAAAACTGATTCTTCCGGACACCGTCAGGCGGCCCGTATTTTAAACCTTTTTCCAAATCTCAAGGTCGGCAGCCGAGAATTCAATATCTTACAGTTCCAAGTGAATGCGAAGATTTTGCCGACAGCCCAAATCATTGAGCAAGGACGCAAACTTGCCGCCAATCGCCAGTTTGATGAAGAATGTTATATGGAATTCATAAAAATCTTAATCGCCGACAATAAGATCATCTTAGCGGAAGATATCGCGGGCAAAGCCCTGCGCGAGTACCCTAACATGCGTGAAACCATAAATGGACTTTTAGAAGCTGGCGAAAAAAGCACGACCTCGGAAAGAAGCTAGGCAGCGGATTTCTTTTCAATGATCTGCCTGATGTGCAAGGAAATCATATCCGGTTGAGTTTTGATGGCCAGGTGACCTGCACCGGTCAACATAATGACATCTTCACAACCTAAGTGATGAGCAAATTTTTTGTAAGCCGCTTGATTGAAAAGCAAATCTTCAGAGTCAAAGATCAGATGACATTCGCCCCGAAAAGCGAACAGCTTTTCGCTCCAACTGGCCCAGTCCTCAGAACGTAAAATCCACGAAAAATGATGAATCATATGCGCCACAAACTGAAGCTTACGGCCTTTGAGTCTTTCGATCGCGACATTACCTTCTGAACGCTCATCACGAAAAATCTGAGCCGCTCGTTTTAAAAAGGCCGCACCCATCGGAGTTGAAAGCATCACGTAAATGCTTTTAAGATTAAGTGGTATAGAGAAAAAGAAACGCAACTCTTTTGGCAAAAAGTGCTTTATCGGATCCGTGACCATCGGGTTGATCAAAATCGTTTTTTTGATCAAATGTGGATGCTGAGCCGCCAAGGCCCAACTCAAAGCTCCCCCATAACTAAGACCTGCGATATGCACCTGTTCACCGGGGAAGTTTTCAGAAATAAATTTTGCTACCACTTCGACTTGCACCGTGAAGAACAATTTATCAGTGCTTAAATAGACATGGGTAAGATTGGGGACAACCACACGGTAATGTTGCGCCAAGGATTCCGCAATGGAATCCCAATGGTGAATACTTCCTCCATAACCATGAAGAAGCAATAATACGGGGCCTTGCCCTCTTTCTCGGAACGCAATCTTATGAGACATCTTAGGATCTTATCGGGTGTTCCCGATAGGCGATGAACTCGACCTAGGGCTGATTCGAGCCTGGTTTTTTAGGGTCGCGACCTTGTGGCTGTTGAGGCCCTCGATTGTCCTTAGAACCTTTGTTCTGCTGCGATTGTTTTTGATTTTGGTTCTGCTGCTTACCCTGCGCTTGCTGCTGAGGTTTTTGCTGCTGTTTTTGCTGCCTTTGCTGAGGAGGCTGTTGCTTATTTTGCTGTCTTTGTTGGCTCTGCTGCTGTTGCTGACCGCCACCTTGATGTTTGTGCTCACGCGGTTGTTGTTGATTAGAACTTTGTGCCTGCTGCTGAGAAGGCTGTTCTTCAACCTTTTCATTCAAAAGCATCGTGTCGTTCACAGCTTTTGATTCCACCTGTTTGTTAGAGCGGAATCCTCTGATTTTTTTAGTTTGATTTTCTGCGCGCTCTACTTGCTCTGTCAAGTCGATGGTCACATCACCAAAGCAACGTACCTGGCAGCTTAAGCGACGATTGTCGATGAAATAACTAGTCCCGATTAGGCCTAGCTCCGCCTTGCCCGGAGGCAAAACATTGTTATCACCTTCGACAATGCGCACGCGGCACTCTGCACAGGATGGAACACCCTTGCAGATAGAACGGATCTCAAGTTGATTCTCTGTCGCAATCTGCAAAAGGCTCTTGTTCGGAGAACCCTCGACTTCGATATTTTGCGGAAGAAATTTAATTTTCATACTTACGATCCTTTACCAAGAAAATGCGCATCGCATGCCAAAAAGGTACGGCGTACCTTTTACTTTACGATGATTTTAGCGAATTTGGTTTTGCTGCCTTTGATGACTTTGTTATTCAAAGCATCCGCAGCCAATTTCGCTTTCGGGTCAGAAACCTTCTGACCGTCGATTTGTACGGCTCCGCCTTGTACCATGCGGTTGCCTTCACTATTTGAAGTCGCAAAACCCAACTTCACTAACAATTGTGCCACACCCAAGCCTTCAGCCGGGATATCAGAAGCACTCAATTCAAAATTAGGAATATCGTCTGGCAAACCTTTATCAACAAAGATGCGATTAAATTCGTCTTCTGCCGCCTGCGCCGCCTCTGCGGAATGGAAGCGTTTGATAATGAATTTTGCCAATTCAACTTTCACAGTTCGTGGATGTTTCTTTTTATCAGTCACATCCTGCTTTAACTGAACTAATTCCGTCGCCGTAATGTCTGTCATCAGCTCGTACCAACGATACATCAAATCATCAGAGATCTTCATCGTCTTACCGAACATATCCTTTGGAGTGTCGACAACCGAAATGTAGTTATCCAAAGACTTAGACATCTTATTAACACCGTCGATCCCCTCAAGAATCGGCATCGTTAAGATACACTGTGGTTCTTGCCCATAAGCGGATTGCATCGCACGACCGACAAGAAGATTGAACTTCTGATCCGTACCACCCAACTCGACATCCGCCTTCAATGCCACAGAGTCATATCCTTGAGTCAAAGGATATAAGAACTCATGAATCGCAATCGGAACCCCGGCACGGTAACGCTTGGTAAAGTCGTCACGCTCAAGCATTTGCGCCACTGTATACTGGGCTGCCATTTTGATGAATTCACCGGGAGTCATTTTCCCAATCCAAGAAGAGTTGTAAACAATCTCTGTCTTGTTCGGATCTAGGATTTTAAAAATTTGTTTGGCGTAAGTGCGACCATTTTCTTCGATCTCTTCACGGGATAAAACCGGGCGAGTCGTACTTTTACCTGTTGGATCACCGATCGTTGCCGTGAAATCCCCGTTCCCGTAAGGCATAGCGTGAAATCACCGATAAATTGACAAAACTAAAGGCGGTCAGTGCCCCAAAACTAATCAGTGAAATGACCAGATCTAGATCCATGAACCCTGCTGTTAAGGCCACCGCACCGACAATTAAAATATTGTAAGAGGGCGTGTAGGTTTTTGGATCAATATGAGCAAAAATTTTCTTGTAGATGACCCCATCCCGCCCCATCACATACATCAGTCGCGAAACGCCTGCATGGGCAGAAATACCAGAAGCCATAACGGTTACGACCGCGAAACTGAGAACGATGGACTGGAACAATGAGCCACCCACCAATAGCAGAATTTCCGGTTGTGTCGCGGCAATATCCGTAAAGTAGTTTTTGGGGTCTTTAGGAAAGTACAACTGCATGAAATAGGTACTGATTACAAAGATCACGCCGGCAAGCAGGGCTGTGATAAAAATAGCCTTGGGCAAGGTTTTTTCGGTATCTTTGGTTTCTTCGGCCAGTGAACTCAAAGAGTCAAAGCCGGTGAATGAGAAACACAATAACGTTGCACCGGTGATCAATGCTCCAACTGAGGTCATTTCATTCCAGAAGGGTGCCAGACTCCACAGTTGATAGGCGTTGGCTTGATCAACAATCTTGCCATCGGCATTCAAGCCCAAGTTGAGTTTTTGATATAGCAGGAAAGTAAATACTGCAATCACGATCAACTGGAACAACACAATCAGGCTGTTAAAGTTGGCGACAAAACGCGCACCACGCAGATTGACCCAAGTCATCAGTCCGGTCAGGCCAAACACCCAGATCCAGTGATTAATGCTAGGAAACAAGGCTTCCAGATAAATCACCGCTA
>JBJTMR010000135.1:0-11307 GCA_046070625.1 Bdellovibrio sp. | reverse complement strand
GATCATTATCGGGGGAAACTTTACTACTTATAAGGGAACGACCCAAAACCGCATAGTTCGCCTAAATGCGGACGGAACTTTCGATGCGACTTTCAATATAGGTACGGGGTTTAACAATCCAGTTTCGACTGTCGTAAGCTATAGTGATAACAAAATTTTAGTGACGGGGTCATTTACTTTGTACAATGGCACCGCCGTTTCTTGCATAGTAAAATTGAACACCGATGGAAGTATCGATAACACCTTCACCCCACCCACATTTAACGTCTGCCCGAATAAAATCACTCTCCAGCCAGATGGCAAGGCCATTGTCACAGGAGCCTTTACCACAATTAATGCCGTCGCCCACGGTCGTATTGCACGTTTAAATACGGATGGTAGCCTAGATGCTACGTTCACCACAGGAACCGGCCTTAATCAATCTCCTTACCAAACAATCCTGCAACCTGATGGAAAAATTATTGTTGGTGGCAATTTCACAACCTACAACTCGGTGTCATCAAAATACATCGTTCGACTCAACAGCAATGGCACCGTCGATAACACCTTTAATGTGGGCACTGGATTTTCGGCACGAGTTAACAATGTAGCACTTCTCTCTAACGGCAAAGTTGTCGTGGGTGGCACCTTCACCACCTATAAAGGGGCAGCGGCGAATTACATTGCGCTCCTGGATTCTGTCGGGAATTTGGACTCTAGTTTTATTGGACAGTTTGATTATTGGGTCACGGATCTATTCACCACTGCGGACGACAAGATCATTACCATTGCAAGTGGGAATTATGTCACTGATGCCGCCAACAGACTGGCCCGTCTAAATTCAGATGGAACGTTTGATAGAACCTTTAGTATCGGCACGGGATTTTCTTTGCCCGCGGACGCCGTTATCAATTCAATTGTCGTGCAACCTTCCGATAGCAAAATTCTGGTGGGTGGAAAATTCACACAATATAACGGGACGGCACAAAATTACATTACCCGCTTAGACCCCTCAGGAACTCGCGATGCGTCTTTCAATATAGGAACGGGATTTAATAACATTGTGAATGCCCTGGCTCTGCAAGCTGACAACAAAATCATTGCGGGAGGAGCGTTCACGACATTTGCGGGCACAGCTGCAAATCGAATTGCGCGCATTAATTCTGATGGCTCGCTTGATAGCGGATTCAATATAGGCACTGGGTTTAGTGGGGGGCAGGTTTACAGCATCGCACTTCAAGGTGATGGTAAAATAATTGTCGGTGGCGACTTCACCACCTTTAATGGAATAGCGACCAAAAAATTAGCTCGCATCAACTCTGATGGTTCTTTGGATACCTCTTTTGATATGTCGACAGCCTTTAACTCAACGGTCCGGGCAATTGCAGTTCTAGCTGACCAAACAATTCTGGTCGGAGGATCATTCACGACTTATCAAGGCAGCGCCGCACCTTATTTAATAAAACTTTTGAACAACGGACAAAAAGATACAAGTTTTGTCGCCCCTACGAGCTTGCTGACGGATAAGGTCAGTTCGATCGCCGTTCAATCAGATAAAAAAATCGTCTTAGGGGGAAGTTTCTCTGGCACTGATGGGCGATTCCTTGCCCGTCTTAATGAAAATGGATCTGTCGATTCCACCTTTATAACCTCTGCTCTGCTAGAGGCTGTTTCTACAGCAAATTTGGTGGCACTCGACATTTCAAGCACGGGAAAAATTTTAACCGGCTTTGATAGTGTTGGCTGGAGTTCCTCTGATCTTAACGAGGTCGAAATGGCTAATAGGACAATGCTGTTTGGTTGGTAGTTCGAGAGTCCATATCCCTGAAACTAAAAAGCCCCGGCTTTCCGGGGCTTTTAAAAGCACTTAAATGTAAGAACCTAATTCTTTACTCATAAATCTTTTGCGCATTTTAATTGTACTTTTGGTTTCCAATTTTCCTAGTCTGCGAGCAATCAATTCTGTTTTTGCAGTTTTTTTCGTCAATACTTCTGTTGAAGCGAAAAGTTCAACGCCACTTTCAAGAGTTTCATAAAGTTCAAATACGTCACAAGCATTCAAGTACTCAGTGCGTACCATTTTATCTTCGAAATTTTGGTATGTGTATTCACTGTATTCTTTAGCGTCTTTTTCTGCTGCTTTGACTGCTGCATTTGCGTTTGCCGCCTGAAACAACACCACACGCTCTTCAAGCAGTTCCGCAAAGGCCTCTTTGCCTTTACCGCTAGAACGACCCACAGCACGAGTTACATAAAGCGTTTTAATTGCATACCATTTTTTATTTTTCATTGTCTTTTCCCATGAATATTTCAACATCATTGTGATTCAATCACTGGCGAAGTATACTAACAGGCTTTTAAGTCGTCAATAAGCAGGGGCCTTAGGGCATAAAAATCACCCTACGGAACTCCGTATTTGCCTTCGACCGCGACAATATCATTCTTAGATAGAGATTCCCCTTTTTCTGAGGGGACAAAAACAACGAGCTGACTTTTTAGAGCCAGCTCGATGCAAACAACAACGTTTGTCTTAAGATATTAGTAACGTCGTGATCCAAAACCGCCGCCACGACCACCACCGCTAGAGCGATTTTCTGGTGGCTTTGCCTCAGAGATATTCATCGCACGACCAGAGAGATCCATGCCATTTAATTTCTGAATTGCAGTTTGCGCCTCGCTGTCTGCAGACATCTCAACAAAAGCAAAACCTTTGCTGCGACCCGTTTCCCGATCAGTGATTACGTTAGCTGAATCAACAGTACCGAACTCGCCGAAAACATTCGACAATTGATCTGCATCTACAGTGTAAGAAAGGTTTCCAACGTATATTTTTTTTCCCATTTGTGCCTCCATGAAAGCTTTGGGGCCATTCGCAGAAGACAAAAGGACATCTAATGAGCTATGAGAACGACTTGTAAGATTACTACAACACACTCTTAGGGCATTAGACACAGCCAAATACTTAATTTAGAAATATATTGTCAAAGCGAACTCCGATGACTTGGCCGAAGAGGAAAATTCAGAATATGCCAATAAGTCGAGAATTGGCACTTCTCTTAGGCCAAATGATCTTGGAGGTATCTTATCCAGCCGATCTATGTCCTTATAGGGCCTCTCTTCAAACCAAAGGAATTTTATGAATGCTCAAATTATTTCGTTCAATTGCGTTCTAAAAAACAAATGCGGTCGCCTGATTAGTTCGACTTTTAATCGAGATATTCTCAACATGAAGTTGGTTGGAGAAGGCATGCTGGAAGGACTGGCAAAAGGAATGGAAAACTTAACCGAGGGCGAACATCGTTCTATTTCTTTATCTGCTGAACAAGCATATGGCTTGTATGATCCGAAAAAAGTAATTCTTTTCCCGCGCAAGAAACTACCAGAGGAAGCTAAGGTTGGCGGGGCAGTTTCTATTCGAGGAAAAAGTGGCAAAATGCGCATGTATAAGGTTATAGATCTAGTCTCTCCATTAGCGCGACTAGATGGCAACCACCCTTTGGCAGGCCAAGACTTAGTATTCGAGATTGAAGCTTTGAAAGTGCGTGAAGCAACAACAGCAGAGATCGAAGAGGCTTTGAATCCATTCGGAGCCCAAGTTCTTCATTAGCCTGGAATCTCAACCGAAGACTCCGCTTCGGTTTTTTTGTATCTATTTGGACTTTTTAGCGGTGGGGATAAATCGACTCCCGCTTTTCCCTGAAGGCTTGGCTTTGCTATTTTTTAGCTTCTTCGGACGCAGATCCTCAAAATCGTCGTCGTCGCCATCTTCAATTTCTTCTTCGTCTTCAAAATCAGGTTTCAACGGCTTCACAGGAGCTTTTGGGGACGTTGATGACTCCTCGGCTTTCGGAGTTCTGACCGGGCGTTCTGTGCGAGGCTTCGCTTTTTCAAAAGTCTCGATATCCCCCAGGCGAATCAATGACACTTTATTTGCCATGAAGGCTTTAACACCCTCCTCGGAAAGGCTTTTGATTTGACCCGTAAAACCAAAATGGCCCAAAGCTTTGCCAGCAATACGAAACTTCACTGTGGAACCCGCCTTCAGAAGTTTATTGATCTCTTTAAGATCGGCAGTCCCAAGTTCTTTCGCAATAATATTAACGATGTCAGCTAGCTTCATAAATGGCTCCTTGCGAAGATATCTACCATATTTTGCCAATAAAAAAACCGAAGCTTTCAACTTCGGTGATTTATTTACTGAAAAACCGCCATTTTAGCTAACTCCCAGCCGCCGAAAGGCTCAAATAAAGGGCGTGGGACTAATCGTGAGCATAAATATTAACGACGACTTTGCAGGAAGATGGCCCTTGATTGCAATAATACATCGACCAATAAAGTGCCTCGAATCTATTGGCGGACCATCCTGCTCCGTACATATTTAGATCTGTATTGCTCACAGCCAAAGCGACCCAACTATTAAACGCAGTGGCCACGACTCTGCAATTTAAACTATTACAGGATGCGATAGCACCACTCTCGGCTTGCTCCTTATTGTATGTCCCATAGGCATAGCCATAACTTCCGGTGGTTCGATCATAAGCAATTGCCGACCAGCCACCTGCAAAGGCAAAGCTTGAACTGAAAAACATCACTAATGTTAAGATCCACTTTTTCATAAGACCTCCCAAATAAGCGTTTAACGATATTCTTTATACAGAACAGCCCCCTGATCATCATTGAAAAATAAGTACATGTGATCTGGCCCGATAGCCGCCGCCGCCGGAGCAGAAAAAACCATTTGAGTTAAAGTTTCCCATGCAGACCACGTCACTCCGTTGAAATAAGAATGCTGAATTGTCTTGTTCCAAGTTCTGGCGAAAAGATCTACGCGATTGCTTCCCCACGAGCAAGCCCCCGGACCCGTATCGAAAGATCCCAGCAATCCCTGCCAGGTACCCCAGTTCCCCTGACGATTCGTAAGTTGCCAAAGGCCGTTATTAGCTCCTCGATAAAAGACATCGACCATAGAAGAGGGACTTCTGCCGGTGGCAGCGGGTTCTGAATCCAAAGCTCCCCCTAAGGATTTCCAATTATCCCAGTTCCCACTGTGATAAGCTCTCCACCACAAAGAGTTGTCGTTGCCTCTGGCAAACAAATCAATACGCCCACCGGGACGAACTGCGGTGGCGATGCTTTGAATGCGATAGCCAGCCACAGAACGCGACTCACCCCACCCATGAAACGGCACCCAGCTTTTTTGCCAGACGCTGCCGTCTAATTCTAAATAAAACAGATGTAAATCATAAGAGCTCCAACAAGCCGCCGCCGGAGCAGAGCCCTTACGGACACGCGTAACTAAGGCCCAAGGGTTTGCGGAAGTATCCGACAAAGATCGAAACATCACAGAGTCATAAAGTGAATTGTTATTCGTGACCGCAAAAACCCAAACCTTCCCCTGTGGAGATGAACAAACTACTGGCTTGGTTAAGGACTTGCCATCCGTCCCCATGGTCGGCCCCCACTTAGCAGCGAACGAGTTCAAGGCGAAAAAGAAAATTCCAAAAACGAAAGCTATTTTAAGTGGCGAACTCATACAACTCTCCTCTGCGATGCATTTATTTTATCAATCCTCACGGTGGAGAGCGCATAGTTTCAGAATCCTGTGTTAAAAAAATATCCCAGCTCAAATCGGCACTAAGTTCACATTTTTTTAACACTCAACCAACTCTTGGGCCAGATTGTTTCTGATGAAGGGCGGGGCCTTGTGTGAATTTTAAATATTTTTTTTAAAACTATGTAACTGTCATTAGATGCAGTCTGACAAGGAGAACTGATGCTTCTATTGACTAAGGCGACGACAGGTATTGCTCTTACACTGAGCCTCTCTGCTTGCGCAAGCACACCGACAAAAGAGAACACTCCCCTTCAAACGCAAAACCTCGGAACACCCTCCGCTGTTTCCAAACCCCTGAACACTCGTGCAGAAGCAGACTATCAGTTTGTTTTAGGAGACGTTTTAAGCCGCGAAGGAAATTCCAACAAAGCCATCGAACTCTTTGAAAAAGTCGCCGTGCTCGATCCCGCCCCCGCAGTGTACATGCGCTTGTCGGCGGAATATCAAAAAATAAATAAGCTCGCTGAAGCAATCGTCAATGCAGAAAAGGCCGTCGCCAAGGCCCCGCAGAATGTGGACGCCCGCTTTATTTTGGGGGGCTTGTATTCTGAAAACGAAGCCTATGACCAAGCCATTGCCCAGTACAATATGATTTTGCAATTACAGCCGAAGAACACCAATGCCATAATTTACCTAGGCACACTCTATGGAAACAAGAAAGACTTCCAAAAGGCCGAGACCTATTTCAATGTGCTCTTAAAAAATCCAAAATATGATTCACCCTACTTGCTGCATTATTATATGGGCCTGATGTATTCAGATCAAAAGGACTCGAAGTTTGATCTTGCCGCAGAAAAGGCCTTCAAGAAGTCTTTGAAACTTAAACCGGGATTTGAGGATGCGCTGACTTCTTTAGCGAATCTCTATGTGCAGCACAAGAATAGTAAGAAGGCTCTGGCTCTGTGTCTGGCCTTTCAAAAACAAGAACGCTTTAGCAAAGCCGTGGCAGATCTGATCGCGCAAATCCAAATCGACAATGGGGATCTTGATAAAGCTTATGAACAACTTGATTTAGTTTCCAGTCATTCAGAGTCGTCTCTTGAGGCGGAGCTGAAGATGGCACTTATTCTAATCAAATCGAAACGCCTCCCGCAGGCCACCGTCAAGCTCAACGCAATCCTCGAAAAGTTCCCCGATGCAGAGTCTGCGCGCTATTATCTTGCCGCTGCTTATGAGGAATCTGGCGACGCAGACAAGGCCATTCACAACTATATGCTGATCCCCCCTTCCAGTGAGCACTCCAGCGAAGCGATTGCGCATGCGGCTTACCTGCTCAGAACCCAAGGCAAAATCAATCAGGCCCTAGCTATCACGACTCAAGAATTAAAAACAAAATCCGACCCTCAGGTTTACATCATGCATGCCTCGCTGCTGGATGCAAAATCGGATTATTTAGGCGCCGCTCGATCCCTGGAAGACGCCCTTAAGAAATATTCGCAGAATACGGAATTGCTTTTTCAACATGCGATCATGCTAGATCGTCTTGGTAAAAAGGACGCTATGATCGTCCAAATGAAAAAGGTTCTAGAAATTGCCCCGGACCACGTTCAAAGCATGAGCTATCTGGCTTTTTCCTTTGCCGAACAAAATAAAAATTTGCCGGAAGCAGAAAAATTAGCTCGCCACGCCTCAAACCTTGCGCCCCAAGACGGCTATGTCTTGGATACTCTGGGATGGGTTCTTTTCAAACAAAAGAAGTTCTCTGAAGCGATCAAGGTTTTGGAAAAAGCTTATGAATACCAGCCTTCCGCCAGCATCATCGCTGAGCATTTAGCTGATGCGTACTCGATGCAATCTCAGTCTGAAAAAGCGAAGCAAATGTATAAAAAGGCCACTGGCCTTACCACAGATGAGCTCCGCGCCAATGAAATCCGCAGTAAACTGGCAAAGCTGAACAGCTGATCCAAGAGTGAGGAATCATCTGATTCCTCATTTTTTCCTAGCCTTCTCATTGGGGTTTCCCTTTGAAGCCCATTTCATATTGAGAATTCCGAAAAACCCCGCGTCCAGAATTCAACAAAATATTAATACTCACCCCCTAAGTCTCGTGAAGTCGTACATTTGTTCCCCCGAGAAGTCAGAACCACAGTCTTAGCGGAGAGTTCTATGGGAATGAGAATCACAACAAACATCGCGGCCCTCAATGCACAAAGAAATTTGATGGGCACCCAAAGAATCGTGAATGATTCCATGGCAAAGCTCGCATCGGGCAGCCGTATTAATAAAGCGGCCGACGATGCCGCGGGTCTAGCGATCTCCGAGCGGATGAAAGGACAAATTCGTTCTGCGGCTCAAGCGCAAAGAAATGCCAACGATGGTATTTCCATGATCCAAACAGCTGAAGGCGGTTTGAACGAAGTTGGTAACATCATCGTCCGCTTAAGAGAGCTCGGAATCCAAGCCGCATCTGACACTATCGGAGAAACCGAGCGCGGAATGTTGAATAAAGAAGTTGTGCAATTACGTGATGAAATTGACCGAATTTCCAATTCAACAACGTGGGGTACGACGAAGCTTTTAGATGGTTCCGCACCGAAATTTGATTTTCAAGTAGGCATCGGGAACGACCCGAACGCGGACCGAATTTCCTTTGATGCCGGCGCCCATGCAAGCACCTTGAGCGCCCTGGGGTTGTCTGGCCTATCGTTTGGTACAAAGGATGATGCCAGAGCTGCTTTGCAGAAGTTGGACGATGCACAAACGAACGTCAATGGAACAAGAGCGTACCTAGGAGCCCTCCAGAATCGTTTGACCTCAACGTCTGACAACTTAGGCGTTACGCAAGAGAATTTATCTGCGGCGAACAGTCGCATCCGCGATACAGACATTGCTCAGACCTCGAGCGAAATGGTGCGTAACAATATCTTGATGCAAGCGGCGACCTCTGTGTTGTCTCAGGCAAATCAAGCAAATCAATTGGCGTTAAAACTTATTGGCTAGCCTCATAGCTGCCTGTGCCCACAGACATCTTGCATACTTTAAAATGAAAACCGAAGCTTTTGACTTCGGTTTTCGCTTCTTAATAGAACCACAACGTCACTGGAAAATTTCCTACCATTTTCTTAGCCCACAAAGTCTTCTATTTTTTCACAAGTTTTTCGGGAGAGAGCTTCTCATACTCTTGAGTAAGTTCATCAGTTAAATCAACCATCGTTGTGGGGTCGCCGTTTTCCCACACCCTACCCAACCCTCTCTTTTGTCCAATTACCTGCAAGATAGATTTCATCTTGACGATTATTGGTGCCGACAATTCCATCTCATATGTTTTTAAAACTGCCTGATGATGGGAGAGAGCATTTTTATACTGTTCCCGTGTAACTGTGCCACTCGATCTAATTTGGCTCTCCATAAACCGAAGGTTCATTTTTCTTTTTTCAAATTCTGCTTGAAGGGCCGCCTTTGCTTTCTTTCCATCTTCCGTAGACTGTATTGCTTTAGCCAAATTGACAGTGCCCTCGCCTGTGGATTGATTTGGGTACTCAGCCGTCTGGAACAGGATCCTTGAGCCCGCGTTAGACACTGAAACCGGTGTTTCTGATACCTCCACGCACTGATATGTATACTCTCTCCACGAATTGTCGACTGTTACAGGAACATAGTTCGTTTGCGTTTGCGAACCTGAATAGCTCGCAGAGCCATAGCTTCCATATACTGTACCCTGCGAGTAGTTAGTGGACTGCATAGGCATGACAGCAGTACGAGTCGATGAGTAATACTGATCACTAATGAACTTGTGCGCTGGACAATGGATCAGCGTTAAAACTGCCTGATGAGCATCCTCTAGGGAAGAATAGTTTCGGTAGCCAATGATACCCCCATCTTGATCCCGACGAACCACCCAAGCACTCCCACATCCAGCTAGAGTCCACGACACCACTAGGAGCGTCAAAAGCTTCTTCATACCAAACTCCATTAGAAGTAAATCTTCCAACCGACATTCAAATTTGTTTGATCTATGTCAACTGTGATCTTTGGCGTGCTTTCATCTTCAACGCTACTTGATATAATTCGCAACTCAGCATTGAACGCAAAAATTTCGGAAAATGGAAACCAATTTACGCCAAGCCCTAGGCCCGCGACACCACCTGTTAATCGAGTTTCGATCCCTGATGATGTTCTAGAAACAGTCGCACCACCCAAGTATCCTGACAGATATGGAATCGCATCATTCCCAGGTCGATTTTCAATAAAGTTCAAACGAGCCAATGCACCCAAGTATGTGGCAGTACTCTCTGAACTGCCAATTTCTTCATTCGCACTAGTCAGGAAACCGCCAACTTCCCACCGTGAAAGGTTTCGCCCAAACTCGACACTCATTTCGGTACCATTCTGATCTGAACTATCACTCGTGCTACCGGATGAGACTTTAATTCTAGTATGCGAATAGCTATACCTCCATCCCAGGGTCCACTCTCGAGGTCGCAACTGCGATAGAGCTTTATTGGCAGGTAAACTCGTCGGATGCACCATGGGCTGTGGCAATTCTAATGACTCCACTGGTAGCAAAACGGGATTTTCTTTTTTACTGTTCAAAGGAACTGGAGGCTGGAGCGCACCAGGAGTCGGTGCTGGCACTGGAGCAGCTTTTGTTTTATTCATTTCTTGCATTTGAGTTTGCAATTCATTGAGCTGCTTTTGCATCCCCTCGAATTGTGCATCTTTGGAGGTGCCCCCTGTTTGAACAATCGGTTGCGCTGCTAGACCTCCTGCAGGAGCCGTTGTCACAGATGCCTGCACAGTAGCTGGGGTCGATGCTGGATTCGGTTCCACCGTGTGTCCGTAAGTTGGGAAACAAAAAATTACTAAAAGCCCTAATAGAATGTTCATGGATTCTCCTTCGCCGATTTCATCGGGAGACCACCAAACAATCTTTAGGTTATCAAATTATTTTTACTTTACCGGCCAGACCAACATCTAACCAGACCGCCTCACATTAATGAGTGCATTTCAATTGGAATTTTTCCCAATTACGAATTTGTGTGGCATCACTATGAATGGGGTCTGTGATTCTGCCACCACCACCTACTGCGGTCAGATAGTTGCCCGTAACGGTTTGTAAAGCAAACCAGCCGCCACCTAAAGAAATGGTTTTAATCTTTTCCCAGGCTAGCAGTTGTGTGGCATCAGAATGAATGACATCAGTTATACGCCCGCCCCCTCCAACGACAGTCAGGTAATTGCCTTTCACAGTTTGAAAACCATAGTTGATAATAGAATCACCATCACAGGAATCCACTAACGTAAATCTTTCCCACGAACCGACCTTCGTGGCATCAGTGTGAATGACGTCGCTCACGCGTCCCCCACCGCCTACGGCAGTGACGTAGTGTCCATTGTAGGTTTTAATCACACACTTAAGTGGACCGGTGCAAGCCAAAGCATTCACAGCACTTAGCAAGGTTATGGACAACAAAGATGCAACGAGGGCTTTTTTCATAGGATCCTCCTAGGGTTTTTCCCTTATGAATTTAGCTGACTCTAACAAAAAATGAGTTTCAATAAGTGTCGTCAACAAACAATGGAGAAAGCTCACTGCCTCTGTGGGATAGCAGGAGCCCCTAGGAATAGCGGAATCCGCGCCAAAAGCTGAACAGCTAATACTTAGTTGAAACATGACACTCAGCTATGATAGAAAATCTGCATGCTGAACTGCCCCCTATGCAAAAATCAAGTTGAAGAACTGAGTCCCCCAACACCCGTCTTACCGGCGTGGA
>JBJTMR010000134.1:0-12574 GCA_046070625.1 Bdellovibrio sp. | reverse complement strand
ATTTAGTCGAGGTTGTTTTTAAATCATCAAAGGCCTTAAATATTGCAGATGAATTCTTTAAGGAATGAAGTGAATTGCGATTCTACGCGGGTTGCAGTTTCGGTGACTTCCGCATGAGAAAGTTTTTGTGCAGAAATTCCGGCCGCTAAATTTGTGATGCAGCTAAGAGCAGAAACACGCAGACCCAAGTGATTTGCAGCAATTGTTTCTGGGACTGTACTCATGCCGACAGCTTTGCCACCAATAAGTTTCAAATAACGAACTTCTGCCGGAGTTTCATAAGTTGGACCACTGACGCCACAATAGATACCTTTGTGATAGCGAGTTCCTTGTTTTTGTAAAACTTCTTCCATGATTTTAATAAGGCGTTTGTCGTAAGCCTCAGTCATGTCCGGGAAGCGAGGCCCAAGCTCTTTAACGTTCGGTCCCATGAGTGGATTGGTGCCCATCAAGTTGATGTGATCATCAATGATCATGAAGTCACCAGCTTGCATAGTGTCGCCAAAGCCACCTGCGGAGTTTGTTAAAATCAAGGTCTCCACGCCAAGCATCGCCAAGGTGCGAGTTGGAAATACAACGCTTTCCATGCTGTGGCCTTCGTAGAAGTGATTGCGACCTTGCAAGATCGCAATAGAGATGCCATTCACTTTGCCGAAGATCAAATTTCCCGAGTGGCCTTCCACTGTTGGTGGGGAAAAGTGGGGAATATCTTTGTAGGGGATTGTGGTTTCCACCTCAACGTCTTTGACGAAAGCGCCAAGACCCGAACCTAAAACAACACCGATCTTCGGTTTTGCCGAAGTTTTTGTGCGGATATAGCTCATCGATTCTTGAAGCTTATTGAGTACCAAAACAATCTCCCTTTGCTCTCGAGTATTAACTCAAAATTTTGAGTATCAAACTAGGCTTTGCTACCTTTTGCAAGGAAATATTAATTGCAGACTTCAGCATTGGAACTGCTGATTGCAATAAATCTTTATCATCTCCGTGCAGAGTGAAAAGAGTGTCTCCCGCTTTAACTTCGTCACCAACTTTTGCGTGGAACTCAATTCCCGCAGTGGGAGCGATAATGCCCGTGGTAACTGCGCGACCAGCTTTGATTAATATTCCAGCAACACCAATACTTTCGGTGTTGAAATCTTGAACAAAGCCATCCTTTTCAGACTTGATGACGACGCTATGCTTCGGCTTAGGAACATTGCGCAGATCGCCTCCATGGATTTTGCAAAGCTCTTCAAATTTTGCCAGAGCTTTTCCAGAAACCAAGGTTTCTGTCGCGATACGATAAGATTCTTCTTCAGTGTTTCCAATGCCTGCAAGCAACAGCATATGAGCTGAAAGGCGCAAACTTAGCTCGCGAGTATCTTCGTAAAGATCATAGCCATGGGCTCCAATGAATTTTTCATTCTTCATGATGGCAACGCACTCATCAACTTCTAAAGAGTTGCCCGCAAAGCGACCCAAGGGCTGATCCATATTGGTCAAAAGTGAAGTGACCTTTTTGCCATATCCTTTTGCGATATTCATGAGGTTGATTGCAAGTTCTTCTGCCAGTTGAGGAGTCTTCATGAACGCGCCCGAGCCATATTTTACATCAAGAACAAGGCCATCGATGCCCTCTGCTAATTTCTTAGACATGATGGATGCGCAGATCAACGGCAGGCTTTCCACGGTCGCGGTTACATCACGAAGCGCATAGATTTTTTTGTCAGCAGGGCAAATTTCTTTAGTTTGTCCGATGAAGCAAATATTGTTTTCACGAACAAGCTCGATGAATTCAGGCAAAGATTTTTGAGTATTGAATCCAGGAATGGCTTCAAGTTTATCGAGTGTGCCACCAGTGTGTCCAAGGCCACGACCTGAAATCATAGGAACGGGAGCTCCCGCCGCCGCAACGATAGGTCCTAAGATCAAACTTGTTTTATCGCCTACGCCACCCGTAGAGTGCTTATCGACTTTAAAGCCTTTTACAGAAGAAAAATCGACAACATCTCCAGAATGCAGCATTGCTTTCGTCAACGACAGAGTTTCTTCTTTCCCCATACCTTTAAAGAAAATAGCCATCAGCAAAGCCGACATCTGGTAATCAGGGATAGAGCCACGAGCATAACCTAAGATAAACTCTTCGATTTCTTCTGGAGTTAGTTCGCCGCCATTGCGTTTTTTCTTGATAATTTCAGCTGGTAGAAAAGCCATTAGTATCCTCCTTGGGATTGTTGCCCTTGAACTAAGGCAACTCCAGAACTTGTACCTAAACGTGTCGCACCAGCTTCGATCAAAGCATGGGCCTGTTCAGAATTTTTAACACCACCGGAAGCTTTCACTTCCATCTTATTTCCAACAATTGATTTCATAAGTTTTACGTCATCAACGGTTGCGCCACCACCAGCAAAGCCCGTGCTAGTTTTTACGAAATGCGCTCCCGCATCCAGAGCTGCCTTGCAGGCAAGAGTTTTATCTTCATTATCTAATAATGAAGTTTCAATGATGACTTTGACTTTACGACCTTGAGCGGCCTCAACAACGGCTTTAATGTCATCGCGGACGTAATCCAGGCGGCGATCTTTTAACGCGCCAATTTGGATGACCATATCAATTTCAGTAGCGCCATTCACAATGGCCGTCTTTGTCTCAAAAGCTTTGCTTACTGTATCCATAGCCCCCAAAGGGAAACCAACAACGCAGCAAACCGCGACATCTGAGCCTCTTAAAAAATCAGCACAGCTTTTTACATAAGACGTATTTACACAAACACTAAAAAATTTATTTTCACGAGCTTCTTTGCAGAGTTGCTCGATTTGAGCCATCTGAGCTTCGGGTTTTAAAAGCGTGTGATCGATATATTTGTTCAGTTGCACGGGGCACCTCACGATTGAGCAAAAGAAGAAGGTATCGCAGAAAGTGCTCAGAGGCAAATGCGAGTTCTGAAAAGAGAAGAGCCCTTACGTTTAGGAACGCAAGGGCTCAAAAGAGCATTTAAAAAACAATGATCTATTAACCAACTTTAGTTTTACCACCCAATGCGCCCATAGTGCCATTGATGGCGGTATCCCCAGCGCCAGCTTGACCTAAGAAAGTTTTTGCATCGGCGGCAGAAACTTTACCTTTGCGCACGAGATCCTCGATATATTTTTCAAACAAAATCATACCTTGGCTCGCGCCTGTTTGCATCGCAGAAGGGATTTGGTGGACCTTGCCTTCGCGCACTAAGTTGGAAATGGCTTTTGTATTTCTCAGGATTTCATAAGCAGCCACACGACCTTGGCCGTCCGCGCGAGAGAAAAGAGTTTGCGCAATGACTCCGCGCAAACTTTCCGCAAGCATCGTACGAATTTGCTGTTGTTGCCCAGAAGGAAATACGTCGATGATACGATCGACTGTTTTTGCTGCACTGTTGGTGTGTAGGGTGCCGAAGACAATGTGACCTGTTTCGGCCGCCGTCAGTGCTAAAGAAATTGTCTCTAGGTCACGCAACTCACCCACAAGCAAGATATCCGGGTCTTCACGCAGTGCTGCCTTCAAAGCGTTGGCAAATGTCTTTGTATGACTGCCAACTTCACGCTGATTTACCAGAGACTTGATATTTGGATGCACGAACTCGATAGGGTCTTCCACCGTAATGATGTGAGCTTCACGAGTTAGATTAATCTGATGAATCATCGCTGCCAGAGTTGTTGACTTACCAGAACCTGTTGGGCCTGTAACAAGAATCAAGCCGCGATCGCAGTCAATCATGTCGAGTACCGCTGGAGGTAAGCCAAGTTCTTGAGCTGTTTTAATTTTTTCAGGAATGATACGCATGACCGCGCCAAGCCCTTTTCGTTGCATGAACACATTGCAACGAAAGCGACCTATTCCGGCTAGAGTGTAGGCGAAATCGAGCTCCCATTTTTCCACGAAAGCTTTCTTTTGCTTTTCAGAGAGAATTTCAAAGATAAGACCTTGTACGTCTTGATTGCTAAGCTCGCGGTAATTCAAAGGAACCATGTTGCCATGTAGACGCAAAAAAGGTGCAGCGCCGCTTGTTACATGCAAGTCAGATGCGCCTTGTTCAACCATGAGTTTAAACAGTTCATCAATTGTAGCCATCGAATACTCCCTAAATGGTCTAATCCAGTGATCTTTTCGGTAAGTTGTGCTTTAATGCTTAAATAATATTTGCCCTCAGTTTGGTTTCTGGACTATTGGAGGGCGTAGGAACATGATGAATGTTCCGTAGTTCTATTTAGTTCGTGTTAGGAGACCTCTATGGCAGCTGAAATTCTCATCAATGTTCGACCTCAAGAAACGCGAGTTGCTTACGTAGATGGTGGTATTCTTTCTGATTTAAAAATTGAACGAAAAACTTCGCCGACCTTAGTCGGGTCCATTCATCGTGGAACGGTCATCAGAGTTTTGCCTGGAATGCAAGCCGCGTTCGTCGACATTGGCTTAGAGAAAGCAGCTTTCTTGTACGTTGGAGACATCAGAGAAGACGTAGACGATAACTTCCTGTCTAGTGTAGATCGTGAAGAGCCGCTCGAGATGGCTGGCGATGAAGATAAACCGCCGCACACACATCAAATTAAGACTCCGATTCAAGAGCTACTTAAAGAAGGGCAATCCATCCTCGTTCAAGTGGCGAAAGATCCGCTTGGTACGAAGGGCGCGCGTTTAACAACCCACTTGTCATTGCCAGGTCGTTTCGTAGTTTTTTTGCCAACGGTACGACATTTAGGCATTTCTCGTCGTATCGAAGATGAAAACGAACGTGAACGTCTGCGCAAGTTGGTGCAAAAAATCAACCCATCGGGTGGGGTGATTGTTCGTACCGCAGGGGATGGCGCTTCAGAGGAAATGCTAAAGGCTGATATCGAATATCTTGATCGTTTAAGTAAAGAAATTTTTAAGAACTACGAGAAAAAGAAAAATCCGGGGCCTTTGCACACTGAACTGGATGTTGAGTTGCGCGCACTTCGTGACCTTATGAGTGAAGACGTCACAAGCGTTTGGGTAGATGATCTTGAAATTCACAAAAAGGTTGTGAAGTTCGTTTCTCAGTTCATGCCCAAGTACAAACAGAACATCGTACTTTACGAAGAAAAAAAGCCGTTGTTTGATCTCTATGATATCGATCTGGAAATCTCTCGTTCTATGGAGCGAAAAATCTGGTTGAAGTCAGGTGGCTATATCGTAATTGATGAGGCCGAAGCGCTGGTCGTCATTGACGTGAATACGGGTAAGTTTGTCGGAAAGAAAGATCTTGAAGACACAATCCTTAAAACAAACTTGGAAGCTGTTCGCGAAATAGCTCATCAACTAAAGATCCGTAATTGTGGTGGTATCATCATTATTGACTTTATCGACATGGAAAAAGAATCCCATCGCGAAAAAGTTATGGAGGCTTTGGCAGAAGACTTGGTTAAAGACCGTGCACGCACCAACATTGTATCAATGTCACAACTTGGTTTAGTAGAGATGACTCGAAAGCGCATCCGTCCAAGCCTGATTAAAACTCTGTGCGAGCCCTGCTCTTACTGTGATGGCAAGGGTTACATCAAGCGTAAATCCACCGTGTCCAACGAGATCTTCCGCGAACTAGAGCGCGATGCGGATATGCTGATTAACAAAAAGACGAATGTGGTGATTCATTGTCATAGCGAAGTCGTTGATTGGATCTATGAAGTTGAGGGTGAAAGCCTCGAGAGCATTGAAAAGAAGTTAGGGCGATCTGTCGCTTTCAAGATCGAGCCGAACTACCATTTGGAACAATACGAGATTTTTTTCGTATAGTTTTCCCTAGGTAAAGGTCTTGTTTTTGATTCCATAATATTAAAGATGCCTACAGATGATCCGAGAAGAACTTTATGCAGAAGCTCTTCTCGTTCATCTTTGTTTTACTAACCGCAAATGTGGGGCTGGCTGAGCCATGCATTACCGGGAGCCCTTTTAAAACAAAGGCGTTGCAGGATGTCTCTCAGAGTTCCTGCATTCAGATGCTTAAATCAAAACAGTGCCAAGATCTTTTCGCAAAAATGAGAGCTCAGGGTGAAAAGCCTGAAGAGAAGGCTTTGAAGTGTCAGGAACAAGGTACGTTATCACGCGCTTTTGAAGCTTCCCGAGACTATTATGTCGGATGCCAAATTGGCGGCTGGAATTTCGTTAAGAATTCTGTGGTCGGTCTGGGGACGGCAATTGGCGAAGGCGCTGCGCAAATTTCCCTTGGTGTAGAGGCCGAAAACGCTGCGAACAAAATTTGTGATGCTGATCCAAAGGTGAAAGCATCATTGTACTCGATTTATAATCAGGACTTACCCAAACTTCTTAAGATGTCTGTGCCGACGGGGAAGAATCTTGGATCTAAAAGCTGCGCAGGTATAAAGTTGGATCTAAATAGGCACTCTTGGCAAAGACCCAAAGAGGTGGGTATGTCTATTGTCAATAAACAGCTGGCCGGCAAAGTGCTAACAGCGGAAGAAAAAGAATTCCAAGCCTGGGGGCGGTCGCGAACGAGCGGTCCAAAGAATATCAATCTTTTAGGGGCAGCTAGGGCGAAGCTTAAAGAAATGGGAATTCAGATCGATTGCTACAACGCCAAAGCTGCCGCAGCTATGACGTGTGAGGCTATTGCCCAAATTGCCACGTCAGCTCCGGGCACGACAGGCTTGGTTATGAACTTGGCACGACTAAAAAATATTTCAAAGATTGCCGGTGTTGCCGTCGATGCGGAGAAGACTGGGGCTGCAGCAATGGCTTCTCGAGCCATGGCGTCTGCATCTGACTTAAAGAAGGCGGCAAGCCTTTCGAACATTGAGCGCATAGCTGCCGCTGAAAAAGCCTTGGGTCGCGGTCTTAGCGAAGCTGAAAAGAAAGCACTTATAAAGGCTCACGAGGTCGCAGAAGGCACGGGCCGTGGGTATTTGACGTATTCCTCAGCTGACTTAAAGCAGAAGGCCGATACTTTGCAATCAGCAGGCTTTAGTAAGGCCGATAGGGAATTGCTCATGCGCCAAGGTTTAGCGGGGAGTATGAGTAATACCCAAGCAGCCAAAAACTATGCGAATGCTCAACGGCTGGCCGCTGAAAGAGCCGGAGCCGCCGGTAATCTGGATCAGGCAAAGAAAAATTACATCGCTTCGGCGGACTCTTTAGAAGTCGTAATGGCTGATAGATCCGTGATGAAAACGAGCCGGGATTACTGGGTCGGTGCTAAAACAAATGCCAATGCGGGTCGATATGACAAAGCATCTGACTATTTTATAAAAAGTTATGCATCTGAAGCGAATCAAGCCAGAAAGACCCAAGATATCTTTGACGCTCTTCAGCGTGAAAAGAATCAATTGCGTGAAATTCTTAGTAAAAATTCCTCGAGTCCTACCGCGCGAATGAACTATGAAACTCACCGTAAGCTAGTTGAGGCTGTTGCAAACAATCCTCAATTAAAAATGGTTGAGTCAGCTAAGCGTGAACTTTTAAAGCCTTAAAATAGACCTAAGTAACTAGAAGAACGCAGTTTTTTTTGAACATCTAGATTCTAAAAAAACCTGTCTTTTTTATTGCCAAGCTCCAGATCCAAAGCTAACCTCTTCTTCTTCCTGAAAAGCTGAAAAAAATAGCATGTAATAGGTTGACAAAGCCTAGTGCGAGGTGGCATTTACCACTGGCTTAATTCGGGTAGCTGGAGGTTCTAATGTACGCGATTATTCGTACGGGCGGTAAGCAATATAAAGTACAAGCTGGTGATGTTGTTCAAGTTGATAAAGTTGAACAAAAACTAGGCTCAGAGTTTGATATCAACGAAATCTTGATGGTTGGTGGTGAGTCCACTCATGTTGGTCAACCTCTAGTTAAAGGTGCAAAAGTAACTGTTGTAGTTACTAAGCAAGCTAAGACTAAAAAAGAAATCGTTTTCAAAAAGAAACGTCGTCAAGGTTACAGAAAGTTTGCGACTCACAAACAAGAGTTCACTGAACTTTTCGTGAAAGCAATCACTTCACCAGACGGTAAAACAACAAAAACAGATGCTACGCCAAATGTAGTAGACGTTGCTGCGAAACGCACTGAAGCTGCACAAGCTCGTGTTGCTGCTCGCAAAGATCGTGCTGCTAACAAATCAAAAGGCGAAGAAGTTGTAAAAAAAGCTGCTAAAAAAGCTGTAGCGAAAAAGAAAGTTGCTAAGAAAGTAGTTAAAAAGACTGCTAAAAAAGCAACCGCTAAGAAAAAAGTAGCTAAAAAGACTTCTAAAAAAGCGTAAAGACAATTTTTTAAGAGAGGTTAGTCATGGCAAGTAAGAAGGCCGGTGGTAGTACAAAGAATGGACGTGATTCACAGAGTAAACGCCTAGGCGTAAAACGCTTCGGTGGAGAAAAAGTTCTTGCGGGAACAATCATCGTTCGTCAACGTGGAACAAAATTCCACTTGGGCAACAATGTTAAAATTGGTCGTGACCACACGATCTACTCTATTATTGAAGGTCTTGTTAAATTTGAGCGTTTTGCAAAAGATCGCTTCAAAGTTAGTGTTTATCCTAAAGCTGTCTAATCAGACTCCTTAGATAAGCACCTAGAGATTTTTCATACATAAAAAAGGAGCCATCCCTGGCTCCTTTTTTGTTGTATATATCTCAACCATAAAGTGGTGCTGAAAAATGAAATTCATCGATGAAGTTAAATTCACATTAGCGTCTGGCCGTGGTGGCCCTGGTTGCATTAGTTTCCGCAGAGAATCTGGTATGCCTCGTGGCGGTCCAGATGGTGGAGATGGTGGCAAGGGTGGCGACGTTATTATTCGTACATCCAAACATATCAATTCGCTTGTCGACTTTAGACAAAACAAAAGATACTCCGCTCAAAACGGTGAGATGGGTTATGGCCGACAAAAAGCCGGAGCTGACGGCGAAGACTTGGTGATGATCGTACCTGAGGGGACTGTCATCCGTACTGTTGATGGCGAAATCATCGTGGACATGACGGGAATCAACGACTACGTGATTCTTAAAGGTGGCCGTGGTGGTAAGGGGAATGAGTTCTTCAAATCCAGCACGAATCAAGCTCCGGAATATGCGCAACCTGGCGAAGAAAACGAAGAAGTCGACGTGAAGCTTGAACTAAAGCTGATCGCTGACGTTGGTATCATTGGCTTTCCGAATGCAGGTAAATCCACTTTAATTTCTCGTATTTCTGCAGCAAAACCAAAAATTGCAGATTATCCGTTCACGACGTTGACCCCTAACTTGGGTGTCGTGAAAGCTGGAGACTACAGCTCATTTGTTGTTGCCGATATTCCAGGTTTGGTTAAGGGCGCACACGAAGGCGTAGGACTAGGCATTCAGTTCTTGAAACACGTAGAGCGCACCCGCGTTTTCATTCACTTGGTGGATGTTTCTGGCGTATCTGGTCGCGATCCGGTTCAAGATTTTGAAGATATTAATTATGAATTAAAAATGTACGATGAGAGCAATCAGGACAAGGAAGGATTTTTCCCTCTTTCCACACGTCCTCAATTTGTCGTGCTCAACAAAATTGATACTCTCAGCATTGATCAACTAGACAAACTTAAAATGAAATTCAAAAAAATCATCGGCTCTAACCCATTAGCTATCTCTGCTGTTACGGGTAAGAACATCAACGAACTTGTAATTGAGTTGGGTCGTCAGGTTTTGAAGGACGTAGAATAATGAAAATTGGTATTTTTGGCGGAAGCTTTAATCCTCCTCACATGGGTCACATTAATGCCATTCAAACAGTGGCAAAAAAAATGGGTTTGAACAAAATCCATGTGGTTCCGGCAGCACAAAATCCACTTAAAACTCCAGTGGAAGGTCCAACGTCTGAACAGCGTTTGGAACTTACTAAAATGGCGTTTAATCAATATGGTGACATGTACTATGTTGATGACCAAGAGCTGCAACGTGGCGGCATGAGCTATACAATTGATACAGTGATGAACCTTCGTAAAACCTACGAAGCGTCAGATTTGTATCTAATCGTTGGCGCAGACAAATTTGAAGAGCTTAGCCAATGGAAAGACTATTCCAAAATTTTGGCTGAAACAAACTTGGTTGTTACAACTCGTCCTGGTTACGATATGCCGGAATCTCTTGATGAGATGCCAGGATATTTGAAACCACTTGTTGCTGACTTTGATTTCAACTTCATCGAGTTAACAACAGGTCGTAACATTCAATTCATCACTTTGCGTGATATTGAGATTTCTTCTTCTGAAGTTCGTAAATGGCTTCGTACAGGTAAACCAGTTGAAAAATATCTGGCGTTATCTGTTGAAACATACATCAAAGAACACAAACTTTACCGCAACCTTGGCGATCGCATTGGCGATTTCACAAAATTCACTGAATTCTGTGGAAACATCCTTTTTGCTAACAAAGGGATCAGCGTTCGCGGTTTTGATTTAAGAAATATGACCGCGCCAAGCGAGTTCACATTGATTGCTTCTGGTACATCGACTCGTCATGCGACAGCGATGGCTGAAAATATCGTGATTGCGGTTAAGGAAGAATACAACGTGCATCCACAATCTGTGGAAGGTGTGGATGAAGGCCGTTGGGTTTTGGTTGATTACGGTTCTTTGATCGTCCATGTGTTCTATGATTTTGTTCGTATGGAGTACGGTCTTGAGAACCTATGGAGAGAAGGCAAAGATTTAGGCCTTAAAGATCCTTACGTTGGAAAGCAATAGTTAATGAAATTCGTATTGTACAACCTTGCAACGGCCAAAGAAGCGTGGGCTGATGAGGTCAGCGGGTTGTACAAGAAGAAGATCTCGTTTTTTATTCCATTTGAAATTCAGTCCTTAAAAGCCAAAAAGTCTGCGCGTGAAGATGCAGACTTTAAGCGCAACGAAGAATCCGAACTCATTCTTAAAAATATAAACAGTGATGATTATGTTGTTCTTTTTGATGAGCGCGGATCAGTCTTTGATTCGATTCAGTTTTCTAAAAAAGTTGAAAACATCCTTGGTAGTTCTAAGAAGCGCTGTATTTTTATTATTGGTGGCGCTTTTGGGGTGAATGAGGAAGTTCGTAAAAGAGCTGATTTAAAAGTGGCTCTTTCGCCGATGGTGATGAACCATTTGATGGCTCAGGCAATGAGTCTAGAACAGATCTACCGTGCCTTCACCATCATCAAAAAGATTCCTTATCACAATATCTAGTTATTGAGCCAAGGCGGGAACTCACCTAACTCTTTTTGGGGTTCACGATCTAATTGAAGCAGACGATCCCACTCCAAGCTTAGAAAGCCTCGTTGCTCTGAATCTGCAAATGTATCGCTAATAGGAGCTGGTTTTAAGCAGTCCCCATCCGGATCAAAAGTATCTTTCGAGCAAACGACGTAAGTAACATGATCATTACCACCATTGATTGCGCTATTCCACGCATTCAACGGCATGGGCGCGTCCGGGCTTATTGCGGGATCAAGAACATAGGGCTGATTGCCCACGCGATAAATGACCGCAACATGATACCACCACTGCACAGACCCATAAGGGGAATTCACAGTTTTTGCCGAAAGATCGCCAAAGGCGAAGACTTTCTTCGGGGTGACGAAGTTACTTTCAACCAAATGTTCAGCCGCTAATTGCGCGCGAGCGTAGCATCCGTCATCAGGATAGAGCCAAGTAAGACGGCGCGGAAAAGAAGGCTCTGAAGTTTCCAAATACCGTGTATCACGAATCATGCGAAACTGATTTTCCAGATCTGCATAGGATCCGACGTCTGGAATTGTACTTAGATCAAGGGCTTCTAAAGGTTTGGACAGACTCTCAGGATCCGTTGCACGAGTCAGATTTGAGTCATCTACGGGTTGTTGCAGCTGCAGTTGAAATGAAAAAAGTTTTTTGCTGATGGCATGAGCTTTTGCTTGAGTATGGGGCTGATTAGCGAAGCGATGTGCCGACAGACCGGCCTCCGACATTATTGGCACAAACAAGGCGAAGCTAAAAATATAAATAAAGAAATGTTTCATGAATCCCCTCAAAATGATTTCTAGGACGGGCTTAGAGTCTTGTCAAAGGGAACTGAAACGTGGATCTGAATTTGCTATGGAAAGCCTTATGGGGTTGATCAGCAAGCTTATAAGTTCTGGAGCGCATTCGTGTTTGCATTGCGGATCATTTTTGAAGACAGAAGGGCTTCTTTGTAATCCTTGCCTTGATCTGGTTTCCAGCTATTTATCAGCAACACTGGAACACTCCCAGTTACTGACATTTGATATGTATGCGGCCTTTCGGTGGAGTCCAGGGGCCAGCAACTTGCTTTCTAGCCAACTGGTGAACTTAAAGGGTTCTAGATCATTCAGCGATTGGGGATATTGGGCTGGGCGCTTTGTTCAGAGGCGTTTGAGCTTGTCAGCGTTAGATCGGCCGATTCGTATTGTTCCTGCGCCGTCTTCGACTGGCAAAGATGACCATGCATTTCACTGGGCGCAGGCGTTGCGCCACGAAGTGGCCGGTGAGCTTTTTCCTTGTTTAAAGAAGGCCCCAAACCATAAGCAGAGATGGTCCTCACTGCCGGATCGTTTAAGCGTGCAGTTTGACCTGGATGAAAATAATTCAGATTTGCCTATGGACTGGGCGG
>JBJTMR010000133.1:0-4866 GCA_046070625.1 Bdellovibrio sp. | reverse complement strand
TCTTCAACATAGATCATTTGTGATTGCTTGTTTTCCACCACTCGATCAGTCATATCCGCGACGTTGAAATAAAATTGAGTCGCAGTAATGCCCACGTAGCACAACCAAAAGGTTGCGACGATTAATAGAACCATTGATTTGTTGCGTTTGCCTTTCGCGAACAAAACATACTCCTTGGGTGTACTTTGACTTCTTTTTGTTTATTCGGACGAATGACGAAAGGACTTAAGTGGTTGTTTTATTTATGGGAATTCCGGGTCCTTGAAGGTCCTTGCAGGGAAAGTAGCGGGGCCTTGGTCGAGGGTTAAGTATTGCGCACCAGTCATGAACTCCACCATGTTTATGAAAATTCTTCTAGAAATTGAAATACGCCTTCGGAAGAGTTCCAAATATGTTAGGAATTCACTTACTAGGAAAACTTATGACTCATCTAATTTCAAAGCTTGTGTTTGTTGCTGTCTGTGCGGTTTCAATGGCCTCCCATGCCTCTGTTGTCGGAGAGCTTAGCCGAATGCCCGTCACCATTACGAATATCCCTGTCTTAAGATCCTTTGGTCAAGTGGAAGACTTCTGTACTGGGACCCTGATTTCACCACGCTTGGTGCTGACGGCGGCTCACTGTGTTTATGATCAACAAGCGGCTTCTTGGATTCCCGTTCATACATTTTCCCCCGCCCGAAATGGATCGTTAGATCCTTATGGAAGTATAAAGGTTTTGCAGGTTCATGCCCCGTCTTCTTACGTGGCTGGTGATGATCGCCAGGATCTTGCCATTTTGGTGTTGGCTGAGCCAGTGGGTCTTAGAACTGGATGGCTTGAGATCGGTTGGGATCTGGCGGGCTTTCAAAATAGTTCTTCGGCTCTTGGCGGTTTTGCGGCAAGTGGTACGATCACGGGTTATCCAGGGGACAAAGATTCTGGAACTATGTGGATCGCTGCATGTGACTTCTATGTGCCCAATCAACAGCCTCTGTTACCACAGTATAATTGCGACACCTTTGGTGGCATGAGCGGTAGCGCTTTAGTGGTGGCGGGCTTTAATGGGAAAAGCCTGGTCGTCGGAGTTCACACAAAGGGCCACGGGTCTTTCAATTCAGGGATTATGCTTACTGGCGATAATAAAGAATTTCTAGAGGAAATTTTTAGGAAGTATCCGTTGTAGTTTTAGGCGTGTGATTATTTCTGGCGAACGAATTTGTTTCCTTCGTCGAGGAATATCACATCCCCTTTAGAAGCACCGAATGAGTTCCCGTACAGATCGATGATCGTCACTTTATTACTTTTCAAAGTATTGACGAATTTTGCATCACGCAATTTGCTTCTCGTAACACTATAAGAACCACTACTTAAGAACGTAACGATTTCTTCACGAGAAGACGTCGGAGTATTTTGTGCGCTTGCTGTGGACGCAGGAGCTCGAGTGCCAGAGACTCTGCGATTTTCTGGGACATTGATGTTGGTTGGGCCACTCAAAGATACTGAGGAGCCTCCACCGCCTATACTGATCGCTCCAGGTGACGCCAGCTCGCCACCTGGGTTTGCAGGGGCTGCAGGCACTGCGCCGATAGGTGCCTTGGGAGCGGCCGTAATCCGATCTGCGGGCGCTTCCCGTGAAGCATTGCTTTGTCCCCTAGAAGGTGTGGCAGCGTTTGTAGTTTTAAAGTTCGTTCCCTTGGTCAGATCAACTTCCTCTACAACACGTTCCCCCGCAGCCAACCCATTTCGTGATGTTGTTATAACCTTAGGTCCTTCACTGGAAGCCACGGTTTCTGAAGAGCTTTGGTATCGGCCGTTTTTGGATTGATATCGTCTACTAGAGCTGGAGTCACTTGAGCTTGAACCACCGGAAGAAGAGCCTGATTCATAAGAAGGTGTTGCTGTGATATCTGCTTTTGGTACTTCGGCCACGTATGCTGAAGAAGCGACTGCCGGAGTATTTGCGGCGCCCATTACTTGATTTGCCATGCGTAGAACCGGAGCGCTTTCGGCGACGCTTTCTTTAACTGCGGATTGAATGCCTTCTGGGGATCTGTCGACTTTTGTTTGTGCGAGTTTTTCTGCGGAAGGAGCAATCGCCTGTGCTTGGGCGATTTCGGATTTCATGTCTACTCCAGAGCTGCCGCCGCCAGTTGCGCTGGCTGGGGCTCTTGATCTTTGACTTGAGGTTTTTGCGTTGTCGGCTGATGCGGTTTCGGACTTGGTGTTGCCGGCGGTATCACTGGCAACTGAATTTAGGATATCGTCATTTAGTACGACCGTCATGGAAAAAGGCTTTGAGTTGATTGTGGAGGCAGCTTGTGTTTTTGAGGCAGTATTGCTTGCATCATTGACGTTGTCGATGATGAGGCCGCTGGATTTGTTATTACCCGCGGTTACTTTTTTTGTTTCGAATCGATCTTTCGAGCTAGAACAAAGACTTACTAGTTTATCAGTGAACTTCTCATCAGTCAGTCCTGCCTTGTGAAGAAATTCGTGCCGAAGAAGACTTTTTAACGTCTCGTTTTTCTGGGAAAGGTCTTGATCTTTGGCGAATAGAAATGTGATTTTGCCGTTTTCTTTGTAATTCGCTTTTGTCTCATTTCCCATTTCACACGTGATAAGACCCTTAGAGCTTTCATCTGCTTGGGCCATACGTTTCATTTGCAATGAATATTTTGCAGATAGAACTTGTAAGCCTAAAATTGTATTGGAATCTTTTCCTGCGATCTTTGTGACCACAGGCTGGCTTTGAATGCATTCATGAAAGGAGTTTTTTGCTTCGGTACCGTCAATAATAACATCTTTTAAAATACCGATTAGTACATCTTTTTGATTATCATATTCAGGTTTAAAACAACTATCATCTAAATAGCTATCAATATTTCTAATGATAGTGGCTTTATTAAATTCCTTCGGAAAACCTTCCAGCTCTTTGAATACAGATTTTTCTTCTTTGCAAATTGGATCCAACACACCATTCATAACTCGGGCGGCTCTTTCAAAGAACTTCTTTTTTGGATTTGATCCAAATACGTAAAGCATCTCTTTGATTTTGCCATGTTCAAATTTTGAAATCTTAAGATAACGGGGTTTGCCATTTTTATAGTGATAGACGATATCGAATGAGCCACGTTTAATTTCCCAAAAATCTACTTTGCCATCGAGGTCTGAATCTACTCGGATGTCTTCATAGTCTTTGTAAGCAAGTATGCGTTTTCCAGGTTGATTTGTCAGATAGATAACTTGATCTGTCGAAAAGGGACGCAAGTTTCCTGCCAGTGCCAGGCTGGAAATATATTGAAGTAAAATCATGATGATAAACAGGCGCCTCATTTGTGATCATTTCGGTATTTGGTTAGGTATCCTTAAACACTTTTGAATTTGCGATTATTTCCTCTGGCCCAAGGTATAGGTGATTGAGGTTTTGCTATCCGTGAATGTCTCAAATTAGGAATAATGAATTATGAGACACTTCTTTATAGTAATTACTTTATTCAGTGGCATCGCTAAAGCGGGATTATGCAATTTAAATACACTTAATGGCGCATACTCCGCGCAATCGAGTTCTGCGGTCGAAGTTAAAAATATGCCACCAGTCATGTCTCAAGACACTATCGGAATTTGCTATTCAACTGCAGCATCAACTCTCCTTACAGCTGAAAATTGTAGAGCGAATAAGGTTAAAGACTGCTCCCAAATAAGTGATAAAGAGATTTTTTCCCCCTTGGACCTAGCTCAATTTGGTCAGTCAGAAGATAAGCAACCAGGTACTTTTCCTTCCGAGATCCGAGAGGGCGGTGCGATTTCCAACGTGACTCAACGTGTGGCAATTAGAGCCGGTAGTAGTGCTTCAGAAGAGTGTATGTCCTTGGATAAAGTCCTTGCTGATGTTGGTGGAGCCAAAGAAGCCTCGATACTTCAAGATAAAGTATGGAAAAGTCTTAAAGAAAAATATACGACCTTCAAAAAAAAATGTCCTACATGTACTGCGGATTCATATGCATCAGGTGGCAACGATCAGGCAGAAGAGCTGGGGAAGTTTGTCAAAGATCTAAACTTGGATGTGAAGAAATCAAATCAAGACGTTCTCGCAGCGTTTGCGCAAGACACATATGAGCATTTTCTATACAAACTTTTATACCCACCTGAATGTCTTCGTCCGTCTCGATGGGTATTCTTTTCAAATAAAGGCAAAGTCGGTGTCGAGTTTTATCCCAATACTGGAAAAGGTAATTACGACGAATCAATTAAAAATATAAAGTCCGTATTGAGTGCAGGCCGTCCACTTGCATTGGAAGGAATTTGTTGCGACAAGGCTCCCTCTGAACACTGTGCTGAAGAGCATGCAGTTGTAGTTTCTGGCTACCGAAAAGTTTGTAATCAAAAAAATGAATGTAGAGATTCTCTAAAAGTAGTTAATAGCTGGGGGCAAGGCTGGCAGAATAAAAATGATGGCGGCTGGATTGATGCTCGAGCAGTGCTTGATAGCACATTCTATAAGGAAAATACATTATCATGGTTTGTAGACAAATAAAATTAGCGAGTATTTCCACATTAATAGTTTGCTTACACAGCTTACCAATAAAAGCTGCCGAACTGACTCTTCGTTTATACGACGGGAAAAGGTATGAGCAGGTTAAAACTTTAGAAATACAAAAAACACAATTCTCAGCGAACTGTTTAAAGAATGGCAAACCATCTTGTGATGCATGGACGGTATTTTCTGGAAAGCCAAAGCCTGAAAGTCAGAATAAGACTCCACTTGCGGGTGATCCTGCTGCGAAATACTGTTGGGACGTTGGTTCTAAGAATCGCATTTTGAAATCTGCGGACAATAAGCAATATGACTATTGTGTATTTAACGACGGATCGATGGTTGATGCCTGG
>JBJTMR010000132.1:0-36678 GCA_046070625.1 Bdellovibrio sp. | reverse complement strand
GCTTTGTTATTCCCGATTCGATATTGGAAAGAGATAGTAGATAATACTTCGAAAACGGATCCGGTTTTGGTGAAAGCCCTCATTCGCCAAGAAAGTGCATTTAATAAAGCAGCTCGTAGTCGCGCGAAGGCTTCGGGCTTGATGCAGTTGATTTATCCGACGGCAAAAAGATATGGAATCAGAGAACCACGTCAGTTGTTGTCCCCTGAAAAGAACATTCACGCGGGCTCCGAATTCTTGGCTGGGTTGATCGAGGACTTTGGTTCCGTGGAGTTAGCGTTAGCAGCTTACAATGCGGGCCCGGCGATTGTTCGTCAGTGGCAGAAACGTTATCCAACTGAAAACGTAGACCTTTTCGTAGAGATGATTCCTTATACCGAAACCCGTGAATATGTTCGCTTAGTAAAGCGCAACTATAAGGTTTATCAGTCCATTTTGGTGAAGCCACAAGTGTTGGGCTCAACTAATAAGCCGTAAGAAAAAATCATGTTGAGTCTGACAACTGCCCGCAACTCTTAATAAGTTGTGGGCCTTAGTAACGAAAAGCATCCGCTTATTTTTTCTGAAATCCTGTGAACCATTCTGTTGCAAAGTAAAGTAACGCTGTTGTTGGGAACAGAAGACCCATCAACGACGTCAAGGGCCAACCGCCACGAGCATAGGCCCAGGCTCCAATGAAAGATCCCAAAGAACCGCCTACAAATATGATGGCTAGATAAAGGCCATTCAAACGACTGCGGTATCGAGCTTCCAACGCAAAGATTGCACGTTGTCCTGTTACTAAATTCGCAGTGACACCTGCGTCGAGCAAAATTGCACTGAGCACCAGAAACGCCAACGCGCCCAGCGAGCCCGGTGCGAACAGATGTGTCATCAGGAAAGAAACAATTCCTGAAATCATGGATAAAGCTGTGACTGAGCGGCTGAAACCACGATCGCCGTATTTACCGGCGAATGGGGCAGAGATAGCCCCGGCAATTCCCGCGAAAGCAAAGACGGCAATTTCCGTTTGGCTTAAATGAAATTCGGGCCCCGAAAGCAATAGCGGAGACGCTGTCCAGAACAAGCAAAAGGCCCCAAACATACAAGCCTGATAAATAGCGCGACGACGCAAAACAGGAGTGTGAAGAACCAAGGATCCCATGGAGGTCAGCAGTTCCGAGTACTTCAATCCATCATGGAGAGGGCGACGCTCTGGCAGGGTTTTATAAAGAACAAAAGCCAAAATAATCATGAGCAACGCGGATAAATAAAACACAGCATGCCAGGAAACCAAATCCGTTAAGACGCTTGCAATAGGGCGGGAAAGCATTATGCCCACCATCAGACCGCTCATAAGGCTGCCCACAATACGACCACTGTTTTCCGGCGTCGTCATATGCGCAGCATAAGGAACTATGATCTGCACTGCAGAAACTCCTAAGCCCACAGAAAAAGCGGCTACAAAGTAGGGAACCAATTGCGTGGCAAAGCCTAAACCCAAGATCGAAACGGTGGCGATTAGAATCATGCTCAAAATAAGGCGGCGATTTTCTACGAGATCTCCCAACGGGACGATGAAAAGGACTCCAAGACAGTATCCGATTTGCGTCAGTGTTACCACCAAACCCGCTTTGGAGGGGTCTAACTCAAGGGACTTTGCGATCAAGGCAACGAGAGGTTGAGCATAGTAAAGATTAGCGGCGATGATTCCTACGGCCGCAGCAAGCAGAAGATTCAAAGACTTTGACATGGATGGCTCGGACTTTCTGAGGACATTGGAGTCCTTTTGGAGAGAATGACAGTAAAACTGTTCGTCAGCAAGAGCAAGGATGTTCTGAATGTTTAAGGCCTTGAAATATCAGATGCTGATCTCTGGTGAATTGTCTTGTAACCACAAAACAGAGTGCTACAAAATTGAAGAGTTGTGTATTTTTTTTGTTTATTAAGTTGAGGTTTATGTGGCCAAACTATCGCCAGGTCTGATCAAGATTGTTTTAACTGGAGCCCCGTCATCAGGGAAAAGTTCCATTCTTGCGGAGCTGCAAAAGCAAGCTTTGCCCAACTTGGCATTGGTTCCGGAAAGCGCAGTGGTGTTATTGGCGGGCGGATTCCCGGCTCCGTCTCATGGGGACCTAGAACAGATTGCGATTTTTCAGCAGACGATCCTGCATGTTCAAGAGAACCTCGAAAACATCTGCAGCAGAAAGCACCCTGAAGCTACACATATGGTTCTGGATCGCGCGAAATTGGATGGAGCAGGCTTTTGGCCGCCCGGCCCTGAAGATTACCTTCAGCGCTTTCAGGTCAATAAAGAGCACGAATATGGGAACTATGATGTCGTGTTGTTCTTGGATCTGCCGCCAAAAGAATTTTTTGGCGGCATTCATCAAGCCAGATTTCATGACTACGAACAAAGCTTAGAAAGCGGACGACGTTTAGAGCAGGTGTGGTCTGGTCATCCGCATTTTCAAAAAATTTCTGCGAAGTCAAACTTCGCAGAAAAAGTCGCTGATGTGATAACGATTATTAAAAGTTACCTACACCCCTAGGGATTGCTAAGGGTATTTGTCATATTTGGGATCCTTAGTGATTGCCATTTCGGTGGCTCCGAATTGAGAGACGTCTAGGGTCCCACCATTGCGTGGCAAGCGCTTATCTATTTTTAAGATCGACGAAGACCATCCCGGAACTAGGTGAGTGGCCACTTTCATAAGTCGATCCGATTGGAAATAGATTTGTACTTTCTTGTCCGTGGGACTTTTGTTGATCAGCGCGAGCTGTATGAATGGATCGGCATCCACGGCATAGGAATTTATGACATCATTGGCGTTGTCCGCCGTATTCAGAATCGCTCCTTTAAAGTTATTACTGAAGAGGGCATACATATAATACAGATTTGTTGGGCGATCGCCGTCGATCATAGCCCAGGCAGAGTTGTCACCAGGAGCACTGTTTAAAATAAAGTTGTTAAAAAAATCAATCCCTTGAGTCGCGGCACTGGCGATAACGTCTGCCATATAGAGGGGACGAACAATGGGATGGTACCGCGTGCTGCGATAGTCTGAATCCACGGCAAATTCATTGAGACTTAGTTTTGCACTTGGATAATAGGTATCGCGCCACATTTTCATTCGACCAAAAACGTTGGATTTAATCTTGCGATAAGAACTCATGTCATAATTATTGACGTAGTTCGGGTTGGTCAGGACTTGGGTGGATTCCAATATTTTGGAAATCCATTGGTTTCCGTCGGGATCTGCGATGATGGATCCAACGTCAGAAATTTTCGTGCGCAAAGTGGCGTAATAGTGAAATGAGAAATAATCCAAAAGTTTATAGTGTCGAGGATTCACCTTCGGATCTTTTTCCGCTTTGGCAACACGATCTAAAAAGTAAGGTAAGAAATTTTGAAAGGCCCCGTTGCCATAAGAGCAAACGACCTGTCCGATATTGGTTCCATGCCACTGACAGTCTTTAGCAAAGTTACCCGTATTCCAATCAAGCCACGAAGCAGACATTTCAGGGCCCCACAGCTTGATGCTGTTAGGATTCCCATTCACCTCTTCTTGGGCTTTGCGAATAGCCAGGGCGAAATCAATATAGCGTTGAATATACTCATCGGCGGAAATGGCTTGGGTGTTCCCTGCTTGAGAATGAGTTTCGTACCATTGTTCTGGTTCATTGCCGAGACTGAAGTGAACCAGTCCGAGGTTTTGCTTTCCATTGAGTGTCTTAATAAGATCTGCAGCGGCGGAGGCCGTGAAGGTTCTTTTCAAAACATAGTTGTCGTTGACGAGTTCTGGTTGATAGCCATGGAGATTTATTTGATAGACGCCGGGCACTTGATACTGGTTCAGTGCTTTAGCGGTGTTTACAAACCCAGGAAGGGTGCGAAGGCCTGATTCAGTAAGGGCATAGCCATTTTTCCAATTGAAAACGTCGTACTCGTTTCCGCCCATGCGGATCATTCCAACGCCGAGGTCTTTAATCAAGGATGCTGCGGGGGCAGGGGAGCCCGAGTCAATATGGGCTCCATAAAATGCCGAAGAGATTTCTTTGCCCTTAGATCTCAAGTCGATGACGACTTTGGTTGAAACAGCGGGGTCATCTATATAGTTATAGACTTCAGAAGTTTTCGTAATCCCTTCTGCCAGCGTTAGAAGAGACCAGAAACAAATGCCACTGAACAATGATAACTTCACTAGAGATTGAACCATGTTTACCTCTTTTGCACATCAGACTATGCAAGGAGGTGTCTTTGGAGCAACACCAGTTTGTCTGTGTAATAACACGCGAGCGTTGCGGTTATTTAACGGACGGAGTCTCCGCGGAATAATTGTATTCCACTAAGGCGTTGAAATAACGTGGGACGGGGGCCGTGAATTTCATACGTGTTTTTTTGTGCGGATGAGTAAACTCGAGTCCCGCGGAATGCAGACAAAGATCTTTGAACTTGCTAGGCCCTTTTCCGTACTTGCTGTCGCCGACTAATGGGTGACCTAGGTCCGCAAAGTGTACACGGATTTGGTTTTTCTTACCCGTTAGTAAGTTGATTTTGACCAAACTGAATTTGTCAGTTTCTTTCAAGACTTCATACTCAGTGATGGCCAGCTTACCTTCGTCAGAGTTTTTGCTGGAATGAACAACGTACTCTTCGTCTTCGCTCAGATAGCTTTCGATGCGATGTTTTTTATTTTTCAAATGACCATGGACGATTGCATAGTACGTTTTAACTGAGGCCTTCCAGTCATTTTTCAGAAACTGTTGCACCTCTTCCGTTTTCGCAAACACCAAGAGTCCCGAAGTAGCTTGGTCAAGGCGGTGGACGACGAACACACATTTTGTCGAGCGTGGATTGCCTTTGCGAACATATTGATTCAAAAGGCCGTGCACGGTATTCTCACGTTCCCATTTTGCAGCGACGGTTAGAAGGCCCGGAGCTTTATTGCCAACGATGATATCAAGATCTTCATGCAGGATCTCGAACCCTTTGGGTTGATGCTTTTTGGGGATTTTACTTTGCATGGACTCAGTTCCTTAGTCGTAAGGGCCACGTTCAATACCTGAGATTTAAAGTCGAAGACCCTCGTGTTAATAAGACAAAATCAGAACAAGAAATCAAAAATGTGTAAAGGCAAAAGCGATGAAGCTTCTAAATATATTTAGTCGGGATTGTGGTGGTGGCTCGCTTTCCCTACATTGACAACAATTCAGGTGTTCTGGATATTGATGAATCCAGCAGAACTAAGGGGGACTCATTGAATACTAAATTCATTCTATACAACTTTCAGGAGCTCGAAGAAGAAATCGAGATCGTGATGAGTCGCATTCGTAAAGGCATGAGCCACGAAGAATATTATAAATCCGTGCAACATATGTATCATCATCTCAATATTGCCTGGAATGCCAGAGAGTCGTTGCCCGAGGGCGTTGCTGACCTTGATGATCCACGCATGGATGAGTGGAAGGAATTTCCTAAAGATCTTAAGCTGATCTAAAGGGGCCATTTGGTCGGCAGAAAACTAGACCTTAGGCCTGAATTAACTCCGAAAGCAGCTCTTGCTTCTTCTCAGGGGTAAAAAAAGCTAGCCTAAAGGCGAGAATTCAGCGGAGGAATCCACATGGGAAGTGTTGTTTCATTTATTAATCAAAAAGGCGGCGTCGCTAAAACGACGACAGCAATCAACGTCGCATCACAGTGGGCTAAGGCAGGGAAGAAAATCCTATTGATCGACCTAGATCCCCAATCTTCAGCAACTCGCTCCATTTTTGGGGACGAGGAGTTTGAGGACACGATCTATGACGTTCTGACGTCTGAAATCCAGGCCGAAGATGCCATCGTTCATTCTGAATCCTTTGGAATTGACGTGATCCCATCAGAGATCATGCTTAGTGGTATCGAAATCATCTTGGCGTCAAAGTTTGGTCGCGAAAGCATTCTTAAAAGATGCCTGGCAGAAGTTAAAGAACAATATGACATCATTATTATCGATTGTTCACCTTCATTGGGATTGTTGACGGTCAATGCCTTGATCGCTTCCAAAGACATTGTGATCCCGATTTGTCCGGAGTACTTCTCGTTAAAGGGGATCGAACTTATCCTTGAGACGTTGAAGCATATTCATATGGGCTTGGGTCACAAAGTTGATGTCCGTGGTATTATTATTTCTAAATACCGTACCCGTCGCATTGTTGAGAAAGTCATTAGTGATCTTCGCACGAACTATACAATTCCGGTTTTCAATAACTACATTCCGGAATCTATCGTGGTTGAAGAGTCTCACCACAGACATCTTCCAATGCATGAATATTCGCCAAAAAATCCCGCAGGTCTTGCTTTGGCAAATCTTGCGACGGAAATGTGGGCTTGAGCACCATCAATCCACTTTTCTTAGATTCTACAAAGCCCATTGGTGACAAGGTTGTCACCAATGTAGAGCTTTCTAACGTTGTTTTACGCGACGGGGATTCGCTGTATTTTGAAGTGACTGATCAATTTGGTTTCGTGCAAAGGTTTGCAATGAAAACCGTAGAAACCAAAAGATCCGTGAAACACACGGCCGAAGTTTGGTTGAAGTATCAGTACGAAATCCAGTATCGTTTTTTGGTTCTGGCTGATGGGGAGGAAGTCTATGCTTCCGCCTTCCAAGACACGCGGGCTGGCCATGTTATTTCCGAAAAATGGGATCCGTGTTTTCTTAAAGATACTGCTCCTACGAAGAAAGAAAAGCGCAGCTCCAAGCGGGCCGTACCGGTCAGTGAACCTAAAGCATCGCGTGAAATCAAAGCGGCTTCCGGTAAGCCTTTATGTCAACCGCAGTTTTTTGATCAGATTAAATCATTGCTAGAAGATTTATTGTAAAGGGCAAAATGGTTGCCGTTCCTATCCCACCGTTACCCTGTCTTTAATATGCGCAGCAATCGTGTGGAATAAAAGCTGGGGTTTAATCGGTTTGGTTAAGTAATCGTTGCAACCGGCTTCCAAAGATCGTTCTTTGTCTTCCTTCATTGCATGGGCGGTAACGGCAATAATTGGAATTGTGATTCCCTGCGCACGAAGATATTGAGTGGCCGTATGCCCATCCATCACGGGCATTTGAATATCCATAAGAACCACGTCATATTGATTTTCAGAAATTTTTCCAATGGCCTCAAGCCCATTGGAGGCTTGATCAATTTTCACATCGTATTTTTTTAAAAAATGTTCCATCAGAAGAATATTGTCTGTGACATCATCGACTAACAACACACGACAACCTTTGAGTTTAGTTCTTTTTGAAGCCTCTTGGTAATCTGAAGCCGTTATGCTGACAGGTCTATTTTCCAGAAGAGGCTCTTCAAGTGAGACTGTGGCGACGAAGGTGCTGCCTTTGTTTGAGGTCGATGTTTGCAGCAGTACCGAGCCTCCCAATAGCTCAGCTAAGCGTCGAGAAAGAACCAATCCTAACCCGGTGCCTTCGTGTTTTCTGGATAGGGAACTGTCAATTTGACTGAAGGGTTTAAAAAGAACGTCTTTTTCTTCGGGTTTAATTCCGATGCCTGAATCTTGGATGGTAAAGATGAGCTGGTCGTCTTTACAGTGGCAAGTCATTTTTACGAAACCCTGTTCCGTGAATTTGACTGCATTGTTCAAAAGATTCATCAGGATTTGGCGGAGTCTTAAGGGGTCTGAGTAGATTGTTTGGGGCAAATCTTCAGAGACCTCAAACACGACCGCGAGATTTTTTTTATTAGCAATACTTTGAATAACGTCTCGAGTTTCTGATAACAAAATTGGCAAAGAGAATTCTGATTTTGATAAATCTATATGTCCGGCTTCGACTTTCGATAAATCTAAAATATCGTTGATAAGGGCGCTCAGATTTTCGCCAGTTCTTTCGATAATGTTTAAATACTTTTTTCTTTCTTCGGGCGGAAGGTCGTCGTCTTTCAGTAACTCTGTAAACCCCAAAATAGCATTGAGGGGTGTTCTGATTTCATGACTCATGTTTGCCAAGAACTGACTTTTCGTTTTGCTGGATTGTTCTGCGTGAAGGCGCTTTTCGACACTGAGTTCGAGGTCCTGACTCATCTTATTCAAAGACGAGGCGAGCTTTCCTAATTCATCTTTGGACTCGACGGGAACGGAAATAGAAAAATTTCCCTGACCAATACGATCGGCGGCTCTGTTCAGTTCACGGATGGTTCGAGTTAAATGTCGGGCTAAGAAAATGGTTAAAGTGATACCTGTGCCCTCAACCAAAACTGTCGCCAAAAGCAGAGTAAATAAAAGCACTCGTTCCATCCAGCGGGCGCCACTGCCAAGGGAGGAAGAGAATTTGTTCTCTAAAATACTGAGTTGGTCATTGATGGCGTAAATGCTGGAAACTGTGTCCTGTTTTTGCGACTCTGATTTGTTTGCGATAATATCATCACGAAGTTGATTTGCCAGGCTGTCAAGTTTGGCGGCCAGCGCATCACCTTCCGTCCAGATACTAATAGATTCTGCGACGTGAGGTTCGTTTTGCAAACGAACGATAAAGTCCATCTCGAATTGCACATCGTGGGGATGGGTTTGTCCTTCCAGAAGACCTTCTGCTGCTGTCTTGTAGTCAGGCTCTTTTTGTAAGAGCGCGATGCGGGCTTTTTGATCGCCTTTTATGACCCTAATCTGCTGTTGGTAGGAATCAAAAAACTTAGGGTCGGATGTTTTCTGATATTGAAGCAAGGAGATAACGGCATTCTTCTGAGCTTTGGACCAAATACTTTCCCCTGCGACGAGGGCTCTGGCAGCGATCAGCGCATTCATAGAAGCCCATAGTACCAAGAGCTCTAAAGTGATTAAGAACCCCATGGTCCCGAGGATGATGTAGAGTCTCTTAGTGATGGAAATGTTTTTCCAGTGGAGAGAAAAATTACTCATATCTATCTTGGTAAATGACTCTTTGTAAAATGTCACTTTACAATATGCGAACTGAACTGCGTCCATGTCTAAAAGATAGAAGGCCAAGACGTCTATATCGAGTTCTAAGAAGGTATGCAAATTGCTCTTAGAAATGATGTTGGTTCCTGCGATTGCGGATGTCTCAAAATGATACGATGGAGTTTTATGAAAAAGCCGTCTTCCTTCAATTCAAAGTGCTTAGGTTTTGTGGCATTCACAATGGTGTTCGGTCTAGGAATCGTCAGTCAGGCAACGGTCATTGACCAGCTTTCTCTTGAAAATATTCTGGACTATCCGCTGAATGCACAGTCCAACCCAGTTAAATTTTTTCTAACTTCCAACTCGACTCAGAGCTCGCAAATTGCCCTGTTCCACAAAGGGAACCGCAAACTTAAAAATCTTACGTTCAAGGTCACGTGTGACAATGGGGCCAAAGGGGATTCCTTCCAGGTTGACTTAGCAGAGGCACGTTTGACTCTGACACCGAAGGTGAACGAATGCGTTCTGAAATTTTGGGACCGCAGTAAGCCTCAGCTTGTCGGGGGAGTGAAGTTCATTAAAGACACCAAAGCGTTTCCATTTTTGCAAACGCTGAATACCGCCCGTGAAGGTTGTAACTATAATTCTGCGGAGGCACGGGATTCGATAGATGCGTTCTTTTTAAATGGCAGATTTGCGAACATGACCTGTGCACAAGGTGCAGACTCTATTGAAACCTTAGAGTCTTCTGAGTCTGGCTTCGCTGCAAAGATCGAAACGTTGCTGGGTGCGAAAATTCCAGCTGACTTTATCAAGAATCAAAATCCTTATGCGAATTTGGATTTTTCTAAGGCGCCAAAGTTTGAGGCGATTTTTGTGGCGTCCTTGGTGTTTCGCCATGATTTTTACGGAACTGTTTTGACGCGTCTTCTGACATTCCATGCTCAGCGTGGGACTTTGGTGAATGTTATGACGACGGGATATATGCAATCGGATAAAGACCGGGCCCTTCTTTATAAAGCGGCTCGTGATAATGGTAATTTCCGTCTTCAAGAATATGACTATAATGATCCTAAGAAGGGTTTTAAAACTCCAGGCCAGCTTATCGACGCGAAATACCGAGACATGCATATTAAAATGTTGGTGACGTTGTCTGCGCAGCCAGAACATAACGTTTTAATTCTGGGTGGCCGAAATGTGCATGATGGATTTTTGTTCGACCAGAAACCTGACTATACTAAGTTTCCCGAGCTGACCCAGTATGGGAAGGAAGAAAACTTTGTTCATTGGAATGACTTTGAAATCAAAGTGAAATCGCCGGGTCTTGCTAAATCCATGTACGCGCACTTATTGACGTTCCGCAATCGCGATACGATGACTCAGAAAATGGACAGCATCAACATGGCCGTGACAGGTTTGCCGGTGCAGTCTGCGCAAAGTATCTTGAACAGTGATAAACCGATGCTCCGTCATATCATTTCGGTTCCCTTCAATGACGGTCATGCTTTGGATCGTCTTTTCGTCGACATGATGGATAGTGCGAAAGAAACCATCGAGTTTTCTAGTCCCTATCTTCGCCCCACGGACGCTATTGCCGCAGCGATGGAACGTGCGATTCGTCGCGGAGTTAAAATCACCATTCAGACGCGGATCAATCTTGAAGGGGACACGATGCCGTGGCTTTACACTGAAGTGAATAAGGAAACGATCAATAAGTTTCTAGATAAAGCTCGGATCTATGAATGGACCAAGGATTCGATTCTTCATTCAAAGTTCTTGTTAGTTGATGGAAAGTTAGCCTTTGTGGGATCCGTTAACATCAGTCGTCGGAGTTTTGTTCAGGATATCGAAAACGGTTATGTCATTCGTGATCGCGCCTTTGTGCGTAAGATGCAGGATATATTTAAGGGTTATACGGTTCAATCGCACCTGATCACAGAGCAGCAAAGTCGTAAGTTTTGGGGATCCCTGGTAGTCAGAATTCTCAAGGATCAGTTCTAGCAAAAGGTCTGCTCAACGCTTCTAAATGAGAAATGAATCCGACAAACCCTAGGATGACCTCAAATCCCTTGCAAACAGAAATTGCGGGGACTAAGGTCATTTAGTGGGGTCAAAGCTAAGATCTTTCGTATTAATGTTTTTTGTTTTCTCACTGCTTTTTGTGGTGGTGGGGAATTATTTGTCTTTTCACGTAGACAGTCATGACAGTGATTTGAGTTATTCTGTTAGTTCTCACCAAGACTTAGTTATCAGTGAAAATCATATGGACCATGATGATGACGACGCCTGTATCAGCGGGTTCTGTCATTTGGGCCATTGTTCCCATCTTATTTTGCCCAAAAAACTTTCCAGTCCTGTGAGTACAGAACTGGTGACGTCTTTCTTTACGAAGATTGAGCAACCTCAACAATGTGAAGTCGACGGCCCTTTCCAGCCTCCTCGGATAGCCTAGTTTCTTTTTAAATTCCGTTTTATAAATTCAAATATTTTTTAAAGGTACAGTTATGTCTTTTTATAAAAGAGGCTTGCTCCTGTCTGCATTCGCACTTTGTTCTGTGACGGCGTGGGGTAAGAATGTTTGCGAGAATGTCATTAGTTCTAGCGATATCGTAAATTGCGCGGAAAGGATGTCTCCGGACGTTCTGGGTTCCGAGGCCGAAATAAACGTCAAGAAGGGACAGGTCGAAGCTTCCGGGCAGTTGTTGAATCCCGAACTCAGTTTGCAGTCGACCACGGGAACGCTTCAGTCGGAACGACGAACAGAGACGGATGTCAGTTTGGCATTCCCTATTGAAATCGGGGGGAAACGTTCTGCCCGCAAACAAGTGGCCCAGGCAGAGTTTCTAAAGTCAGGCAAAGAGCTTGAGATCAAGCGCGCTGAGGGCCGAAAAAATGTCATTCTAAAGTTAAATCGCCTGCGGCAGATTTATGACGAACTGGCCTTAGTGGAAGAGTCTCGAGAGACCTTTGCAAAATTATTGAGGCAATATCAGGGCAGACCCGCCTTGTCGCCTGAACAAGAAGTTTCTTTGACGGTGTTTAGAACAGCACGCGGGGATTATAACTTTAAAAAAATCTCCTATGAAGAAGAGCTTGGGGCTTTAGCTTCATTCTTTAGAGTTTCAACAGGCCTGACTTTGGAACAAGTCAAAAAGGCTTTGCCGCCAAAAATTTCTAAGTGGCCCACACTTAATGTGACAGTTCCAGAGGCTAAAGCCTCTCCACTATCCGCACTTTATGAAGCCGACGTGGCAGTGGCTCAAGGTGAATTGGATCAGGCAAAAGGTGACGCTTGGCCTACACTGATGGTAGGCCCTTCCGCGAAATTCACTCAAGAGCCCGGTGGAGACATGCAACAGTGGGGCGTCAATCTAAGCATGCCTTTGCCAGTTTTGAGCTTGAACGGTGGGAGCAAAGCCGCGGCGGCAGCCGGCGTGCAATCTGCCCAACTGAAACGCGATCAGTGGCTGGAACAAATTGCCGAACGCCGTCTGTTGCTGGAAAAAAGCTATCGCGCAACAGTGGATAGCCTGAACGAAAATCCCAATGGGCATGAACTAGAGCAAAGACATGTGAAAATTGAAAGTCAATTTATGCGCGGATTGATCAGCAGTGCGCTGGTGATTGAGGCTCATCGATCTTTGGTGGATTATGCAAAAAGCCGCAATGAACATGAAATGAAAGCTCTGGAGACCTATTTAGAAATTCAAGTCATTGATGGCCAACAAGTGGAACTAAAATTATGAAAAAAATCATAAGCATTCTAGCATTCGTTTTAGCGCTGGCACCGGTGTCTTTGATCCAGGCCAGCGGCGAACACGATCACGATAAGGACCATGATAACGAAGTAAAAACGGAAGCGGACCACGGGCACGAAGATGCTCCAGCAAGTGTAGGGCCGAATAAAGGTATTACCGAGTTTGACGAGCATTCTGGTTTCAAACTTTCCGCCGAAGCCGTGAAAAACTTTGCGCTGAAGTTTCAAATTTTATCTGGAAAAAATTCTTGGTCTGTTCCTGTTTCGGCCATTCTTTATTCCGGAGAAGAGATCAACGTTTTCCGGGTCAGAAATGAATTTTATAAACGTGTGGACTTCAAAGTCGTGTCAAAAGATGCCAAGCAAACCTTGATTAAATCCTCGGACCTTCAAGACGGGGACCAAGTTGTTATTGAAGGAGTTGGCTTTTTGCGAGCCGCAGAAATCGTCGTCACAGAGGGTGCCCCGGAGGGGCATGGTCACTAAGCAGTCACTAAGTATGCTTACTAAGGTTTAAATATATGATTAATAAGATAATACATTTTTCAGTCTATAACAGAGTCATGGTTTTATTTTTTACGGCTCTTTTGGCAGTGGCGGGCGTCTATGCCTTCCAACATCTGCCCATTGATGCGGTTCCGGATATTACCAATAACCAAGTTCAGATTAATACCACCATTGACGGCCTCGCACCGGAAGAAATCGAACGCAGTATTACTTTCCCGGTGGAATCCTCAATGCGGGGAATTGCAGGTGTCTTAGAGGTCCGTTCTGTCACACGTTTTGGTTTGTCTCAGGTGACCGTGGTCTTTAAAGACACGGTGGAAGTTTATCGTGCTCGACAAATGGTTACGGAACGACTGCAGGGAGTTTTAAATGAGCTTCCCAAAGGGGCAGAGTCACGTTTGGGGCCTATTTCCACGGGGCTGGGTGAAATTTTCTCTTATGCGCTGGATTTTAAAAAGCCAGCGACGGATCCTGAAGCGCGTTTGAAACAACTGATGGAGATTAAGTCGCTCCAGGACTGGTTTGTGAAGTCTCGTCTGTTGGCGGTGGAAGGCGTTGCGGAAGTGAACACTATCGGTGGGTATGAAAAACAGTATCATATTCAGCCAGATGTTAAAAAAATGGTGTCCTATGGAATTCATTTTTCCGACATTGTCAGCGCCTTAGAAAAAGTGAACAAGAACGTCGGTGGAGGGTATATTGCCCAAACAGCCGAACAGTTCTTAGTTCAAGGTGTTGGGCTTTTAAAAGATATTAAAGACATCGAACGCGTTCCAGTGAAACAGCTGGATTCCTTTCATATCATTCGCATCAAAGATATCGCTAAAGTTCAACTGGGCAAAGAACTCAGAACGGGAGCCGCAACCTACAATGGCCAAGAAACTCTTATTGGCACGGTGATGATGTTGTTGGGGGAAAACAGCAGAACGGTTTCGACCCGAGTGAAAGATAAAGTGGACGAGATTTCCAAAACTCTTCCGGCAGAAGTGGAAATCGTGACGGTCTATAACCGTTCTGATTTGGTGAACGCGACGTTGGGAACAGTTGAGCACAACCTGATGATGGGCGCGACCCTGGTCATTATTGTTCTGTTTCTGTTAATCGGAAATATGCGCGCCGCAGTTATTACGGCGATTACGATTCCGTTGTCGTTGTTGGCGACCTTTTTAGTGATGAAACCCCTGGGGATGTCAGGGAATCTGATGAGTCTGGGAGCTCTGGATTTTGGGATCATCGTCGATGGAGCCGTTATTCTGATTGATAACTGTGTTCGTTATATCCACCACAAAAGAAAAGAATTCGGTCGCAATTTGACCAGGGATGAAGTTCAGGCGGCTGTTTATGAAGCCTCGGTTGAAGTCCGTGTGGCTGCCGGGTTTGGTGAATTGATTGTCGTAGCTGTTTTCTTGCCAATTTTTGCTTTGACGGGGGTTGAAGGAAAAATGTTTGCACCGATGGCTGGGACTTTTGCGATTGCCGTGGCTTGTGCCTTGGTTCTTTCCTTTACCACAGCACCGGCGTTGGCTTCCTTGATTTTGCAAGGGAATGCTGAAGACAAAGAACCTCAGTTCATGCATTGGATTCGTCAGGCGTATGAGCCGGTATTTAACCTGGCGTTTAGACGCAAAGGTTTCACCTTAGGCCTGGGGGCTTTGGCAATCGTAGTGGGTGGAGCTTTGTTTGTCTCTCGAGGCGCAGAGTTCTTACCACAGTTAAGCGAGGGCTCTTTTGCCTTCCATATGATTCGTCCGGTGAATATTAGTTTGCAACAATCCATCGCTTTTCAAGAAAAGGCCGATAAGATTATTAGGGAATTTCCTGAAGTTAATTTGGTGTTTTCTAAAATCGGCACGGGGGAAGTTGCGACGGACCCTATGGGCGTCAACATTTCCGATACCTTCATCATGTTGAAGGATCGTTCCGCATGGCCAAAATCTAATGACGGCAAAAAGCACACGTTTGAATCTCTAACCAATGCTATCGTTGCAACGTTAGAAAAGAATTTGCCAGGACAAAATTATTTAGCCTCGCAGCCAATTCAAATGCGCTTCAACGAGCTTCTGGAAGGCACTCGGGCGGATGTTTCCATCAAAGTGTTTGGCCCGGATTTGCAGACGAACATGGATCTAGCAAAAAAAGTGCAGCAAGTGGTATCTACAGTACCGGGAGCTGGGGATGTTGAGGTGGATCTTGCGGGTACCAGTCCGGTCCTAAAAATCACTCCAAAGGAAGATGCCGCCAGCAAGTATGGCGCGAGTGACAGTGAAGTGCTAAGTACTGTTGCCATTGCTTTAGGTGGCGAAGAGGCCGGTTCGCTTTATGAGAACGAAAGAAAGTATCCTCTGATCGTGCGCTTAAGTGATGAAGATAGATCGGATCTGGCAACCATTCGTTCGTTGCCCGTGGGAATTGGTATCAACAGCACGACGCCGTTATCAAATTTGGCGACAGCGAATTTTTCTGAAACCTTTGGTGCCATTAACCGTGAAGATTCGAATCGCCGGTCTGCGGTTTTGGTGAACTTGCGCGGTCGTGATACGGAGGGCTTTGTTAATGAGGCTCGCACAAAAGTCGAGCAAGAGATTCAACTTCCTCAGGGATACTATTTGCAGTGGGGCGGGAATTTTAAGAATCTTCAAGAGGCTCGTAATCGACTTCTGGTTTTGACTCCGCTGGCTTTGGTGTTGGTCTTGTTGATGATCTATGCGGCCTTCCGCAGTGTCGGACAGACGCTCTTGATTTTCTCGTGCGTTCCGTTGGCTCTGGTGGGTGGTGTGATTGGACTGATGGCGAACGGATTGCCATTTAGTATTTCGGCGGGGGTGGGGTTTATTGCCTTGTCCGGAATTGCCGTTTTAAATGGTGTGGTGTTAGTGAATTATTTTAATCAGCTTCGCAACACGGGAAAAACGGGTAAAGAGCTTGTGATCCAAGGGACCTTGATACGTCTTCGTCCGGTCTTGATGACGGCTTTGGTGGCGATCTTTGGCTTTTTACCGATGATGCTTTCCAATGGTATTGGTGCGGAAGTCCAAAGACCGTTGGCTTCAGTGGTTATCGGCGGGATTGTCTCTTCGACGATTCTGACTCTGATTGTATTGCCAATATTGTATTCGATTTTTGAAAAGAAATTTGGTGGGCGAGTCACGCACTAGATTTAAAGGTGCAGTGTCTTGGACCTGAAGACACTGCCTGCTTTAAAGACTAAACAGTGATTACCAAAGTTTAGATTCAATCGACAAGTAACCAAACAAGCCGCGATCATGAACGTCCGCTGAAGGACCTGCGCCTAGAAGAGCGGCGATCCCTGGAACGATTTCTGTATCTTTCGTCGCGCGGAAAGATGTTCTAACGCCTGGTACGATGTAATAAGTCGCACCATTCAATTTCATACCCGTAGAGTCAATAGAGTCCATGCTGCTATAGGCGAATTCACAAAGAAGATTCACTTTTTCAGTCAGTTCATAGATTGCACTGGTGCCAAAGTTAAAACCAAAGAGGTTGGCTTTGTCGTCATTGGCGTTTTTCCCGTCAGGAATGTAGGTGAATCCAGCATTCCAGTGATTGGTCCATTTGTCATTCACTGTGATGGAAACTGCTTGGTTGAATTGCAGACCCACAGCGCCGTTGCCAAGGCCTTTTTTGTAGTCGCCTGTTGGGACAATTAACGAAAGACGTGGAGCCATCGCCAAGTGTTCATTGTTGACCAGTTGATATCTATAGTTCAGCAAAACATCGCCCAAACCTGTTTCATCCGGAGTGCCGGTTTTTTTAGACACTGGAAGGACATAGGAAAACTGGTGTGTTTCGTCGCCCATCGGGATTTCGTTGGTGAAGGTGTAGTTCCAGTCGTGAGTCAAATCAGAGTACTGATAGCCATTGATGAATTGAACGACTCCAGCTTCTTGGTTGTAAGCTTCTTCGATCAAAAAAGAGTTGTCGGGGATTTTTGCAGAAGCTGCTGCTGCGGACAAGAAACATAAAGTCATGAGGGCACGGCGAATGAAAAGCATAGGATCTCCTGTAAGAGACCTATTTTTCGTGGCTTTCAGATTTACACAAGTAAGAAATGAACATTACATGCGGCGTAATGATTGCTACGCCAAAAAAATCAAGTAACAGGGGAGCATCCACCGAGGGGGGCGGTTTGTTGGACCGCCACAGAAGGGATTTTTTCGGATTGGCTATTTCCAGATGTCATTAAGTGGTGCGGCTGTCGCATCCAATCGACCAAGGTTGCCTAAGTTGAATTCCGTTTCCACAGTTTTCAAAAGACCGACATGATTCATGGGTTGGTTACTGCGAACACCAGCTTGGACAGCTCCACCTAAAAGCACCGTGTAGATGTGATTCCCCGCAGAATTGCCAGATTCATCAAAGGTAATTACTACAAGATTGTCCTGTAGGAAGTTGCTATCATTGAGCAGATTTTCGAAATTCTGCTGTAACCATTTTGAAGCAAAGGCGGCTCCAGTGTCGTGTCCGTCATCGTTCAGGTTGGGTGAAAGAATAGAGAAATTAGGCAGGTTGTTATTCGCGGCATCTTGCTTGAAGGTCTCGTAGTCCTGAATCTTGGCGCATCGAGATGGGTTCTGCGAAATGTTTGTGTAACTGATAAAGGGATTGTGCTTTCTTACGTAGCGGCCGCTTGTTTCGCCTTGAAAGCAATTTCCTGGATAGTTTTCCATATACCCTTTCCAGGAGTATCCGGAGTTTTCCAGCAGATCGATCAAGTTCGTTTGGTTCAAATTCACAGGCTTATCATTACGCACGCCAAAGAAATCTCCACCAAGAAGTGCCAGATAGTTTCCTTGGGACGGATGAACCATTCCTGTCATATTCTGTAAAAGGGCGCCCTGCTTGGAAAGCTTTTGAAAATAAGGCTGCTTCAGAGCAACGTCATAATCAGTGTTTTCAAAAATGATGATAAGAATGTTTTTGAAATGAGAGGTTGAAGTCGCATTTGCCAAGGGTGACAAAAGCATGAGTATAAGCAGAAGGGCGTTCTTAAACTTCATTGCGGAGCCTTTCGTGGTGACCTGGGCGTTATATATTCCACCACTATTGCGATGGCAATCCAAATTAACATTTGTGATTTTTACACATGGCGCGATGTGGGCGAATGTTCTGGTACTATTTTTTATGAGATATACTTCGTAATCTCTTTCAGCTCACTCAAATCAACATGTTTGCCGTCTAAGCAGTGTTCTATATGGTCATGAATATAAGTGCCCTTAGCGGCGATGATAGCGTTGGAGACCGCATGGAGTTGTCGCGCCACATCGACGCATTCCTTGCCGTCTTCTAGCATTTGGATCACCTTTTCAAGGTGCCCTTTCGCTCTTTTTAATCTTTTCGAAACATCATCATGACTCGTGTGTTGCTTTTTGTGGCTCATACAGCTATTAATATCCCCTCCCCGGGGATAGGATGTCAAGAGATGGCGAAATTTTTCAATATCGAACGAAAATTATTGTTAGGAAGACTGCTTACCAGATCTGGAGACCAAGCTTGGGATTTCGTGATTCCTTTTGCCTTGCTACATGCGTTTCCAGGGCGACTGCAAATTGCAGCCTTCTATTATCTTATTATTAAAATCGGTACATTTTTGCTGACGACCTCCGCCGGGAAGTGGATGGACTCCAGTCAACGGGGCGCCGTAATTCGGGCGGGAGTCTGGATTCAGTTTTTTGCGGTTATCGGCGGGATGATTTCTTTTTGGTATTTAGATCAAGCAGTCCATCTGGGGCGGACCTTGACAGAACCTACGATCGCACTTCTTTTCGCTGTGTTGTGTCTGTTCGGTGTTTTTGCGTCATTGGGATCTATTATTACTGATATAGCAGTCGGAAATGATCTGGCTCCTGCGTTGGTATCCAGCGAGCGTCTAACGGCATTTAATAGCTGGCTGCGCAGGATTGACCTGGGGACTGAGGTCGGCGCGCCCATTTTGGCGGGCGTGATCTATGCGCAAGAATCTGCGCAGTTGCATCTTGTGGGGCTTTTGTTGATTGCCCTATGGAATCTAATTTCATTTGTGCCTGAATATCTGTTGTTAAAGAATGTCGTGGACAGCTCCAAGCTTCAAAAACAAATCAGTTCCACCACACAAAGTTGGAAAGATTTGATCCAAGTCGATTTTCGCAAGGCCTTATCGAATCCGATCTTTCCGTTGATTTTTAGCTATGCCTTATTGTGGTTATCCGTATTGAGTCCCCATGGGGTTTTGCTTGCAGGATATTTGAAAGATCAAGTGGGTATGCCAGAGTCCGAAATCGGATTGTTCCGCGGTTTAGGGGCTTTGTTTGGTTTGATTTCGACCGTTTCATTTCCCTATTTAGTTAGCAAAATGGGGCTGATCAAAAGCTCAAAAAGTCATTTGGCATTTCAGGGCTTTACACTGGTTATAGGAATTGCTGCTTTCTATTTAAATCACAGTTTTGCGATATACATTTTCCTCGGATGTATTTTGCTTTCTCGAGTGGGACTTTATGGATTTTCAAATGGGGAATTCGAACTTCGACAGCGTTTGATTCCCGAAGCGAAAAGAGGGGAGCTCAATTCCCTAAGTCATCTTATGACGACGTTGGCAACCTTGGTCTTGTTCGCAGCAGGAAGTCTGTTACCAGATACGGCAGATTTTAAGTACTTGGTCTATGGGTCACTGGTGGCCGTGATTGCCGCGAATCTGGTCTTCTTTAAGTGGTCTCGCGAAAACAATAAACAGCTTCAGTAAAAGGCACCTCGTGGAAGGTGCCCCCGCGGGGCTTTACTCTGCTATTCCTTCAGATCGACCGCAGCTTGTTTTCATAATGTTTTCTGGACGCTCGCTCATCAAAGCCGCCAGCCAATGAAGCCAAGGGAATCCCGAGTGCTCAAAAACAATTTTTATGCAGGCCGTGATCGGAATTGCCAAAAGGATTCCCGCAGGCCCCCACAGTTCACCCCAGACGATGATCGCGATCGTTGAGATAACAGCGTTGAGATCAACTTTGGATCCGAGAACTCGAGGTGTCACGAAGTTGGCGACGATAAAGTGGATAGCGATACACGAGGCAAATAAGCCAAAGCTAAGTGCGACCGTACTTCCTTGAGAGATCAAATCCAATGAGGGTAAGAATCCTGACAAGGCCGCCCCTAAGAAGGGAATCAAATTAAATACGCTGGATAAAGCAGCCATGGTCAATGGTGACTTCACCGAAAACAGATAAAATAGAATAGAAAAAAACGGAAAGCTCACTAGTGCTAAAATCAGATTGCCGATAAAGAAGGCTCTGTTGGCAGCAACCATTTTTTTCCACATTATTTCTGCGCGCGAAGGATCCTGAAACCCTAAAGGGATCACTTTGGCGAAGGTGCTTCGACACAACATCATAAACAATGTTAAAATAGGAACTAAAATTGCGTAGGTCAAAACTGTGACAGCGCTTCCCAGGCCATGCATGATGGTTAGACCCATTCCGCCGCCAAAGAAAGAACCTTCGATCACTTCGACTTTTTGAACCTTTGGGGAAATCCCTGAACCTTTCAGTACGCCAGAAAAATTCTCTAGGAACTTCAATATGCTCGAATTTAGGGATTCATAGGTCTGAATCAAGGCGCGCTTGGACTCTTGAAGATTGGTCAGGATATCCGCTGACAAATAGCCAAGGATAGAGACTATTAAAGCAAAAGCCACTGTGGCTCCTAGGACCAGCAGAACCGCCGCCACCGGAGCCGGGACTTTCTTCTTGATAAGCTTATTCCAAGAGGGTTCTAAAAGAGCTAGTAAAAAGAATGATGAAATCAGCCACAAAAAGATATTTGGAGCCGCTGTGATCAGTCGCCCCAAAGAAAAGATCGCGATAATCCAAATGGGCAAGATCAGGTATTTCGATGGATGAGCATTTAACGAGTTCATTGGGCATTCACCCCTTCACAGGAATTGGAGGCCATTCTAAATAAGATCAGCTTTTAATGCGCTCAGGGCGGAGTCAAGAAAATCTCAGGATGAGACAGTCTTTTGCGGCTGTCTATGCAGTTGACAGGCTACTAACGTTTAGTGGCTCCGCTCACAATCTGTGTTTTTAAGTCGAATTAAATAGAGACGGGTTGGCCCGAATACTGCCTAGTAGTATTGTATGGGAAATTTACTTCGATATAAAAAGCACCTGACGTTCCTAGTGGCAACACTTCTAATGGCGGCTTCTTCATTGGCAGCGACGGCATATACGACCGCTGGTGTGAATGTGCGCAAGGGCCCTTGGGGCAGAGTCTACACGGGGGTTCCAGCCGGAACACAAGTGACGACCCTTTCGAAAAGCAATGGCTTCTATCGAGTTAAATTTGAAAACGGCCGTGTTGGTTGGATTCACGCAAAATATGTATCTAAAGAAAAGCCTAAAAATGCACACACGGAAAGTGCCTACTGCGAAGGTTGTTTAAATCCTTCTGTTGGAAAATCAATCGCTAGTGCTTCCGAGAATATCAATAAAATGGCTCTTTATGGTCGTGGGCAGGCGTGTATATCTGCAAAAATCATTGATGCCGCTAAATCAGTTGTCAGAAATCGTTATGGCAATCGTACACGTGGCAAAGGTCAGTGTGCGGAAGCCGTGCGTGTGACTCTTAACAAGGCGAAAATTTGGCCAGGTGGCGGTATTGGACACGGAAAAGACTTGGTTCCAGGTCTGAAACACATGGGTTTTGTGAATGTGATAAAACCTGGTATGACTCCGGACAGTGCTCCAGATGGTAGCATCCTGGTATACGGGAAACCTTCGAATCCTCGCGGTTGCCGCGGTCTTGGAACGAAGTATGGACACGTCGAGATTAAAGAAAGCGATAACTCTTACTTGTATGATGCACGCGTGAAAGCCAATATCCAAAGAGCGTTCTCGCCAAGATGTCGCCCACTTATCGGAGTTATGAAGATGGGTGCGGAGTGCAAAACTTGTAACAAAACTGTAAAAAGATCGTGTGGAGTATAAGATGAAAAAATTAATCCTACTTATCGTAGTTGCTTTGCAAGTAAACACAGCTTTTGCGAAAGAAATGTCTGTAAAAAGATTTGTTGCATCTAGCCCGCGCACCGAAGGTGCTCAAGTGCTGACCTGGTCCGGGATCCGATCTGAGTTAGTGAACTTGACGGCTAAATACCAAAGCAAGAAGCTAACAGACGATCAAAAAGTTAATTTGCTCCCAGTAACGAATGAGTTGCTTTCTTATATGCAAGATATCGCAGTTACAGAGACTGAAAAAATGGATCAAATTGACGTTGTTGTAAAATTGTTGGCTGCAAGTTTGAATTATGACTTTGCTTCATCCAATGAAGACACGGTTTACTTTGAATTCATGAAATTCAAAGGTGCTTACCAACGTGCGATAAAAGCTCTTTCGGATGTAGAAACTCGGAGGGAACTTTTGGATACCTTTGCTGATCTGGAGGCTTCCACAGCAGAACAAAGTGAAGCCGGTGAAGAGTTCTAAAAAGAATTAGCAAATTCCAAACAAAAGGCGAAATAAAAACTATTTCGCCTTTTTTCTTTTGTGATCTAGACAAATGCAGACGGGACGGACTGGCGAACAGTGATTGCAGATTTTTTCAACGAAGCCCCCACCGGGCGACGGCGAGGAAGAGAGAACGTCACCGTGGTTCCTTGACCTGAATTGCTTTGCATTTCTACGGTCCCACCATGGGCGTCGATGATGTTCTTCACAATAGCTAAACCCAAACCAGCCCCTTGATCGGCTGTCTTCTTGGCCTGCCAGAAGTTTTCAAAAATTCCATCTAAGTGCTTAGTTGGAATTCCCGGACCACTGTCGACAATTGAAATATTCACGAACTTCTGATCACTGCGAACTTTAACCACGACCTTTTCTCCCTTTTCGCTGAACTTGATCGCATTACCAATAAGGTTCGCAAGAACTCGCAAAATACGATCGTTGTCGTAAAAAGCCAGAACGGGTGGGTTTACTGAATCGACTTGCAGGCGGACGTCATATTGTTTCGCTAAAGGTTGCATCAACAGACGAGCCGTATCTAGGACTTGGTCAATAGCTAACTGATCCAGACGCAAAGTCATGCCGTCGATCTCGAGATTTTTCCGATCACGAATATCTTGAATTACGCCCTCGATGGTGGTTACGGTGCTTTTAACAAGCTCACCACTTTCGATCATGTTCAGTCCTTGAACGGATTCAGTCATGCGCTCTGCCGTCATTGAGATCAGGCGTAACGAATCTTTCAGATCGTGAGAAATCGAAAAAATTGCATCATCTCGATCTTCAATAGCTCTTTTCGCCTCTTCGTAAAGGCGATTTTGCTGAGAAAGCTGAAACTCTTGCCGACGAACCAGTCGGATGACTAAATAGCTAAGGACGAAAAAGATCGCAGCAGTTGAGATCGTGATCCACGTCATGCCCAGTGGAATTTGCATTTCAGCACCTTTGGCTGCATCATGAATTTCCGCTTGGCGGTTGGCGATATGTGCTTGATATAGTTTTGTTATGCTATCTAACGCCTTATTAATATCGTTGCGAATAGAAGAAGTTTTCGCTTGATAGAATTGGCCTACGATTTTGGATTCCGTTTTTTTTTCGCGGAAATCGATCCCTTGTTCAAAGAATTCCTGGTTCTTCTGTAGCAAGGCGCGAATATCTTGGATGTGTCCCGGGACCTTGTCGATGCTATAGTTTGCCTCAAACCGGTTCAAGGCAGTGATTAATTCCGCTTGCTCATTTTTTTGGCGATCAAATAATGCTTGAGATCCCAATAAGAAGTAAGCGCGACTATCATCAATTTGGGAATCAGCGAGGTTTCGCAGTCGTTCGACCTCGACAAGTGCCGTGGGATCGGCCTGTATCATATTTTTATTAAGAGAAATTTTTTGCTGCAAATGAAGGGCAAAACCCCAAGACGTCAACAGGACTAGAGCAAATAACGGAACCAAAATTACCAGAGCCTTTTTTTCTCCGGCGAAGGGGCGAGTGAGAGACGTATCAACTTTAGCTTCTGTAGAATCGCGTTGTGTGTTCATTCAAAAAAAGTAACAAGTAATCCCGCCATTTCGCAATAACATTGGTTTGAAGATTTCTTAACATCATCGCAACAAAAGATGAGGCGGCGTCTTACGATCAGACTGCCGCCTTCTTTTTTTATGAGGACACTTTTACATCTTTCAATTCTTTCGTGGTTTCTTTTTTGGAACTGAGAAGCCTACTGAAAAAACTATCCTGTCCCGTTTGAATTTGAATGCTCCGGCCTTTCGCCTTCTCTAATTTGGGAAGGGCAATGTTCAAAACGCCATTTTCATAGTGAGCTTCAATTTTGTCTGTATTAATCGAAGTTGGTAAGGTGAAAGTCCTTTCAAATTTTCCATAGACTTTTTCCTGGTGAAGCATGGTTTCACTATCAGCTTTCGTTTCATATTGGCGCTCGCCAGAGATGTTTAACTGATTTTCGTGGACCTCAATTTTAAGATCATCTTTTTTAACGCCGGGCAGATCGACGCTGACAAAGTAATGATCTTTGTGTTCATTGATGTCGCAGTTTGGTTGGAATCCGGCTGGATTTGGGTAGGTATTTTTAGCTAAGACGTTGGCAAGGTAATTAAAGTCATCAAAGACGTCTTCCATTATACCAGAAGATAAACTGCGACGTGGCCAAGACCAGTCCGTTGAAAGTGGGCTTAACATTCTCATTATGTACCTCCTATGGGTTATATGGTTTTTGGTGTTGAGAACTTAAGGTCATATTGTGGCCACTTTGAAAATCGTCAAGTGGGGATTTTATTTTTTTTCTGGACGCTCCTTTTACCAACTTTGTGATTAGATTTTTCCGGGACTTGACATTTTTTTATAAAGAATAAAAATCAATAATCATAATTAGTTTTCATTGGATTATTGATGAGAGTTATTTATGCCCTACTGGAAAATATATAGCTTACCCCCACCGTAATTACTGAATGACATCGACGTCCGTCGAATTTTTGATTTTTCCCTGAAAAAAATCTGAATACTTATTGTCTAATTTTGAGGTGTCTCATGATGCTGCTAAAGGTCGTTAACATGCTTCATAAATGTCTGGCTATCAGTGGCCTTTTTGCACTTGTGGCCATGGCTTCGGGTGCGTCTGTTTTAAGTAAACCGCAATTGAAGTCAGAAGTCGTCGTTGGAGGTTCATCAAAAATACCACCCATCAACCAATGTGAAAGGGAGAGGGATTTGAAAATGAAACCATCGTCTTCGGATGATTTATATGAGGGCAGTTGAAGTATAAGAATTAAGCCCCGCTGTGGTCTGGACTAATGTCTCGAATCGAGACGGAAAATATGATTAGTTTTTTATATTTTGATTAAGAAAAACTTAATCAAAGGTATAATTAATTAATCAATTCTTCCGATAAGGTAATTAGCCATGAAGACAGCAACACTTTTAGATATAGACCAGGTTAACCAGCTCACGGGCCTTCCCCACGCGACCCTTCGCAATTGGGAGAAGCGCTATGGTTTTCCAAGGCCCCACCGGTCTGAAGGTGGGCACCGTCTTTATGACATAGCGGAGGTTCAAAACATTCGCGCTGTTGTTGAGCTCTACAAAAATGGAGCGAGAGTGAAAAGTGCCATTGAAGAAATTCTCAAAAGAATTTCTTCAAACTCTCTGCAGTCAGACAGCCCAGAGCGGATTGCGATCCCGGTCGTGTTGAATGAGGAAATCCGGGAGGTCCTTGAATCGCTTTATCGCTATGATGAGATTGCTGCGGCAGAGTATCTGTCGCGCATTGGTATGCGTTTGGCTGAAACAGATCTTCTTGAGATGGTTTACCCCCAACTTCTAACCGGAGTAGGCGATGATTGGGAAAATGCACGGATCAATGTGGCGCAAGAACATTTCAGTTGGAATTTTTTAAGGTCGCGTTTGCTGAATTTTTTTAAAACAAACCGATCGATGTCTTCTCCACCGAAGTTAATATTAGCTAGTCCGCCCGGAGAACTTCATGAGGGGGGGCTTATAATTCTTGCCGCCTATATGATGCTCAGGGGGTGGAAGGTCTACTATCTGGGAGTCAATTTGCCAGTGGAAGATCTCGCACATGCAGTCACGGTCATCAACCCGGACGTTGTATGTATTTCTTCCTTGAGGTCCTCTAGCATCGAAGAAAATTGGACCAGATTTGAAAATCTGAATAAGGCTGTAGTTGTCGGAGGCCCTTGTGTGACACCTCTCAAAGCCAACGACCAATTACGATCCGACAGGATTTCCTTTATACAAGGAGACATCAAATCCTCGATAGCCCAAATTGAACTGATATTACATTCTGTCTCTAGAAAATTAAGGTAGCAAGCAACTCAAAGTTGCGAAGGAGCATACCATGTTTAAAAAAAATAGAAGTCTTAAGGCGAAGTTATTGTTCCTTGGTGCTTTTATGTCTGCAATTCCTGTGGTCGTAGGGGGCATTGCCTTTTTTAGCATGCGAAAGGTCTCTAGCAGCTATGAAAGAGTGACCAATGGTGTGCTTCCTAATCTGCAAGCGGCGGATCAGATGTATCTTAATTTCCGGGCCGTTCGTATTAACCTTCGTAGTTTAGTGCTTCCTGGTATTACTCAGCAGCAGGGGGAAGCCTTTATTCAAGCCGTTGAAAGCAACATCGATGAATACGAAAAACACAAAAAAGAATACTTGAGCAGTCGTTTGAGTTCAGAAGAGATGGCACTTCAAAGCAAAGTCGATGCGGCATGGAGTGCCTTTAAGGATCTCGGCACTCGTGTGATCCAATACCACCGTTCAGGGGAGCCCGAAAATCAAAAGAAAATTGTTGAGATCTTTTTCAAGGATTGTCCTGAACTCGCTTACGCTTACGACATGGCGATGACAGATCTGGTTTCGTTTCAGAGAAATCAAGGTCATCTGTATGTCGTGGAGGCGCAAAGTATTACTCAAAATGCGGATACTTTTAATATTATAATGATTCTTCTTGGGTTGATCTCGAGCTTATCTTTCAGTTTTTTCTTTGCGCTATCGCTTTCCAAATCTATTTCCGCTGTCGCGCAAAATTTAGCAGAGGAGGCTGTCCGAGTGACCGATGCTGCAGATCAGATTTCACAATCTTCGCAGTCTCTTTCTCAGTCATCTCTACATCAGGCTTCATCTTTGGAGGAAACAGTCGCGACCATGGAAGAACTAACTTCAATGGTTCGAATTAATACTGAAAATGCGAAACAAGCGGCTTCACTAGCGTCCTCCACTTGTGAGACGGCGCTGAAGGGCGAAAGAGAGATTAAATCCTTGATTACTGCAATTCAGAGTATATCAGCCGATTCCAAGAAAATTGCCGAGATCACTTCTGTTATTGATGATATCGCATTTCAAACGAATCTATTGGCTCTCAACGCTGCGGTGGAGGCTGCGCGTGCCGGTGAGCAAGGAAAAGGTTTTGCGGTGGTTGCGGAGGCAGTCCGTAGTCTTGCACAAAGAAGCGCTGACTCGGCAAAAAATATTACTTCCCTCATTAGTGGCAGCGTACAGAAAATTGAGTCAGGCAGTGCTCAGGCCAATAATAGTGAAGAAGTCCTTAGCGAAATTGTGACTGCTATTAAGAAAGTTGCGGATCTGAATATTGAAATTTCAAGGGCTAGCAATGAACAGGCTACGGGAATCGCACAGATCGGAAAGGCGATGAATGAGCTTGATCAAGTGACACAGCAAAATGCTTCAGCCTCCGAGCAGGCCGCTGCGGCAGCTGATCAGCTATCTTTGCAGGCAGAGGACTTAAAGGCTAATGTGATTACGCTAAATAAAATTGTTTCCGGAGCAGAGGTCGAGACATCTGCTGACGCTTATCAGAATGAAACCGGAACAAATGGAATCGTTAAAAATATGACTCTCAAAGCGTCCTAGATCGCATTGGATGCTCTCAGTGCAAATGATTTCAGAGCCCCCTGTTGCGGAGATCCTTTTCTAAGGATTCTCTGTCTTCAGGGTGAGCAATGGCAATGAGGGCCTGAGCTCTTTCATACAGCGTCTTGCCATAAAGATCTGCAGCGCCAAACTCAGTTACAACGAAATGCACATGTGACCGGGTTGTGACGACTCCGGCCCCTTCTTTCAAAGCAGAAACTATTCGCGATGAACCATGACGAGTGCGGCTCGAGATTGCAATGATGGGTTTGCCTCCAGGGGACAAGGCGGCGCCTCTCATAAAGTCCATCTGTCCTCCAACGCCGGAAATGATTTTATGTCCAATGGAGTCAGCGCAGACTTGACCCGTGAGATCTACTTCTACGGCAGAGTTGATTGCGATCACCTTCGGATTGCAAGCGATGGTGTTGGGATCATTGACATAGCTTATATCCAGTTGAATGACGCTGGGGTTGTCGTCGATAAAATCGTAAAGCTCTCTGGAGCCAATGACAAAGCCTGAAACAGTCTTGCCAAGATGAATACCTTTCTTCGAGTTGTCGATAGCACCATTTTTCAGCAGAGCTAAGGCGCCGTCAGACCACATTTCAGTGTGCAGGCCAAGATGTCGGTGATTCTTAAGATTGGCAAGAACGGCATCTGGGATGTTGCCAATTCCCACCTGCAAAGTGGAGCCATCCTCGATAAGGCTTGCCACGTGGTGACCGATGGCGATCTCCTCATTGCTCAGAATGGGACGGGCGGACTCAAAAAGTGGTTCGTCGACTTCGATCCAATGTTGTATCTTGTTAATATGTATAAACCCGTCGCCATGGACACGAGGCATGTTTTTGTTGATTTGGGCGATGACTATTTTCGCGGAATCAACCGCAGCACGTGTGACGTCGACACTGGTACCCAATGAACAGTAACCATGCTTATCTGGTGGGGACACGTGAACCAGGGCGACGTCTAAAGGCCGAATGCCCGAGCGGAAAAGATGAGGAATTTCAGAGAGAAAACATGGAAGGTAATCAACCTGTCCGGGATTCATCTTCGATCGCATGTTAGGGCCGACGAATAAATTGACGACCTTAAAGCTATTTTTATATTTTTGATCAGCATACAAGGCCTGGTCCATCGTGTGGATGTGGATCAGTTCGACGTTCTGAAGTCTTTCAGCATGCTTTACTAAATTGTCCGTAAGAGTTCTTGGGGTTGCGGCTCCACCTTGAACAAAAACACGTTGCCCAGATTTTATATTTTCCAAAACTTCAAAAGCCGAAGCCATTTCACACATCCGTTGATAAAAGTATGTATTTTTACGATAGCAGATCTTAGTCCTAAGGCGTATCACTATGTTTATATAAATCTTCATGCTGCCTCTAGACACGCCGAGATCTGTAAAAAAACGAGAGATCTTTAATTCATTGTTTGTCTTAAAAGGTATAGGAATAGTTTTAACTGCATGTCTTCTTAGTGAATTTTTTAAAGGTGCTTATTAATGGAAGAGGCATTTAGATCATTCCATTTTTCTGAACTAAAGAGTATTCTGCCAGATTCCTTAGCGCCAATTTTTATCACCTTGGTTTTATCTTTTTTGATTGGGCTTGAACGAGAGGAACATTCTCTCGGGAAGTATTACTATTTTGGTGGCGTCCGTACCTTTCCTCTTATTGGATTGTGCGGTTACCTCATGGCGAGATTGACAGACGGGGAACCTACAGTTCTGGGCGTTGGGGTTCTCGTACTGGGTGCATTATTTTGGCTTTCTTATAAGAAGAAACTGGAAAGCTCTGCTTCTGCCGGTATGACTTCAGAGGTGTCGGGTCTCTTCACTTTTTTGATGGGTGCTTTGATCTTTCGCCAAGCCTTGTGGGAGGCGACGGCGTTGGCGGTGATAGTTCTCTTATTGCTTGAACTCAAGAGTTGGTTGGAAAAGTTAGCAAGCAAAATCCCACCCGAGGAAATTTTCACCTTCACAAGGTTTCTTTTGATCTCTGCCGTGATACTTCCCATCGTGCCTGATCGTGATTTCACAGATCTTCATTTGAATCCCTTTCATACTTGGCTGGTCGTGGTGGCGATTAGCAGCCTTTCATATATAGCGTATATTTTTGGAGTTCTATTTGGGCACACTCGTGGCATCGTTTTAACCGCGATTATGGGGGGACTTTATTCCTCAACGGCAACCACGGTCGTCTTAGCAAAGCGATCAAAAGGTGAGGTGTCGAATCCGATGTTTTCCGGGGCGATCCTGATTGCCTCGGGATTTATGTATTTTAGGCTTGTGGTCCTGCTTTATATATTTAACAAGAGTCTTGCTCAACACATCCTGGTGCCTTTTCTGTTTTTGGGTGCTCTGTTTTCAATTGTTGGCAGAGTCTGGATCGCCGTTTTAACGACAGATAAAAAGTCGTTTTATTCTCCGAAGTTTCATGCACGAAATCCCTTGGAACTGAAAGCTGCTTTGTTGTTTGCGGGCCTCTTTTCAGCGATGAGTTTTCTGTCGGTATTAGCTCTGCGAGAATATGGTCCAAGGGGGATGTATGTTCTATCGTTTTTTACAGGTTTGACAGATGTCGATCCATTTGTGATGAGCCTCACTCAACAATCGGGCTCGATCATTACAGAGTCGACGGCAGTGAAGGGAATTATAATTGCTGTTGCCAGCAACAATTTGATAAAGGGAATTTATGCGGCAATCTGGGGATCGCCTTCAGTACGAAGACAGGGGGCTTTGATGTTGATAAGTTTGGCTTTTATCAGTTTATTTGCTCTGTTGTTTGAATAAAAAAGCTGCTCGTCAACACACGTATGCGCTTTATCACCCACTCTTAATGATCATTCGCAAAATTGGGGAAAGAGTTCAAAGTCCGAAATTCAAAATGCTACATTCGATATCGTTGGATGGAAAAATATTCCTCAAAAGGAGATTCACAATGTACAGTAAAGCAAAAATTGGCGGGCATCCTCTTCATCCCATGTTGGTAGCATTCCCGATTACCTTTTATCTGGCGACGTTTCTGGGGTTCATCGTCTATCAGGTCGTGAGCCCTGATATCTTTTGGTTCAAGCTTGCTTACTTTTCAAACTTTGCGGCGGTGGTGACGGCCCTCGTGGCGGCTGTTCCTGGGTTTATCGATTGGACCTTTGGTATTCCTAAAGGCACAGCTGCCAAAAAAGACGGACTTATCCATATGTCGTTGAATCTTGTGGTGCTGGCGATTTATGCCATTAATGCCTATACGGTCTGGGGGACATGGGAGACAGGCAAGGTCGGCTTGGGTACCAACATTTTCTTAACAGCCGTGGGTTCATTGCTTTTAGCCGGCGCCGGATTTTACGGCTGGAAAATGATTGGCTACCATAAAGTCGGAGTCGATCTGAGCCCCGAACAAGAACGGTATCAAGAGCTTTACGAACGGGAAGTCCCGTTTGTGCCCCCTCGCGAGCATAGAAACGAGCAACCTCCGATGTTTCACTAACGATTAAAATATAAGGAGATTTTATGAGATCGGTGAAGGTACTTTCAGTAGTTCTTTTGAGCGGCTTGTCATTCATGGGATGCTCTAGTAAAGAGCCGAGACCAGAAATGAATACGGTGAGCTCGGCAGCAAAACAGACTGCTGAAAGAGAAGAAGCTTCTTATGTGACTGAGTTTTCTTTCAAAAAGGGCTCCGCTGTTTTGACTAAGAATGCGAAAAATGATTTGCGTAAAGTTATTTCCGATGCCAAGCAAAAAGGAAAAATCAAAGAGTTGAAAGTCGTCACTTGGAGCGATTCAGAGTATCCGTCTTCAGAGACAAAAAAACTTTCATCTGCTGAAAGGGAGTTGGTCAAAAGACGCAACAACGCCATCCGCGACTACGTTAAAAGCTACAGCCAGGGGTTGGACGTAGATACTTATAGTATGGCGGAGCGCCCAGGAGTGCTTCAGGAGATGTTTAATACCTCCGACGCTCGTATTAAAAAATCGATGCAAGATGCGGGAATTGCAACCACGGAATCTCCTTACAGATCAGCACCGAAGTCTTCTAAGTCCGTTGTGATGGTCGTTACAGAATAAAGACTAAAAGCATGTATGCTCTAGTCATGCTAAAAAAATAATTTCTTGGAAAGGAGTTTACATGCTGTTTTCTAATTCTTTTAAAATGATGGGTGCCATATCCATGGCTGTCGTAATCTCTAACGTTCCGGCCTTAGCGATGGCCGAAGTACAAATGATTCCGACGCAAGTGGTAGTCGATGAATTGAGCAGGGCTGAAGCGCTCAACAGAGTGAATAACTTTTTAAGCCGCACGGATGTCCAAAAGTCTTTGGTCGAACGAGGCGTTTCTGCTGAAGAGGCGGCCTTACGGGTGGCGAGCCTGTCAGAGGTGGAGCTGAACCGATTGTCGGGTCAGATTGAACAGGCGAAAGCGGGCGGGGACATCCTGGTCGCGATTCTGCTGGTAGTTCTAATTATTTTTCTTATTAAACGAATTTAGATTCTTATGCGAGCTCTTTTTCCCGTGCTGCTTGGGTTCCTTGTTCTGGGGTGCGCCAGTGCGACCCCTCAGATCGACAAGATTCTGGGGGAGCATAATATTTCTCCTAACTCAAAATTAATTGAAAATGTTCCTTTTATTCAGCAGCAGGTGGGACATTGTGGCCCCGCAACACTCGCGATGGTTTTAAATTGGGCAGGACAAAATATTTCCGCTGATAATTTAGCAAAACAAGTTTTTACTCCGGGTCTTAACGGAAGTCTTCAATCAGATATGATCAGTGCCAGCCGGCGCCTTGGCATGATGGCCGTTCCTATAGAGGGATTCAATGCTTTGCTGGAAGAGATCAAAGCAGGTCATCCGGTTATTGTCTTTGAAAATTTATCCGTAAGTTGGCTGCCTCAATGGCATTATGCTGTCGTTTTTGGGTATGATCTGCCGGATCGCAAAATCATTATGCATTCAGGACCTGAAGCATTTAAGCGCTGGGATATGCAAACTTTTGAGCGATCCTGGATGCTCGGGAACTATTGGGGGTTGGTGGTATTGCCTGCCGGGCAGTTGGCTGCAACCGCCTCAGAACTTTCCCACGGTGTCGCCGCGTCTGCGTTGGAATCTATAGGGCGTTCCGAAGCTGCAGCGATAGCCTATCGTAGCATCTTACAGCGCTGGTCTAAAAATTTAGTGGCTCAAGTTGGGTTGGCTAATATCGCATTCACCAGGAAAAGATATCAGGAAGCGGTTCGCCTTTTGCGCCAAGCGGCCGTTGATCATCCGACGTCAGCGATCGTATCGCATAACCTGGCCGTCGCTGAAGTGCAGAGCAGGATAATGAAAGAGGGCCTCTAGTCTACGAAGGTCCTCCTTCAAAAAAAAGCTATAGCCTACGGTGCAATGTCTCTGTCATCTCTATCAGTGTCCTCATCTCTGTCTTCGTCGTTTCGACGATAGCTTTCGTTTGTATTGCTGCTAGATCTTCTTGTGTCTTCGTTGGGTTGAGCTGTGCGACGAGTGTTTTCGTCTGTTCGAAATTGGCGCTCTCCGGATGGGTTATCGCGAGAGGATCCCGATTGGCGTTCTTGAGACTCACGACCTCTGTTTTCGCCAGCGTCGCGACGATCTTCTCTTTCAGAGCCACCTGTTTGGGGCCTGTTTCCAGAAGGGTTTCCTTGTGGATTTCTACCTTGTTCTGGTTTGTTTTGTGGGGTGTTTTGTTGTGGCATAAAAACTCCTTAGGTTAAACTTTTCATCTTGATCAGCCCATCTGATAAAGACGAAAAGTTTTTCAATCGTGTTTTTGATCTAAGCTAAAGGCAACGTGTGTTTTATCATTTGAAATATGACATACGCTAAAATGGTTCAGCTCCCATCTCGGGAAGAATAGCACCGCTTACGTAACTCGAGTCTGCTTCGCATGCTAGAAAAACATAAGCAGGCGCAATTTCTTCGGGTTGTGCAGGACGTTTAATTGGCTGGTTCAGACCAAACTCCGCAATTCGTTTCTTCGAAGCCCCGGCATCTGAAGGGTTGAGTGGCGTCCAGACGGGTCCGGGAGCGACAGCATTGACTCGAATGCCTTTTTCAATCAGCATTTGCGCGAGGCATTTTGTGAAAGTGTTAATGGCGCCTTTCGTAGAGGCATAATCTAAAAGGTCCTTTGGCGCGCGGGTCGATGTTTCAGAGCTTGTTGCAATTATCGCAGAACCCGCTTTCATGTGCGGAATGGCTGCCTTTGTTAAGTGAAAATAGGCATAAATATTTGTTCTGAAGGTGTGATCAAATTCTTCCGTGGTAATTTGAGAAATGTCTTTTTTTCGCATTTGATGAGCGGCATTGCTTACAAGAATGTCAATACCTCCAAGTTTCTTAACGGTTTGCTCGACGGCTTTTTTACAAAAGCTTTCTTGGGACAGATCTCCGGGAATGAGAATGCAAGTTCCGCCAATTTCTTCAATTTGGATAAGGGTTTCTTCAGCATCAATCCCTTCTTCGGGAAGGAAAGTGATAGCAACAGAGGCTCCTTCACGCGCATAGAGAAGCGCTACAGCTCGTCCGATGCCGGAGTCTCCACCTGTAATCAACGCCTTCTTTCCAAGAAGTTTTCCGGCGGCTTTGTAAAGAGGCGCCTTATAACGAGGAGCTAGTTTCATTTTAGCTTCAAGGCCGGGGGACTTCATACGCTGTTGGGGAAAGGGAGGCCGGGGTTCATTTTGAATCTGTGGTTTTTGCATAGGTTCATCCGATCTAATGTTGTTAAAGTCTGCGATTGAACACATTTTTGTGTTCAATCGCAATTGAGGTGAATAGCTTATTGAAATGCTTATTTCCCACGAAAAAAGAACAGCCAAATAAGGATTACGAAAAATCCCGGGACGCCTAAAATGTATAATAAAATTGGAACGCCGACTTTGCCGTATATGTTGTCGATCATATTTTGGAAGGATTTCATATTTTCATCCTTTGTTAGCTTTCTTATCTTGCATATGTTCAATCTTGTCTCCAAGATTGCGAACGGCTTTACCAGTCTTAGGAGCCTTCTCTGAAATTTTCTCTCCGACGCGTTCGATTTTATCACCCAATTTGTGTGAGGTGCTTTCTTTGTCAGATTTTTGAGATGCCATAGGATCCTCCTTGTTACCCTCATGATAGAATTAAAAAAGTTAAGAACCATGGCAAAGATTTAGAAGTGCACACATACAACGCTTCTAGACTTTGGCTCATGCGGGTTGCTGTTTCAAAACATATTGTCCTGGTTTCATTTAACGGGTGAGGTAAGCCTCATGGAGGCATTATGAAAATCTTAGTAACTGTTTTGGCTGTCGTTTTATTTGTGATTAACTGCTTTGCGGCCGAAGGGTATTGGCAAGGGCAAAAAGGAAAAACCTCAGATGATCAGGGCATGACCCAACAAGACACCGACATGACCCGAACCATACGGGAAAAGTTGATGGACGATTCGTCTCTTTCCAGCAATGCCCACAATATTAAAATTATCAGTGAAAACAGCAAAGTCATTTTAAAGGGCAATGTAGCTTCGGCATCGGAGCGGCTGAAAGTCGAGTCTATCGCCAAAGGTGTCGCTGGTAAGACACCGGTGATTAATAACACAGTGATTTCAAAATAGGAGGTCGCAATGGAAAAAGGTCATGATGCAGTCTTTGGAATTTTTAAGGATCGCGGGCAATTGGAAAAGTGCGTAGACAGGTTAAAGGCAGAAAATTTCCGAAATAGTGATATTTCAGTTTTGATGCCACAAAAAAGCGAAAGCAGAGATTTCGCGCACGAAAAAGGAACCAAAGCTCCTGAAGGTGCGACGATCGGTGCTGGAACGGGTGCTGTCATCGGGGGGACATTAGGGTGGCTGGTAGGTGCAGGCGTCATTGCGACACTTCCAGTTCTGGGTCCTTTGGTTGCAGCCGGACCGATTATGAGCGCTTTAGCGGGCTTAGGTGTCGGCGGTGCCGTTGGCGGACTTGGTGGTGCTTTAGTCGGCATTGGAATTCCTGAATACGAAGCAAAACGCTATGAAGGCTATGTTAAAAACGGCGGGATCTTAATTTCCATTCATGTTGATGACAGGGAATGGAGCAAAAAGGCAGAAACGATCTTAAAAGATGCCGGAGCTCAAGATATTTCAAAAACGAGTGAGGTATCAGCGCCAAAAAAAGATACGTCGGGAGAATACCGTCCACAACCTTAAATCAGGCGAGACCCTAACCAAAGGCTCCCAGGATTTCATTCTGGGAGCTTTTGTGTATTTTCAAAGGTGAGTGTGCTGTTCCGGCATTTCCTCTTCCGAAGGCGCCTCTTTTCCGCCAGCGCGTTCCAAACGTATTTTCAGATTTAAATAATTACTTCCGAGATTTGCGCGATCATCCGCATCAGAGTGTTTTTTGAACTGCGGCAGAAGTTCCTCTTCTTCCTCTTGAATGTGATGCTCAACCAGCTCCGCCAGGACTTTTACCCGTGCGCTCCATAGGTCTTCGCTTTCTGTTCTATCAATTTCCTCAAGCAGTTGGTCTGCGATGGCGTGTTCAACGTCGCCCTCGAATCCATTTTCGCGCATGTCTTCATCGCGCTTGATAAATTCATAAAGGGTCTGTTCTTCGGGTTTTGCATGAGTGATCAAGAGCGGTGCAAATTCATCCAGGGCATCACGTCT
>JBJTMR010000131.1:0-20611 GCA_046070625.1 Bdellovibrio sp. | reverse complement strand
AGTCCAACTGCTTGGATCGACCATTAATAATTGACTCATTTTTCGCTGCGAAAGCCCCAAGTTTAAACGAATGGATTCCAAATCTCCCGTTTGACGACGGATGACAGCAACCTGGGCTTCATAATGCATCCTTAAAGACGTTTTTGAGCGAGGACCCGTGTCCCCTTCAGCGTTTGATTCGTCAAACTGATGATTTAAATCAGGCAGGGGTAGGCCTGGGTATCTCCCCTCTTTAAAGCTCTCGTTTGAAACGTCCTTTTCAACCATGCCTAGATCTGGACCCTGCATCCCTACTCCCTTTAAATCATTCTGGACTCTTGCATTTCACAATATTAGCATTGTGTTACACATTGAAATACGTTGTGAAATACATATATACTTTAAAAGGTTCAGTTCCGCAGTCAAGCTAAGTGTTTGAAACCACAAAGAAATATGCCCATGGTACCCCTGTAGACCCTTTTTTCAATTCAGACTATAGCTTATAGTTATAAGCTATAGTATTAAGTACATGTTTTTATTAGATTTTTATGATGTGAATTATTGACCATCCAGCAATAATGCATTGAGTCTAGCGTGTCTAAACTACATTGTGTTTTCATATCAACACTTTAAATGCGATGCGTTATTGAATAGCACTTGTCAGACCCACCTGGACTTTTCCATGATGGGATATGGCTACGGCATCTCGGTATCAACTCAATAAAAATAAATATCTCCTCGAACCCGAGGTTGAACGTTTGCGAAAAATCCTCACAGATTTCCAAGACAAGGATCCACGCAATTGTTTGATGTTTTGGGTCGCTTTGAAGACCGGCGCTCGGGCCCAAGAAATTCTCAACATTCAAAGGTCAGATTTGAACCCCTACGATGAAAGCATTTTTATCCGGGGTTTAAAGGGCTCCAACGATCGAGAGATTCCCATTCATTCCGAGGTTTTTGGGCGACTCCATCGTTTCGCCGAAAAACAGGGCGGAACCCATGTTTTTCCAATTTCCTACCCCCGCCTCTATCAGGTCTGGGAAATGTATCGCCCTGTACCAAAGAAGTTCCATTCTTTAAGGCATACTTTCGCTATCGAACTTTATAAAAAATCTCGGGATATTCGCCTGGTTCAGGTGGCTCTGGGGCATAGAAATATCGCAAATACGATGGTTTACGCGGACTATGTGTATTCTCAGCAGGAACTTCGAAAGCTTATTCTTTAAATAAAAAAAGCGTAGGTTTTAAGCCCTACGCTTTTTCTTGGAGTGATTGTGGATCTGATCAGGATTACTGATCAAGGCTATGGATTTCGCTAGCCAAACGCTCGAAAGACTTGCTTTCAGAGGCACGGTAGTCGGTTTTTTCTTTCTTAAATACCAACATGTCTTTTCTTGTTGGGGCATTAAAAGAAGTACCTGATTTTTCAATGACAACGATGCGCTGACGCGCGCCTTGTCCAGCAGCTACTTCGCGAGCGTCGTCGACGTTGTGACGAACTGTCTCATGAAGCTCATTTTGAGCTTTCACATTTTCCGCGATCATATCGCTAAAATCGGCAATTTTTGCGAAGCTCATAGCAGGGATTAAAGTTACAGCGGCGATAAGTAATTGCTTTCTCATGGGTCACTCCTTGGTAATGTCTTCTACTAAAGCAACCCGAGTGCCAACGGAACCCCTCTTAAATTCGATCCTACAGATGCAGTGCCAAAACGCGGAATCACACCTGTAAAAGAATTAGATAGCGCACCTTGCGCGGAAGCAATTTTAACCCTATCGTCTCATTATAAGACATTGGTTGAGTCTCAACTTGAAGCAGGAATGGCGATGATTAAAACTCTCTTCCCGACATCTATTTACTATGCACCGTTAAAATCTACGGGAATTACTCTTTTAAACAAGGACCTGAAACAAGAGTCTTTGAAGTTTTCCGAAATCGACGAAGAAGGCCAATTGTGGTCTTTGAAAAACTACAAGGGCGGGTACACCTCCTACGGTTCTATCGCGCAACTACATCAGGTGTCATCGACCTTTGGTGATCTAGAAAAAGACATCAATAAACACGTTCGCAAGTTCGTTAAGTATCTCGAAATGGACATCAATCCCAAAGACCTACGCATGACATCTTGTTGGATCAACATCATGCCACCCGACGTGATTCACACGATGCATCTTCACCCGCTTTCAGTTATTAGCGGCACTTATTATGTCCAAACGCCGAAGAAATGTTCCGCAATTAAATTTGAAGATCCACGTATGGATTCCTTTATGGCAACACCACCGCGCAAGCACGATGCCAAAGATAGCAATAAGCGGCATTACTCCCTAGAACCTCAAGAAGGCCATGTCGTGTTGTTTGAAAGTTGGTTGCGCCACGAAGTTCCGGCCAATGAATCCAACAAGGAACGCATCAGCATTAGCTTTAACTATGACTGGGTTTAAGAATGTCTGAAGTTTTGGGTGTTCACCTTGAAAACCTCAAGAAAAGCTTCGACGCAAAGGAAGTCATCCACAACCTCAATTTGCAAATTGAGCAGGGAAGCTTCACTTCCTTAGTCGGGCCCTCTGGGTGTGGCAAATCTACGGTGCTCAGATTAATTGCGGGACTTGAAAACCCAACTAGCGGTCTGATTGAAATTGATGAAGCGCACGCGCAAAATTTTGGCTTTGTTTTTCAAGATGCGAATCTTTTGCCGTGGAAAACCGTCGCTGAAAACGTGGCTTTGCCATTTGAACTAAGCCCCTTGCTTCAACATATCTCTCAGGCAGAGTCCGAACGCCGCGTTCTAAATGTTTTAGGCAAAGTTAAAATGAAAGAAAGCAAGGACCTGTTTCCCCACCAATTATCTGGCGGAATGAAAATGCGTGTTTCCTTGGCCAGAGCCCTGGTTGGAAAACCTCAGTTACTGTTGATGGACGAACCTTTCGCAGCTTTAGATGAATTCACGCGCAATGAAATGCAAATTCAACTGCGCGATTTATGGCAACAAGAAAAAATCACCGTGATCTTTGTCACACATTCTTTACTAGAGTCGGTGTTCTTAGCGGATCGCGTGGTCTTAATGAAAGGTCCAGACGGACGGATTGCATTGGATAAAAAGTTAAACCTTCCGTTGAAACGCGATGATAGTTTGCGAACTTCTCAGGAGTTTAATCAGATTGTTAAAGAGATTTCTGAGGGCTTTAAAACATGAAACGTTTCGCTCCAGCACTGATATTTTTTATTCTGGTAACGGGTGTTTTGCAGCTTTTAATACAAGGCAATGTTATCCAGGAAAGCTTGATTCCAGCACCAGGAACAATCTTAAAGACGTTGATTGAATTACGCGTTGATTATGTTACATCGTTTTTGGAAACGCTTCGCAATACAGTTTATGGTTTGGGCGCAAGCATTTTGCTTGGTGGACTGGTCGCCATCGTCTTTTCTCTGTCGACCCTGTTAAAACGCGCTATTTTGCCCTTTGCGGTGTTTTTTCAGACAGTGCCAATCATTGCGGTAGCTCCCTTATTAGTGATCTACTTCGGCTTTGGGGCCCCAACAGTGGTGGCTTCCAGTTTTATTGTCTCTATCTTCCCTATCATCGCAAACACCTTGCTTGGTCTGGAAAGCGCAACGCCAGCCCAAAAAGATCTTTTCCGGGTCTATCAGGCCAGCCCTATAAAGACCTTGTGGAAGCTAAAACTTCCCTCGGCCTATCCCTACATTTATTCAGGACTTAAAATTGCCGCGGGATTATCCATCATTGGATCTATCGCCGGGGAATTTGTCGCTGGTGGCGGTCTTGGAGCCATGATTGACTCTGCCCGCACTCAACAACGGGTTGATATTGTTTTTGGGGCTTTGATCTTGTTATCACTTATGGGTTTAATTTTTATGACCGCACTTAATCTGCTTCATCGGTTTATAAACTTAAGACGCCCTTTTCCCGCGGGAGAATTATGAGAAATTTAATTATTCTATTGAGTCTTTTTCTAGCCACCCACGGTCAGGCGGCCATCGTAAAACCCACGGCTGTCACATTGGCGTTAAATTGGAAAGCAGAACCCGAGTTCGGTGGTTTTTACACAGCTTCCTTGGAAAAGTTTTTTGAAAAAGAAAGTCTCCAGGTCAAAATCACTGAAGGGGGCTCTGGCACCCCGACCGTGCAAATGCTAGCAAATGGAAAAGTCGATTTTGCCATCGTAAGCTCTGATGAAATCATCCTTTCTCAGGATCGTAATCCTAAGAACAAGGTCGTCGCTCTTTTTGCAGTTTATCAAACTGCTCCGTATATTGTGATGACCCACGCCGAGCGAAACTTTAAAAACCTCCACGAGGTGTTTCAAAGCGAAGGAATTTTATCCATTCAATCAGGCCTTCCTTACTATCAATACCTGGTAAAGAAATTTGGCACCCCAAAGGTGAAAGTCGTTCCTTATCTGGGGGGCGTGACGAATTTTTTGCACAATAAAAACTTCTCTCAGCAAGGGTTCCTGACAACAGAACCGTTAAGCGCGGAAAAATCCGGCGCAAAAGTTAAAAATTTTCTGATTGCAGATGAGGGATTTAATCCCTATCTCGTTGTTTTGGCAGCTCGAGAAGAAACGATTCAAAAAAATCCCGAGCTCATCAAAAAGATGCTCACTGCTTCCCGCTTAGGATGGGAGACCTACCTTAAGGACCCAAAGAAAACTAATGAGTACATGGCGACGCTGAATAAATCCTTAGATCTAGAAACCTTCAATAAGGCCGCTGATGTGCAAAAGCCCTTGGTTGTTGGAAAAGATGAAACGCTGGGTTCGATGACTGAAGCCCGCTGGGCCAAGCTGGTTGAGCAGATGAAGGATCTTAAGCAAATCAAGTCCTCTCCTAAAGCTTCCGAGTTGTTTTTAAAATAATAAGAGGAGGTGTTCTCATTGCTGAAAACACCCACCCTGACTCAGAGTCTTACAAAGATCTCGCGCCCAAATCGCGAGCTGTTTGTTTTGATCGGTGAGTTAAATGACGATCTACTTTTTGACAGAAATTACGAATACATTCTGCGACTTCCTCAGGTTGTTCAATCACGAGGGCATAACCCGCATGATGGATCAATTTGAATTCCGCTCCGGGAACGGCATTAACCAGTTTTTTGTAACTAGCTAATGAAGTAGCAGAGTCTTCATCTCCGGCGATAACCAACAATTCACAACGTATTTTATCGAGATCTTTCGTAACATCGTTGCGATGAAAGATTTGTCGCGCAGCTTCGACCTCTTCAGGGCCTAGGTGCGCAATTTCTCGCAACCAACGTTCGCGACGAGTCACTTGAATTGGATCTTTCGTGGCTTTGAAAGTTGCTCCAAACCAGGTTTCCGCAAAAGCTTCGGCGCTGTCTTTCATGCCATGAGCTTTGGCGTTGTCTATGAATGCATCCATTTTGCTAAGAGTGTCTTTGTCGTTGGCTTCAGGCAATGCGCCCATTAAGACGCAGCTTTTTAAGAGCCAAGGGCGAGAGATTGCGAGTTGCATCCCCACAAAGGCTCCCAGACAGTTGCCTACAAAGTGACAAGGTCCCACGCCAAGCTTTTCAATCAAGGCGGTCGCATCAGACACGCTCTCATCAATGCTCGGGCTTGCTGGCCCTTTACTGCGACCCGCTCCGCGATAGTCATAGGCTATGACTCGGAAATCATCCGAAAGCATACGAATCACTGAATCGTAAACTGTGGTGTTGGTGTAAATAAGTGGGCTTAAAACGATAGCCGGCGCTTTGGGGGAGCCGTGCTCTTCAAAGTATATCTCATGTCCATTGGCGTTTAAGGTTGCCATAATAGCCTCCTTTGCTTTCGTCTTTAGGCTACGCCCCGTGGCAGGAAGCGCAATGGGGCCTAGGCTAAATCAGACCTTGACCAACCGCCCCATTTAGCCTACAAGAAATGCCCTGCCTTAAATTGGAGTTTTTATGAAAATCAACCTTGCTGAAATCCCTGAAGACGGACTGACTTACGTTTGGACAAATCAAACGGGTGAAATCACAGCCGTTATGGCCGATTTGATCGCTAAAGAAGCCTACACAGCAGAGTTCACAATTCGCCCCTTGAACTCCAAAGACTTCGATATGACTGGTAAAATCATCACAAAACAGCCTTGCCAGTGCTCTCGCTGCGGCAATGACATGAAATTGCCTATGAATGAAAAATTTCACGAAATCCTCATTCCTAAACAGGACCAACCTCGCGGCGGGAAATATGCCAAGGTGAACCACGTCAGTGATATTCCAGAAGGCAATACCGATTTCTGCGAATATGAAGGCCAACACTTCGATATGGGTGAATACCTGCATGAAGTGATTGCCCTGGGAACCCCGTTCAACCCGGTATGCCCTAAAGAAGACAATCCTGAGTGCTCAATTTACACGAATCCTGAGCTAGAACAGGGCGTTATCTATAATGAAGAAATGCCGGCTGAAAAGCCAGAAAGCCCTTTCGCCGCTTTAAAGAATTTAAAGCTTAATTAAAGACTTGATTTTTATTGCAGTTTATATAAATTACCGTACTTCTGATTCCATATTGTTAGATTTAAAAGAGGTTTGAAATGCCAACTCCTAAGAAGAAAACGTCTCGCTCTAAACGTGATATGCGCCGCTCTCATGACGGTTTGTCAGCTCCAGCTGTAGCTTTGAACAAAAAAACTGGCGAACTTGTTCGTCCACACCGCGCAACTAAAGGTGCTGACGGCGCTTTGTACTACAAAGGCAAACAAATCAGCGCAGCTAAGTAATAGCTGGTTAGGTTGATATCCATGGCAGGAATTTATCGATCTCGAGTAGCAGGGATTGGCTCGTATCTACCAGAAAAAGTTCTTTCGAACTTTGATCTTGAAAAGATGGTAGAGACGACCAATCAATGGATCATGGAACGCACCGGGATCGAACGCCGCCATGTCGCCGCTGAAGGCCAAGGTACATCTGACCTTTGTGTTCAGGCTGCTCTAAAGGCCCTCGCAGACGCAAATCTTACCGCACAAGATATTGATATGATCATTGTCGGCACCGTTACTGGTGACCGTCAAATGCCGTCGACGGCTTGCTATGTTCAAAGTAAGTTGGGTTGTCGCAATATCGTTGCGTTCGACTTAAATGCTGCTTGCTCTGGCTTCCTTTACGCCACTTCTATTGCCGACCAATTTATTCGCACAGGTATGTATAAAAACGTCCTTGTGATCGGCGCTGAAGTTCTCCATCGTTTTGTAAATTACCAAGATCGTGAAACTTGCATTCTCTTTGGAGACGGTGCAGGTGCATGGGTTCTTTCGCGCGCTGAAGATGGCGATAAAAATGTTATCGCGAGCACTCACCTTCATGCTGATGGTGACTTGGCAGAGCTTTTGACTCTTCCAGGGGGAGGTAGCTTAATGCCTCAGTCTCAATACGTCCTGGATAACAAATTGAACTACGTTTCCATGAAAGGTCGCGAGATCTTTAAGAACGCAGTTCGCACAATGGCTCTTTGCTGCAAGGAAGCTCTTGAGGCAAACAACATGTCCCCTGATCAGGTGGACTGGATTGTTCCTCACCAAGCGAACAAACGCATCATTGAAGCTGTTGCAGATCAATTTAATTTCCCTATGGATCGCGTGATCGTATACCTGCATGAAACAGGCAATACATCCTCTGCGTCTATCCCATTGGCCTTTGACTGGGCCGTTAAAAATGGAAAAATCAAACGTGGCCAAACAATCTTGCTGACCGCTTTCGGTGCAGGTTTGACTTCTGGTTCCGTTCTATTGAGGTACTAATACATGTTTACTCTGGTATTTCCCGGACAAGGCAGCCAACAACCTGGCATGGGCCGTTTTTTATTCGAAAACTTCAAGATCGCTCAAGAAACTTTTGAAGAAGGCTCTGAAGCACTGAAGCAGGACATGAAAAAGCTTTGCTTTGAAGGCTCTGAAGCAGATCTTGCTTTAACGGAAAATACGCAACCAGCACTTTTGTTGGTTTCAACTGCTACACAAAGAGTTCTTCGCAAAGATTTCGGCGTCAAGGTTCAATCCGCAGCAGGTCACTCTATCGGTGAGTACGCCGCCTTAGTTGCTGCTAACGTGATTCGCTTTGACCAGGCGATGCAAGCGGTTCGCACTCGGGGCCAAGCCATGCAATCCGCAGTTCCAGTGGGTCAAGGCGGCATGGTTGCCGTTTTGGGTATTGAACCAGATCAAGTTGAAACTCTTTGTCAATGGACTGTGAAAAACTCTGGGTTTGGTCCGTTGTCCGCAGCGAACTTCAATTCTCCAGGTCAGATCGTAATCAGTGGCTCCCAAAAAGCAATCAACTGGTTGAAGGACAACTTCAAACCCGAGGCTATCTGGGCCGAAACTCCGAAGCGCGCTAAACTGATTCCATTGACAGTTTCGGCACCTTTTCATTGCGAAATGATGAAACCTGCTGAAGACACGATGAGGCTGGTGTTGACTGGAACAGAATTCAACAAGGCCGCATTCCCTATCGTTCAAAACTTCCACGCAAAATTTGAAACCGAAGGTTCTGTTTTACGCGAAAATCTGATTCGTCAGGTGTCCGCTCCAGTTCGCTGGACTCAAAGCATGGAAACTTTAAAATCAGCAAATCACTCTCAAATCCTGGAGTGTGGAGCTGGAAAAGTCATCCAAGGTCTTCTTAAGAAAATTGATGGTGAGTTCTTCAAAGTTATGACCACCACCAGTATGGAAGACATCAAAATTATTGAAGATTTTTTGAAAGCTTCGAGTCAATAAAATTTCTTGAGCTTTATTCGGAGTTCAGTCACAGTGTGCTGCAAATAGCATATGGGTGTTTTCATTCGCAAAATGATCAAAAAAACACCTCTTTGAATGGTGCAGCAACAGAACTCAAAAAAGAATTAGAGTAGTTGCACAACTGAGGCGATCAGGTCATAAATGATCACCTCAATTGAGTACGACATAAGTTGATGAATTAATAAGGATGAGTTCATGAGTGGAAATTCTCTTCAAGGAAAGAAAATCGTAGTTACCGGCGGAAGCCGTGGTATCGGCGCTGCGATCGTTAAGCTTCTTGCTGACGAAGGCGCACAAATCGCATTCACCTATTCTTCTCGCGAAGAATCTGCACAACAGGTTGCGCACCAATTGAAAGGTGAAGGCCATTTTTATATCAAAATGGACGTAGCTAACGAACAGTCTGTGAATGAAGCTGTTGAACATATCCTCGAAAAATGGTCCGACGTAGATGGCGTTGTGAACAATGCCGGTATCACCAAAGACCAATTGCTTTTGCGCATGAAAGCAGATGATTTTGACTCTGTGGTTTCCACAAATCTTCGTGGAACTTTCTTGGTCACAAAGGCTTTCACTAAATCTATGATGAAGGCACGCAAGGGCTCTATCGTAAATATCACGTCTGTCATCGGACAAACTGGCAACGCAGGACAAGCCAACTACGCGGCCTCTAAGGCTGGGACTGTGGCTTTCGCTAAGTCTGTAGCTCTTGAGCTTGCTTCCAGAAATATTCGCGTGAACAACGTAGCTCCTGGTTATATTGCAACAGAGATGACTGAAGTCTTGCCAGAAGAAGTAAAAGCAAAGATTCTAGAAAAAGTTCCATTGAACAAAATTGGCGAAGGCACAGATGTTGCTCAAGCTGTTCGCTTCTTGTTAAGCGATGAATCCAAGTATATCACGGGTCAGACATTGAGCGTGAATGGCGGGATGTACATGGAATAAGTCACCAAAGGTGACGTTTCAATGTATCCGTTGAAGCCTTGGCGAAAGCGGATACCTATTAAGTATTGATTTTTGAATTTTGATAAGAAACTAATTAGGAATGAATGTACCTAGGAGGATTAAATGGCATTGCATCCAAAAGTAAAAGACATCATCGTTGAACAACTTGGCGTAGATCCAGAGAAAGTTAAGCCAGAAGCTTCTTTCATCGACGATCTTGGTGCAGACAGCTTGGACATCGTTGAACTAGTCATGGCGATGGAAGAAGAATTCGACATCGAAATCCCAGACGAAGACGCTGAAAAACTTAAAACAGTTCAAGACGTTGCTTCTTACCTAGAAAAAAAAGGTAAAGCGTAGTTTTTATGAACTCCCGTTTTGAACGTCCATCCAAAACACAAAGAAGAGTTGTCGTAACAGGTATTGGTGCCGTTACTCCCCTTGGTAATACTATCGAGGAGAGTTGGACTAATGCGAAAAATGGCAAATCCGGCATTGCTGCGATTACCAGATTCGACGCGACTGGCTTTGATGTTACTTTTGCCGGTGAAGTTAAAGGTTTTCAATCTGATCTTTACATCGATAAAAAGGAACAGAAGAAAATGGAATTGTTCATTCACTACTCTATCGCCGCCTCAAAAATGGCGCTAGAGATGGCGAAGTTGGAACTTTCTGAACAAGAGAAAGAGACCACGGGAGTTATTATCGGTGTGGGTATCGGTGGTCTTCAGAACATCGACGATACGGCGATTAAAATGAAAGAGCGTGGACCGGGCCGTATTAGCCCGTTCTTTATCCCAAGTGTTATTACAAACTTGGCCGCAGGCCAGGCTTCAATTGCCTTGGGACTTAAAGGTCCTAATTATTCTGTTACATCAGCTTGTGCATCTGGCGTTCACTCCATCGGCGATGCTGTTCGCTATATTCGTGATGGTGTTGCCGACGTTATGCTAGCAGGTGGCGCAGAGAGCACGATTTGTGGACTTGCTGTGGGTGGATTTGGGTCCATGCGCGCACTTTCAACTCGCAATGATGCTCCCGAAAAAGCCAGCCGTCCTTGGGATAAAGACCGTGATGGTTTTGTTCTTAGCGAAGGTGCAGCTGTTCTAGCAATTGAATCCCTTGAGCACGCGATCAATCGCGGAGCTAACATTCTTTGCGAAATCACTGGCTACGGTGTTTCTTCAGATGCTTATCATATGACTTCTCCAGCTCCGGAAGGCGCTGGCGGCTATGCAGCTATGGCTATGGCTTTAAAAGATGCGGGTCTTAAACCTTCCGAAATTCAGTACATCAACGCGCACGGAACAAGTACTCCGGTGGGTGATGGCCTTGAAACCGCAGCTATCAAAAGACTGTTGGGCGATCACGCGAAAAAAGTGATGGTCTCCAGTACGAAATCAATGACGGGCCATGCATTAGGTGCGGCCGGCGCCATTGAATCAGCCTTCTGCGTAATGGCAATTCGCGATCAAATCGCGCCTCCAACAATTAACTTGGATAACCCAAGTGAAGATTGTGACCTGGACTATGTTCCGCACAAAGCACGCGCAGCTAATATCGACAACGTGCTAAACAACAGTTTTGGTTTCGGCGGAACCAATGCTTGTATGATCTTCTCAAAATATAAAGAATAAATTTAAAAAGCTCCGAGACCCGGGGCTTTTTACTTTCTGCTGCCTCAAGTTTCCAAGAGACGAACCACGATAGGATTTAAAATGACTGTATACATTGCCTGCGACCATGCCGGATTAGATCTTAAACTTAAAGTGATGACTGCGCTTCCAGAGGTTCAATGGAAAGATATGGGAACTCACAATGGTGACTCTGTCGACTATCCCGACTATGCCAATAAGGTCTGCCAGGAATTAGTTAAAGTAGAACTTCAAAACCACGCTTCCGGAATTCAAGATTCACTTCAAGGTCCGGCGATGGGAGTTTTAATCTGTGGTTCGGGCCAAGGCATGGCCATTCGCGCTAATCGCTTTCCTCAGGTTCGCGCGGCTCTTTGCTGGAACGAAGATATCGCCCGTCTTTCACGGGAACATAATAATGCTAACATTTTAGCTTTAAGTGCCCGCTTCAGCTCCCCGGATTCGGCCATCAAGATGATTCAAACATTTTTGAAAACACCTTTTGAAGGTGGCCGTCACCAAAAGCGTGTTGAAAAACTCTCAGCCGACACTGGTTGTTGAGACTTTTAAAATCTCTTTATTCAAGTGATACTTTCAAGGGCTCTGACGACGTCGGGGCGTAGCCACTATGGAGTTTCTTATGCATTCAACATCACTTCCTCTTTCTCAAGTAGATTCTGAAGTTTTCGCCGTCATTCAAAAAGAATCCGAACGTCAACAGTTTGGTCTGGAAATGATCGCCTCGGAAAACTACACATCCAAAGCCGTGATGGAAGCCCAAGGCTCTATTTTGACAAACAAATATGCGGAAGGTTACCCAGGCAAACGCTATTACGGTGGTTGCGTCAATGTCGATACCGTAGAGTCCCTTGCCATTGAACGTGCGAAAAAGCTTTTCGGAATGAACTTTGCCAACGTGCAACCGCACTCAGGCTCTCAAGCCAACATGGGTGTTTACTTAGCGGCTTGCAAAACGGGCGACACGATCTTGGGCATGGATCTATCCCATGGGGGTCACTTGACCCATGGTTCACCAGTGAATTTCTCTGGGATGCTTTTTAAAGCTGCTTCTTACAAGCTAGATCCAGAAACAGGGCGCATTAATTACGATACCATCCGTTCTGTTGCCAAAGAAACGCAGCCGAAGTTAATTATCGCGGGTTACAGTGCTTATCCCCGTGTTTTGGATTTTGCAAAATTCAAAGAGATCGCAGACGAAGTCGGCGCTCAACTTCTTGTCGACATGGCTCACTTTGCAGGATTGGTCGCAACAGGACACCACCCGTCACCAGCACCGTACGCGGACTATGTGACAACAACGACGCACAAAACTTTGCGTGGTCCTCGCGGTGGAATGATTCTGACGAACTCCGAAGAAAAAGCGAAGTTGATGAACTCAAGAATCTTCCCGGGCATTCAAGGTGGTCCTTTGGAGCATGTGATTGCTGGAAAAGCGGTTGCGTTCGGCGAAGCCCTGAAGCCGGAATTCAAACAATACAGTGAAAAAGTCATTCAAAATGCGAAAGCACTTTCTGAAGAACTTTTGAGCCAAGGTTTCCAGTTGGTGACTGGCGGCACGGACAATCACCTGATGTTGATTGACTTAAGCGATCGCGAAATCACAGGGAAGCTTGCAGAAGCGGCTTTGGATGAAGCTGGTATTACGGTGAATAAAAACACAGTGCCGAATGAAAAACGCTCTCCATTTGTGACCAGCGGAGTTCGTATCGGAACGCCAGCATTGACCACCAGAGGCATGGGCGCTGATGAAATGAAGCAAATCGGCCGCTGGATCGCTCAGGTCCTAGGTAATGCCGATAATGCTGATTTGAAGAACAAAGTGCACAACGAGGTCAAAGAGATGTGCAAGCACTTCCCTATTTACTAATACGGGGTTTTAAATTTCGCAGTATTCATAAAAAGACGTCTCCCAGGACGCCTTTTTTGCTGCTTTAGCAGGTCCTGAATGGGGCATTTTTCCACGCGAACGCCTCAAAAATAGGCACTTAACAAATGTAAATTAAAGCACCAGCTTTGAATGAAAAAAGAGTCAAAAAATCCTTTGGATACAGACCCTTATAAGCTATAGTGAACATATGACACCAGGATGGAAACAACTTGTTAAATTTGCAGGATGCAGTTCTTTAGTGGGCCTTTTAGGTTCTTGCTCAAGCTTTCATACACCTCTTTCACGTGAATTGATGACCTCGAGTCCTTCTTCAATCCCAACAATTGGAAGCCCCCGCAGCACAGCGTCGGATCAGCCCTTGTATATCACCAATGGTGATATGAATTTTGATTGGCCCGTGGATAGCGCACGCATGACTCGTGGCTTTTTGCCAAACAAAAGAAGACCTCACCTTGGCATTGACCTCGCAGCTCCTAAAGGAACGCCGATACTGGCGTCTATGAGCGGCACAGTGATCTATACAGGTCGTGAGTTCAAAGGTTACGGAAAAATGGTTCTTATTGAGTCTGGCGAAGGCTGGGCAACACTTTATGCGCACTTCGACAAGATCCTAGTGGCTGAGGGACAAAAGATCCACAAAGGTGAAGTGATCGGGGCCATGGGCCGCACAGGTCGCGCCACCGGTGTTCACTTGCACTTTGAGATCCGCAAAAATCGCGGACCGGTGGACCCGCTTCCGCTTCTGCCGCAAGTCGCAACAGCAAAGCTTTAATAGTAAATTTTAATTAAGAACTTCAAACCGCAGAGACCCTGCGGTTTTTTTGTATTCAGGCCTCGCCGTTGAATGACGACCCCTGAAAATAAAAAAGGCGACCCTAGGGCCGCCTTTTCACTTCAACATATTTCTAATAATTAGAATACGTTAAGAGTCGCGTTCATACCAACATTTGTCGTGTCAGCTCTCATGTATTCTGGAGCGAACTGGAAGTTTGGATACAAGTAGATATCACGAGTGATCGCTACACCAAGACCCACAGATTGAGTCCACATGTTGTGGTAGAATGCATCAGCATTGTCATTACGGTAATGGTCAAATACTGCAGGACGGAACACTGTTCTGAAAGAGAACATGTCGTTGAATGCGTATTCAACAAATGGGTATAGACCAATTGTGTAGTCTGTACGGCCATTTTCTACGTTAGAAAGAGTGTCAGTTGATTCAGCACCATCTTTGAAGAATGTATAGTCCAAAGACAATGAAAGACCTGGCTGCCAGTTTGTATTTGGGATTTCACCCAAAATAGTCCAACCCAAAGAAGTACCCGCTACGTAGTTAGCTTGAGTGTACGCAGGACGAGTTTCCCAAGAAGTAGACGCGCTCAAAGATTGTTGCAAATCCCAAGCACGGAATGAGCGTGACCAAGAAACATACGGATTAGAAACGTATGATTTTCTTGCAGAGTTCTCATTGAAAGTTTCTTGAGATGTATTTTGTAGTGGAGTCAAAATAGTCACACCAGATCCAACGCGAAGAGAATCACGTTTAGACAAACGGTATGCTACAGCGAAATCCAAACCGAAGGCTGCGCTGTTATCTTGAGAAGAAATGCCCGCGAAGTTTGGACGAACGCGACCCAATGGATCTTCAAGATTCCCGCCGTTGTAAGTCATATCCATAGAGATAGACCATTTAGATTTAGAACCAGATTCAGCACGCATTTTAGCGTTTGTGATCTCGTTATCTAGATCCGCAACTTGCTCGTCCTTTTTTTGAACGTCAGTTACTTTAACAGTGCTTGTTGTCGCACTTTGTTTGTTTTCTTTTTTGTCCTCTGCGCGTGCGTTAACAGACGCAACCATGGACCCCGCTAAAATCAGTGATACCAATACGTTTTTATTCACTGGTTTCTCCCTTTCCCTAATGGTTATTTACTTGTTTCTTTCCAAATCTTTTTCAAAAAATCATCCGCTGCTAAAATCCCTTAAAACTTTGAGAGCCTCAGCATGGAGTCAAAATGGTCCCAATTTGGAGCCACTTATTTTAATAAGCAATGAAAGTGCCAGCACTTTAGTCCCGAATCAACACCATTTCTTGACGGAATCTTAAATTATTCCAATAAGAACCCTCGCTGTAGCTTAATTTTTAAGCAGCACTTTCTCCGCTGCGGTAAATGAGCCATCGTCATTTTGGCCACCTGTAAGAACTTCCGGAAGAAGCCCACACTGCAATCCTACATCTTGAGCGACACTCAGCTCCTTCGCATAATTTCGGAAGGGGGCATCATGGCTGATCAAAAAGAAATCTACCGAGAGACTGAATTTCTCCACGAAATCGGAGTCAATCTGAACGCCGCACTCTTTATCATCGATCGTTTGATTGAGGAAATTAAAGAGGAAGAAGGGCGACTTGAAACCGACTCTGAAACGGAAAAGCTTTTTCACCATCTCGCCAACTATCTGAACAAAGTCGATCGCACAGTGAAAAGTCGTCGTGGTCATCTTTCGGAGATTTTAGAGCAAGAGCGACGAGCGGAAAAAGAGCGCCTGAATCAGAGTCGTCTGTGAAAATTAGAAGGGAGCCGGCGGCTCCCTTATCGAGATCATTTGTTCTTTCATTAGAACCGATATCTTTCGTGAAAAATATCGCGATCTCGGCAAGGTCAGTATCCCCCGCTGACAACTTTCCTACAAGTCGAGAAGGAGTCCTGGAATGTCTAATTTAGGCCTAGTCCTTTCTGGAGGCGGCGCCCGCGCCGCCTATCAGGCCGGCGTCCTGGCAGCAGTAGCAGATATTTGCGTTGAAATGAAAATTCAAAACCCGTTCAAATATTATACGGGCGTAAGTGCAGGCGCGATCAATTCTTGTGTTTTGGCAACTCACCCGGGGTCCTTTATTGATGGCGTAGAGCAATTAAAAAAACTTTGGACAGAAATACACAGTGAACAAGTTTATGAAAGCGACGTTCTTTCTCTGACCCGGATTGGCTTTCGCTGGCTCTCTGAATTATCACTGGGAGGCATGAAGCAGACCCCGGGGAAGTCACTTTTAGATACGTCCCCCTTACGGAACCTGATCGCCAAACACTGCACCTTTGAAAATATTCAAAAGAAAATAGATCGCGGAGACATAAAAGCTGTGGGCGTTTCCGCCTTGGACTTCCATAGCAGCTCCACGGTGACTTTCATTCAAGGCATACCGGAGATTCATTTATGGCAACGAGTTCGCAGACAAGCCCAGAAGGCCAATATTCATATCGATCACATTATGGCATCAGCGGCGATTCCGCTGCTTTTTCCACCGATCGAAGTCGAGAATCGTTTTTACGGGGACGGTTCGATTCGCAACTACAGCCCCTGTGGACCAGCGATCTACATGGGGGCCGATCGACTGCTTGCCATTGGTGTCAGACGTCGCCAGGATCTTTGCACAACCACACACACCACACTTCCCTCGGAAGCCCCGAGTGCGGCACGGGTCGCCAGCGTCCTACTCAATGCACTCATGAGCGATGGTATCGAATTTGACATGGAAAGAATTGAACACATTAACATCGGCTTAGCAAAGTTGCAGCAAACAGATCGCAGCACCTTAAGGTTGCGCCCGATTGAAGCCTTATGGATTTCTCCGTCTAAGGACTTTTCCAAAATTGCGGTCGCCAAATCTGCAGAGTTGCCGAAAATGATTCGCTATCTTATGCGCGGACTGGGCAATCTGAACGAGTCCAGCGAAATGACCAGCTTCCTGCTTTTTGAAAGGACTTACTGCGAACATCTTATGGAGTTAGGATTTGAAGATGGACTGGAAGCTAAAGATCGAATTCGCGCGCTGCTTTATTCGGAAACAAAAAAGGATGAGTCTTTCCCCTCACCCTTTTTAAATCTGCCTTAAATTTCTACCTGGATCCCCACTTCAATCACTTGATTCGGTGGGATGCGGAAGAAGGCCGTTGGTCTTTGCGCATTTTTTGCCATCACCGCAAATAAGTGCTCACGCCAATGAGACATGTGGGGTTCGCCCACTTTTGCGGGGCCCTTTGTGGCGATGATCGTTTCGCGCCCAAGAACAAAGGTCGTTTCACTGACATTGAAGTTAATATCCTTTTGGCGACAGGCCTCAAGAATATGCTTCATCTTAGGCGTTTCCATAAATCCATAGTAAGCCAAAATGCGATAGAAATTTGGAATGATCTCTTGGATGGAAATATTATCTTTTTTAGAAACAAATGGAACTTCACGCGTTTGAATCGTTAAAATCGCCACGCGCTGATGAAGGACTTTATTGTGCTTCAAACTGTGCAACATCGGCGCCGGCACACCCCAAGGATCGCCGGACATATAAATAGCTGTTCCAGGAACACGGATCGGCGGTTCGCGCAGAAGCTTCAAGAAGAAGTCCTCTGATGACATCGAACGCTCTTTCAGACGGCGGAAAAGAACCTGGCGGCCTTTTTGCCAAGTCGACATCAAAGTATAAATCAAAGCACCAATAACTAACGGCACCCAACCACCATGAGGAATCTTATGGAAGTTCGCACCGAAGAAGGCGATATCAATAATCAAGAACAAACCAAAAATAGTCGCCGCCTTCGGGAAGCTCCAATTCCATTTTTGTCGAGCGACCTCGTACGCCAAAATTGTGGTGATAACCATGGTACCGGTCACCGCAATTCCGTAAGCTGCTGCTAAGTTGCTTGAGGTTTTGAACGTCAACACCAACCAGATCACACCAACAAAAAGACCCCAATTCACAGCTGGGATATAGATCTGTCCAATTTCCTGACTTGAAGTATGAACGATATTAATACGCGGACAGAAGCCCAATTGAATCGCCTGGCGAGTGATCGAGAACACTCCAGAAATCAAAGCTTGAGAAGCGATAACGGTCGCCATCGTCGACAAACACACCATCGGAAGGACCGCCCACTTAGGTCCCAACAAATAAAACGGATTGGAAACGGCGTCTGGGGTTGAAAGCAATAAAGCCCCTTGGCCGAAGTAGTTCAGAACCAGAGCCGGCAAGGCCACAAAAAACCAGGCTAAGCGAATCGGCTTTTTACCAAAATGCCCCATGTCGGCGTAAAGAGCCTCTCCACCAGTAACGACTAGGAAGACAGAACCCAAGACAAGGAAGCCATGCTTTCCGTTATTAGCAAAAAACTCAAAGGCATGATGAGGGTAAAGTGCTTCGAAGATATGGGGATTCTGAATAATCCCATTCACCCCTAAAACCGCCAGGACTCCGAACCAAATCAGAAGAATCGGCCCAAAAATCACACCGATTCGGCCGGTTCCATATCGCTGCATTAAAAACAGCGCATTCATCACAAAAATCGTCAGCGGAATAATAAAGGGTTCAAAATTCGGAGCCACAATGGTTAAACCTTCCATTGCAGATAAGACCGAAATCGCAGGCGTGATGACACCATCGCCATAAAGCAAAGCCGCCCCGAACAGTCCCAAGATCGTCATGATCCAGCGGCGATGAGTGACATCTTTTGTGTTCTGGCTGCGCACGGCAAGAGCCATCAAAGAAAGAATACCACCTTCACCTTTGTTGTCTGCGCGCATGACAAAGGCCATGTACTTCACGCAAATAACTGCAATCAGTGTCCAGAAAATTAAAGAAAGAATTCCGATGACGTTTTCAGGGGTCGGATTAAGACCGTATTCACCAAAGCACTCGCGAAGCGCATACAGTGGGCTCGTTCCGATATCACCGAAAACAACCCCCAAAGCACCGAGAGAAAGCATTAATAAATTGGCGTTCTTGTGACCATGGGCTTGGTTTTCGATAAAGGGACTCCGGTGAGATTGAGTCTGTAAGTCTATGGAAAGATTCACGCCTTGTCAGCTCCCAGACTTAGATCTATGACGCAGGACCCTACATTACACCAACTTCAGTTGCCTTGTTTTTGTGCTTTCTGGGAAAATAAGGGAAAGCCAAGGAGTGGAAACTTATGTTTCGATCGGCCTTTTTTCATTCGAAGTGGTTATTGGCAGCTCTCATCCTCATTGGATTGGTGTATTTTGAGAGCCGCCTTGAGGGGAAATCTGTCGCGGACAACCGCGCTCCGAGTACTACCTCTTTGACGCAATAAATGAATTTGCGTCGAGTTTAAATGCTGTTAACGCCTCCGCAAACTTGCGGAATCCAGCTGCTTGCTTCACAAGCAGCTGCTTGATCATGTCGTCTTGAGGCTCCCCTTGTTCATTGAGCACCTTGTACGCATTCATAATAAAGATACGCTCTGGGAAGATAAAAGCATTACGGTATCCAAAAACCTGCTGCAAATGTTCGACAGGACGAAGTCCCCCAAACATCCCGGCACTGAGACCAATGAAGCACACTGGACGATATTCGAAAGATTCAGGGAACTTCATGTGATCGATGAAGTATTTCAGAGCACCAGGCATAGACCCGTTGTATTCCGGGCAAATCACAATCAAACCATCGCTTTGTACAATTTTATCCAAGTATGTTTTTAGGCCCGCATGATCCTGCCCATAGTGAGGCCCCGTATGAAGGTGTTCTTTCACCTGCACTAGATCGATAATTTCCACATCCTCCCCTTGAGCCTTGTAAAGCCCTTGCACATATTGAGCGAGCTTCAAAGTGTTAGAGTTCGGGCGATCCGTACCTGCGATAATGTATTTCATTCGTAAATCTCCTAGACAAAGTGATATACCTTTCGCTCTAATAAAATCAAATTCATAATTTCACAAAGGTGATTTCGACATGTCCAAAATTTGGTTTATTCTTCACGAAGGACAGGTCACTGGACCTTTTGAGCCCTCAGAGATTGAATCTAAAGTGGCTTCCTTAAATGAAGCGCAAATCTGGGGACGAGGCCATGGCGAATGGATGCCTCCTGTTCGTTGGCGCCAACTTATTAAGGAAATCGCCCCAGCAAGTCCCGCGTTGGATGGGTCGAAAATGTGGCGCCTCCGCATAGATGGCAAGCCTCTGGACATTATGAAGTACGCGGAACTTATGGACACCTTAAAGGCACTCAAAGACTTTACCACGGTAGATGTTTCCTCTGATGGCGGGCAAACATGGAAAGATGTCTATTCGGTTCAAAAAATTGTCGATGACTTGGGCATCAGTCGTCGATCCCACCCCCGCGTTCCGATTGTGGGAACTCTGGCCTTTGAAAACGAACGTGGTGAATCACTTAAATGTCGCGTGATCTCTATCAGCGAAGGCGGCTTAGGCGTTAACGATGCTCAGTCCTTGCAAATTGGTCAAAAGTTTTATGCCACCCTAACAAGTCCCAACCTCTATGTGACCGTCACCACTTCTTGCGAAGTCGTTTATGTCGGTACTGATGGTTATGCAGGACTGCGCTTCGTGGGAATCCCGGAAGAATTCAAAAGTTCCATCGT
>JBJTMR010000130.1:0-16910 GCA_046070625.1 Bdellovibrio sp. | reverse complement strand
GGTCTTTTTTAAATCCCGAACCGATAAACGGAATTTTCGCGATCATATCCATCTTGTGTTGCAGGTAGGGTGTCAGTGCGTTCCTGTTGATGAGACTGGCAAAAAGTTTCAGGATGCTTTCTTCGCCAATACTTAGATCTTGTTCGGAAAGATCTTTCAGTCTTGAGGTCGAAAGCCCCAGAATAGAGGCCGGACTGAGAGTGTGGAAGACGTTATTAAGACCTCGGAACATGACTGCGGTTACAATTTTGGATAAAAGAATTTTTTCTTTGAAAGTCAGGTGGATTTCATCTTTGGAAGGTTGATTAGTAACCTGAGTTTCCACCACGGCGTCAACATCTTGAAGAAGCTGCTTTTCAGATTCCGTTAGGGGCTTGTTTTCGATTTGTTTAATCAGGATCTCGAGGCGATCTACATCCGCGACGGGCGTTTTTGTGGTGATACTGGTGTTGATGCTGATGCTGGCGAGGGACGATTGGGAAATCATCACTCCAGCTAAAGCCAATAAAAGACCTTTTTTGAAACCAGGATTTTTGTAGGGAACACTCGTTTTTTTCATAGGCTTAGATATGTGCAAAGCTGAAGCCACCTTGGGTTTGTATGAATGTGTTTAAAGGGATTAAGGGTGTTCAAGGTTTAGACGGGTACCGTTTTTGAGCGATTTTTTTGGACCCTTTTTTGGACGGCTGCTGGGGGCGAATTTAGCCAATGACTCCCAAGGCCCGTGCCAATTTACCGCGAGACTGCCAATGTTTTTGGACTAGTTTTTGGGGGTAAGGTCAGGTCAGGGTGAAGCTCAACAGCGGTCGCCGTAGCGAGGATATATGGCGTCATTTACCATTGTAAATGGCGAGAACAGCCGATTATTCTTGACGGCATTTTTCGTTTTTTATTGTTCGATTTGGGATGTTGTTCTTCGTTTTTCGCGAACGATCTCGCCAGAGTGAATATCTCTTTGTGGTGGTCAATTTTGTTCGTTTATCGAAGTGTTGCCGAGATATTCTGGCCGCCAATCGTTGAAGCAGAAATTTGAAAAACGGCTCTTAAAATTGTCGTGATATAAGGTCTTCATCTTATCAAAACATGGAGGCCACTCATGGAATTTAAATTCATCTCGAACAGCGAACTCATTCAACGTCTTGAAAAATTGGTTCGTACTGAAAGAAAAATCACACATTTGGTTTTGCTCCATATCGCAGAAGTCGAAGAACGTAAGGTCTATGCGGATCTTGGCTTTGACGGCATGTATTCTTATCTTACTCGTGGATTGGGATATTCTGAAGGCAGCGCTTATCGCCGCTTGCAATCGGCGCGATTGTTAAAGCAAGTTCCCGCAGTTGCAGGAAAAATTGAAGATGGATCTTTAAACTTGTCACAGTTGACGCAAGTTCAGAAATGTTTAAAGGAAAGCGCGAGGAAGGGCGAAAGTGTTTCTGTTGAATACACACTTGAAGTTTTAACAAAACTTGAGAATAAGAACTCCTTCGAAACTCAAAAGACTTTAGCTTTAGAACTGAATTTGCCCATTGAACATCATCAAAAAGTGAAACCACAACAAGACGAATCTGTAAGAATCGAAATCACCCTAACGAAAGAACAATTTGCGGAGTTGGAACAAGCCAAAAACTTTCTGTCGCATATTTGTCCAGATGGAAATCTACCTGAAATCATTGCAACCTTAGCGAAGAAATACAATCAATCCAAAGTTTCCAGCAGAAAAGCAACGCCAATAGTCATCGCTACGGGGCAAGACTCAGTGTCGGACCCAAAGATCAAAGGTCTCGAGGAAACTTCTCTGCAAGTTCCTCTTCGGAAATCAGTAAGCAACCCGATCCATCGTCAGTATATTTCTGTTCACAATAAGCGAAGTCTTTTAAGTAAAGCTCAGCATCGCTGTGAATACAAAAGCTCCAAAACTCATCGCCGATGCGAATCCAAATACAAATTGGAAATCGACCATCGTCTACCGATAGCCCTCGGAGGGACGAATGAATACCAGAGCCTCAGAGTTTTATGTCAAACGCACAACGCTTTGGCTGCAAGGCAAGCGGGCTTGCAATAGAATGGCAGTGCAAATAAAAAAAAAGACCGATCACAAAGATCGGTCTTCCCTCAAGTCATGGAAGCGGGAAGCTCCCATGACAGCTTGTTCTTCCGTATTCGCTTCACTAGTCGATGAATTTACATTCAATCGAGCCTGACATGCCTGGCATTGTTAGCCAACTTCCACTCAAGCCCCCATAAGGCGTTAACAGGGTGTTAATCTGTAGAGACCCTTGGGGGCTGTCAATGGTCCCCACATTAAGGAAGTCATAACCAGTCAGTCTTGTCCCGGCGGGAGCTGCCATTAAGCTCCAGACTCCATTCCAAGTTTCCCCGTTTATTTTGATCACGGCGGTGGCTTTGGCTAAAACGCCATATTGTTGCAGTTCCACCTGGATCGTTAGATTTTCTGATTCACAGAGAACGTTTTTGGAGCCTTCAGTCGCCAAAGCCGGTGTTGATGTGCTAAGTGCTACGATAAGAAGTCCGATAAGTTTGTTCATTGGTTTTTTCCTTTGTTTGTTTGTTTGTTGTTAACCTCGAGTAAAGAAATAGCAATCTTGCCAAAACAAGTAAAATTGATTGATTTTATATCCCTATCGAAATAACTAATGGCAATGAGTCTGTCTTCAATTCAATTAGATGCATTTATAGCGGCTGCCAAGGTCCAGAGCTTTTCTGGGGCGGCGAAGATTTTGAATATCACGCAGTCGGCACTTTCCCAGAGGATCCTGAATCTGGAATCGGAAATTGGATCAACCTTGTTTATTCGGGAACCGACGGGCATTCGTGTGACTGAATTGGGGCAACGACTTCTTCGTTATTGTCAGATGAAGGATTCCTTGGAGGCGGAGTTTATGAACGACATCGGCTTCTCCAAAGGTAAAGAGCTGGGCGGGCTGATAAAAATCGGTGGGTTTTCAACGGTTGTTCGCTCGGTCTTGATTCCCAGTGTTCAGTCAATCCTTCAGGAAAGCTCGGAAGTGCAGGTGGAATTCCACACGAAAGAAGTGCGAGAACTTCCCGGACTGCTTGAGTCCGGAGAAGCGGACTTCATCTTATTAAATCGACCTTTCGAAAAACAAGGTGTTGAAAATATTGAGTTGGGTTTTGAAGAATATGTTCTGGTAGAACCCAAAAGCGGAGTCTATCGCGAACAAGTTTTTCTGGATCATGACTCGGCAGATTCAACCACAGCAGAGTTCTTGAAACATCAAGGCAAAAAACTAAAGTCCTTTAAGCGATCTTATTTCGATGAAATCTATTCGATCATAGACGGAGTTTTATTGGGAGCGGGGCGAGCAGTGATTCCTTTTCATCTGGCAAAACAGACGAAAGGATTGGTTGTCAGCAAAGGATTTCAAAGTAGCAAAGTGCCCGTGTTTCTGTGCTTCTATCAGCAAGCCTTTTACACCAATCTACAAAAACGTGTGATTCAAAATATAAAAAGTGAAGCACCTAAGATGCTGAAATCGATTTAGATCGTTATAGACGTTCATAGCTGCAAACCTTAGCAAAGCTGACCATATCCTGACAAAGGGGACTCTGAATGTTTGCTACACAAGAGCAAATCTAAAAAAAGGATTTCTTCATGAAAACTTTGTTGGCGACTCTTGTGTTTCTTTCCGTAGGATCTGCACACGCTGCGTGTACTCAGCTTGAAGCACAGATTGTGGCTTCCGTGGACCGCATTGTCGCTGAGGACGCGACAACTTGCACGGTGACACTTGATTACTCAAAGCGCTACCAGTTCAATTCCCATATTCTTTGTCCATTGAGCGATGTAGACGCCAGTCGTGGCATCGTGGTTTCCAAATACAACAATCAATGTCGCTTTGCTGAAGGTGGGACTATTTCTGGGATCATCTATCAGTCTTTGAATGGGTCTGATTCAAACGTCTATCTGGAATAGCTTCAGCTTTCGCTGGGTTTTGCATCCAGCAAAGTTATAAAAAGCTCCATATCGTCTGGAAGCAGGGATTCGATCTTAGTTTGAATCCCTGTAAACGGATGCACGAACTCCAGGCTTAAAGCGTGCAGCATTAAGCGAGGTGCTACGGGCGTTTTTAGGCACGGATATATATCATCCCCAAAGATACCCATGTGTTCTTCCGCCAGGTGAACGCGAATCTGATGCATTCGTCCTGTCAGAGGTTGAGCCTCGACCAGCATGCCGTGCTTGAACTTTTCAATCAGACGAAATTTTGTGTGCGCGCGATCTCCGCCGGCAGTGACGGATTTCATTTTCATTTTTTTGAGTTTGTTGTCGCGAACTTCGGCCAGATGATTGTCAATTTGCCATGTGTCCGGCATCTTGCGATTGCGGCACAGGCAGAGATAGGTTTTCTGGACCTTGTGCCTTTTAAACATGTCAGCCAGGGGATCATTGGCATTGCGGCTTTTTGCAAAGATCATGACTCCAGAGGTGTCACGATCTAGGCGATGATGAAGGGCCAAGTAAAAATCCTGGCCACGTTCCGCTTGTAATTGCTTTTTGAGTTCTGTGTAGAAATCCGGTCGACTTTTGTCGACCGTAGCTTGGGACGGCAGGCCTGCGGGCTTTTCAGCCGCTAAAAACCAGTCGTCCTCAAAAAGAATCTTAAACATTAGCGTTGGTTAAGAACGCAGAAGTTAATGTTATCAACGATGGACTGACGTTGTTTGTCCAAGTCCGCTTTCGTAAAGACGAAACCCTTGGGATCACAATTGTACTTCTTGATGTTTTCATGAATCGCAAGAGCTTCATCTGGATTCAAAGCCAAGCGCCAAACCATTTTCACAGCTAACCAGTTACGGATATATTGGCAGCGATAAGGTTCATTCGGTGGCAAATATCCTTCTGGACCGCGATCACCTTTAGACATGTTCTGGTGGGCATCAGAGGATATTAAATGCGCACGAAGTCCCATGTAGTTTGCGTAAAGGCAGCGCATTTTATAATCCCAGTTGAAAGCGCCTGACATATAGGCATTTTTTAATGGAACTAAGTGATCGATTTGGATTTGGCGTGATGAAGTCAAATCTTGATCCGTGTAAGGATCGCGCCATTGTCCATCTTCAACCACGCAGGCTTTGCCATTGCGGTAAGTGACGTCAGCTTTGCTATCACGAACCAAAACCTTGGCCCGTGTATTCATGCAAGTGTCATCTGTGGGATCGTTGATCCAGCGACCGAAATGAAGTTTGCGCGCGTATTTTTCCAATGGAACAGGCAAGTCTTCACCGAAGTGAGACCATTTTAGTAGATTGACCGCCATCGCCTTAACTGTGGACGTAAACGTTTCAGCTAATTGAGCTGGTACGTTTTCCATAAGTGTTTGGGCTGTTGGACGTCGGAAATCAGCTTGGTCAAGATTGTATTCATCGACCATGTAGTATTCATGATGTGTCGGTTTTTCAGTATATGGTTGCGGCGCCGTTTGTTGAGGTGCGAAGCCATAAGCTGTCGTACCTAGCAATAGCGTTGCCGCCATCACTCCAAAACCGTTACGGAATTTCATGCCCCTCACGAAATTCATTATTCCCCCTGCGTATGGATAAATTTGTACCCTGAGAGTTCTGACAGTTTCAACAAAACATTATGTCAGTGTTGTGTTCATTTCGCATCATCTTGCGTTAAGTGCCGTGAAGGCGTGGAAGTTGCTGATATTTTGCCCATTTATCTGATTTTTTCCGTTGTGCCGCGTCCTGCATTTGAGCAACAATTAATGAGCGAGGACAATAAATGGCATTCGCTTTGTGCATATCCGTGCGTTGCGTTGTTGATGTGTCTGTTTGTTATGTAGAATAGAATTTAAATGCATCCATGTGTGATGCGGAACTAAGAGGAGAAGACAATGAAGTTGAAATCAATCGTTATGATGGCGGCAGTAGCTATGGTTTTGGGCGCATGCACGACAGCTCAAAAGAAAGCTGAAAACTGTGCTTGTGGTGCTCACAGTGCAGAGATGGCAAAAAAAGATTGCTCTTCAGGCGAATGCCCTACGAAAAAACCTGCTGGTTGCGCTGACTGTCAAGAAAAGGAAGCTAAATCTGGTAAGTAGGATTCTTCCTCTCTAAGATTTTGTTTATGATAAGCCCCTGAGAAATCAGGGGTTTTTATTTTATAAAGCCCGCGCTCTACGGAAGCTTTTAGTTTTCACTCTGATGATAAGCTCGTCATATGTGTTGTTAATGAATAGGTAATATATTTATATTGGGGTCATAACAATTTGGTCCTCGAAAAGGATTTGTTCATGACGAAAAGAATTTTGCTGGCGTTATTGCTTACTTGGGCGCCGACGACTTTTGCGATGAATTTGCAAGAGTATCTAAATGCAGTACAGAGCAAACATCGCTCTTTGAAAGCTCTTGATATCGCGAAGGAAGCTGCGGATGACAACCGCGAAGCAGGTGATATCTCGCTCGTTCCCGTTTTAACAATGGGTGCAAGTTATCTTAATGATAGAAATCCGTTGGGTCAGTTCGCCGCCTTAGGCGCCTCTGAAACGAAAATCACATCTTACAACTTGGGACTCGGAAAGAAATTTTCTTCGGGAACGGCTGTGAGTGTTTATGCTCAGACTTCGGAAGTTGAAAACTCTGGTACTGTCCCGGCACGCTACGCCAAAATGGGTGTTGGGATGTTAGGGGTGTCATTAAGTCAGTCCCTATGGAAAGACTTTTTTGGGAACAGCACGCGTCTTCGTTGGGAACGTCAAGATGCTGCAACAGCTACAGCTAAAGGTTCTTATGATTTACAAGCACGTGGTTTGTTGGTCGGTGCCGAAGCGGCTTATTGGAACTACATCTATGCCCGTGAAAATGTGGGCACGGCAAAAGGCGCGTTGGAACGTGCTAAAAAAATTGAATCTTGGACTCGTCGTCGCGTAAACGACGGGATCAGTGATCGTGCTGATTTATACCAAGCCCAAGCGTTGGTAGCGAGTCGTCAGCTCTTTTTGATTTCAGGCCAAGATGAACTGGAATCATCGACCAGTGCAATTCGTAACTTTTTGTCCTTGGAAAAAGCCGATGCTTTTCCTGAGGTGGTCGGGGACATCAGTCAAGCTCGTCCGATTAATGCCTTGATTGAAGGCAATCAGGGGCGTGTTGTATTGATCGAAGCCTATTTGGCTTCTTTAGAAGCCAAAGCCAGATCTATCGCCGCCAAAGAAGTAGAAGACGTCTATCGTCCTGACTTAGTTCTTTCGGGTGCCTACAATACGAATGCTCTGGAAAAAGACATGCCCGAGGCGACGGCGAATATGAGCAATACCGATCGTCCAACGACGAAGGTCGCCTTAAACTTTACCTATATGTTTGATACTGATGTGAAAAGTGCCGCGCGCAATGAAGCTCGTAAGCTGGCCTTGGCGGCTCGTTTGACCGCAGAACAAAAGCTAATTGATAGCGAAACGTCTTGGACTGAGCTGAATCGTCAATATGTTGAAATGAGCAAGCGAGTCGAAGCTGCAGAAGCGATCTCTAAGCTGCAAAACGATCGTGCTCGTGCGACCAATGATTTATTCAATAAGGGGCGCACGATCACGATGAGTGTCGTGGACGCCGAACAAGACGCTGCCACGGCAGAATTGAATTTGATCCGTTTGAAATCTGAGCAACGCAAAATGGAAGCTCAAGGCCGTCTTTTCATGATGGTTGAGGATAAATAGTATGAATTTGCCAAGTCTTTCTATTCGTAGACCGATCACGATTCTGTGTGTGGTCATCTTAACTTTGATTCTCGGTTTGTTTTCGTTGATGAAAATGCCGGTGGATTTATTTCCCGATGTGACGTTCCCAGTTTTAGCGATTCAGGTCGCTTATCCCGGAGCGTCTCCTTTGGATTTGGAAAAGCAAGTCTCTAAGCCCATCGAAGATGAGTTAGGTAGCTTATCCGGTCTTAAAACCTTGACGTCCAATAATCTGGACGGTGTGGCTGTGCTGATTTTGGAATTCAATCTGGGCACAGATATCAAGCAGATGGAACAAGAGGTTCGTAATCGTATTGGTAATATCCGTCGGGACTTGCCGTCAGATATTTATGAGCCCGTGGTGCGACGCTTTGATCCAGCCGATCAGCCGATTGTGACCTTGGCAATGACGACAAAGCTAGAAGACGGTCCGGCCTATGACCTTGCCAATGAAACGGTCAAACCGATCTTTGAACGTTTAAAGGATGTGGGGCAAGTTGAGATCTATGGGGGTCGTAAACAAGAGATTCACGTTTTAATTGATAAGAATAAACTGCAAGATCGCAAGATCTCGATGCTGCAAGTTTCCCAAAGGGTTTTGGAAACATCCAAAGATATTCCGATTGGTAAAATCGAAAATGCTAAAGACGAAACCACTCTGCGTACCAGCGGAGAATTCGAATCTTTGAAGCAAATCGAAGAAGTGAACGTCAACTTCATTGGATCAGATCGTCCGGTTTTGATTCGTGATATTGGCCGTGTTATTCGCAGCCTGGAAGATCAAAAAACTGTGGGTCGCGTTGGGGGCGAAAAGGCCTTGTTGTTACAAGTCTATAAACAGCGTGGTTCAAACACTGTTGAAGTTGCAAACAACATCAAAAAAAGTATTGAAAAGGCCAACGTCTTTTTGAAGGAAAAAGGCATCTCTGCCGAGATCAAGCTGGTTCGTGATACGTCTCGTCCGATTAAGTTGAATGTAGAAGACGTTAATGAATCCATTTTGATTGGTATTTTTCTTTGTATCTTGGTGGTCTTTTTCTTCCTGGGGTCGGGTCGTTCGACTTTGATTACGGGGATGGCTCTGCCGAATTCGCTTTTGGGTGGTTTCGTGATCATGTTTGCCATGGGCTTTACGATCAACTTGATGACGCTTTTGGCATTGTCATTGGCCGTGGGACTTTTGATCGATGACGCCATTGTGGTGCGGGAAAACATCTTCCGTCACTTGGAGATGGGAAAACGTCCCAAAGACGCAGCCCTGGATGGGACGAAAGAAGTCTCTATGGCCGTCATTGCGACAACATTGGTTGTGATCGCCGTGTTTGGTCCGATCTCGTTTCTGCAAGGGATTGTGGGGCAATTCTTTAAACAGTTTGGTTTGACGGTTGTCTTCACGATGTTGATCTCATTGTTTGATGCCTTTACGGTGGCGCCGATGATGTCCGCTTATCTGGCTCATGCAGATGAACACAAAAAAGGCACGGGGCTTATTGGTCGTATGCTGGCGGCTTTTGATCGTTTTCAGACCAAGCTTGAAGACATTTATGAAAATCTTTTGAAGTACACACTGAAACATCCAAAAACAATTCTAGCGGGTGCGGTGGTTATTTTCGTTTTGTCATTGGGATCCATTGCCTTTATCCCAAAAACATTCTTGCCCGCCAATGACGCCGGAGAATTCACGGTCAGCGTGGAGCTCCCGGTTGGATCTTCTTTGGAAGCGACTGGCAAGTTCACCGCAGAAGTCGAAGATACCTTTAAGGGCGATAAGGCGGTCGACATCGTGGTGTCCACGATTGGTACGGCAAACAATGAGGCGAATAAGGCTAATATGTTTATTCGTCTTGTGGATCCCAAGAAACGTTCGATGAATACGACGGACTATAAAGAGATTGTCCGTAAGCGGGTTAAGGTCTTCGAAGGTCGCGCGATTGTGGCGGTCGGGGATATCGATGCCGTGGGTTCAGGTCAAAAGCCGTTGAATATCAATTTGACGGGGCAAAATTTGGAAGAACTCAACAAGTACGCAGAAAAAGTGGTTGAGGAAATTAAGAAAGTTCCAGGTCTTGTGGACGTGGATACCAACTTCCGTTCTGGAAAGCCCGAATACCATGTGATCTTTGACCGTAATAAATCTGAGGCTTTGGGTGTTTCCACAGTGAAAGCTGGAAGTGAACTTCGTAATCGTACTGAAGGTAACGAAGACACCCTTTATCGTGAAAGCGGAATCGACTATAAAGTCCGTGTTCGTTTTGAAGAAAAGTTTCGCGATCTTCGCGCTAACTTTGCGACGACATTGGTGCCGAATTCTAACTTTAATATGATTCCGTTACCTAAAGTAGCGCGCGGTGAAGATGCGAAAGGTTATTCGCAGATCAATCGTCAAAATAAGAGTCGTTACATTCAGGTCTCAGCAAACTTGGCAAAAGGTGGAGCGTTGGGGACAGCTTCTGCGGAGGTGGAAAAAATCTTTAAAAAGACTTTACCGCCACCTTCAGGCGTTGAATACAAGTTCCAAGGTCAAGCAGACGACTTTAAAGATTTGATTAACAATATGTTGATCGCGATCTTTTTGGGAGTGACGTTTATTTACCTGGTTCTGGCCAGTTTGTACGAAAGCTTTATCACGCCATTTGCGATCTTGTTGGCCTTGCCGCTGGCGATGACGGGGGCTTTCTTGGCGTTGCTGATTTCCGGTAAGACAATTGATATCTTTTCACTCATCGGAATCGTGTTATTGCTGGGGGTTGTGGCGAAGAACTCGATCTTGCTGGTGGATTATACCAACCATCTTTTGCAAGAAGGGGTCGAAAGAAATGCGGCTTTGTTGAAGGCTTGTCGTACGCGTCTTCGTCCGATTCTGATGACGTCATTGGCGTTGATTGCCGGAATGATTCCAATTGCGGTGGGTTTAAATGAAGCTTCTAAGATGAGAACATCTATGGGGATCGCGATCATCGGTGGTTTGATTAGCTCGACGCTGTTGACCCTTTTGGTAGTGCCTGCGGCCTTTGGTTTTATTGATGACTTCAGAACTTGGCTCCGCAAGAAACTTGCAAAAGTCTCTGGATATCAGCCGTAAAAGTAAGGCCGACCCTGGGGGCGGCCTTTTTAGTAAACTCCGCGGAAAGAGCGAATTTGCTCAAGCTTTTTGTTGTACTTAGTCCAGTCGTCGCCGTTGGCGATGTCGGACCAGATGTTTTCAAGCTCATCGATTAACAGTGAACAGGCCTTGTTGTTTTCAAAGTAGGGGTGAGAGGCCTTGGCTTCATCATCGACTTCAAAATATTCCAGGCATTTTCTTAAGGCTTTAAAACTTTCTGTTTTATAAAGTGCTGCTTGAACAGATCGTTCTAAGCGGGCTTCGTTAAGGCCTGAGTGCAGATCAAAAAGTGTCTGCTCATAAAAGGCCTGAGACTCATCCAAAAACTTAAATAAGTTCAGTGTAAGATCGTCATTGAGTTCTGCGGCCCCTTGTTCGTCTTCAAGTGGATTCTTAAGGTTTAGACGTTTGAACAAGATCTTACGAACTTGATGATTGAATTCGTCGCCAAAGTCTTCAAGTAATTCTTGAACTGGCAGATTGGGGAAAGCAACTCGCAAGGCGGCCCCTAATTGATAGAGATTCCAGAGGACGGCCGTCGGTTGGCGTCCGTAAGCATAAAGCCCTGATTGATCAAAGTACGCCGCCGTAAATGCCGGATCATATTTTGGCAAAAAACGGTAAGGACCATAGTCGAAGCTTTCGCCGGTGATATTCATGTTGTCGGTATTAAGAACTCCATGAACAAATCCCGCTATCATCCATTGAGCAACGGTTTTTGCGTTCGCGATAGCCACGGCCCGCAGAAAGCTGGCAGCTTGTTCGTCGTCCTCGTAAATCTCAAGTTCGGGATAGTAATGTTTGATGCAATACTTTAAGAGCTTCTTAATGTTTTCTGACTGACCCAGGGTCGCTAAACGCTGAAAAGTTCCAAAGCGAATATGGCTGTGGCTTAAGCGAACCAGGACTCCGGCCCGCGTGGGAGAGGGTTCATCATGACGCTCAAGGCTTTCTCCGGTTTCAAAAACAGAAAAGGTCTTGCTGGTGTTTACGCCATAGGACTCTAAAAGTTCCGTGGCCAGGATTTCACGAAAGGCTCCCTTCAGCGTCAGTCGACCATCGCCACCACGGGAATACGGTGTCTTGCCACTGCCTTTGGTGCCCAGATCGTAAAGCTTTCCTGGCGTTTGAAATTGCGCACATAGAAAGCCGCGGCCGTCGCCAAGTTGTGGATTGTAAACTTGGAACTGATGGCCGTGATAACGAAGTGCCAGGGGCTGGGTGATGTTTCCTGCGAGGGGTTTAAAATGAGCAAAGGCCTCCGTCCATTCTTGGTCAGAAAGATGATGAAGTCCCACGGTTTCTGCAGCGGCCTGATTGCGATAGCGCAGGCGGGGTTGGGGGAATCGGGCTGCCGCGACCTCATCGTAAAAGTCAGGGCCGAGTTCATAAATGGGAGGAGTTATTGCTTTTATCACCTCTTTGTTATGGTCTCGGCCGTGAAGAAACGCAAGTTGCGGGCTGAGAATTTGGGATCTAGTTGACAGTTACTTGCATTTAGGCGAAAACCAAAGTTCGAGGCGGTAAGAGTGGATGAACAAGTATTAGCTGGAAAAACGATCAAAGCGGTTGAAGCCGTCGTTGTAAACCCTCTGAAACCTTCGGTTATGGCTCCGGCGGCTGCGGCTTGCTGTGACGTCGATCACTCCAAACACCAAGAGTTTGAAGAAGAAACGGATCGCTGGGATAAGATCGGTATTTTTCTTTCCACTTTGTGCGCGATTCATTGCTTAGTAACACCGCTGTTGGTTTTAGTACTCCCAGTATTAGGTCAAGCTTTCGAGGCATCCTGGGTTCATTGGGTGATGGCTGTGGTCATTCTTCCTGTGGGCGTGTTTGCCTTTTGGTCGGGTTATAAGCATCACCAGCAAGGGAAGGTCTTTACCCTTGGGATTCTGGGGCTTTCGTTGGTGGCTGCCGGATCCATATTGCCTCATGAGATGGTCGAGATTTGGGAGCATGATATGGTCACGATTCTAGGCAGTATCTTGCTTGTGATCGCCCATGTTTTGAATCGCCGCGCTTGCCAGTGTGATACACATTCTCATTAAAATCTATTTTGTATGAACAGTCAGAGGGTTGCGCATTGCATTTGTGCAACCATTGGCGGCGTTGATCTTTGCGATATTTCAGTTTCTAATTGAAAAGCAACTGAAAATGAATACTATTTGAGAACTATCTTTGAATCTCAATGGAGGCAACAATGATCGATACAAAAATGAACCGTCGTAGTTTTTTCTCAACAGTGGCTAAAGTAGTGGGTGTGGCAGCAGTAGCTCCAGCAGCACTTCGTGCCGTTTTCACTTCTGAAGCGAATGCACAGGAAAAAAGAAGAGGCGCAGCTCCAGCAGCTGGTGGTCTTCCAATGGTTGACCCAAATGACTCTGTAGCAAAAGCTGTAAAGTACGTTGAAGATGCAAAAAAATCTCCAGACTCTAAAGGCAATGCCTGCAGCACTTGTGGTTTCTACGCTAAAAAAGAAATGAAAAACGGCAAAGAAGCTGGCACTTGCACAATCTTCGCTGGAAAAATGGTTTACGGCGCGGGCTGGTGCGCAAGCTGGAATAAAAAAGCTTAGTCGACGGTAGTCGAGCAGCGTTGAAGCATTGGCGGATGCCGGCAGTGCTGAGCCAGCTTCAAAAACAAAAAAAAAGCCCAGGGTAACCTGGGCTTTTTTTATTATGCTTTTTCGTCTCTAAGTGCGCGTCTAAGAATTTTTCCGACGTTCGTTTTTGGCAGTTCAGTTCTGAACTCAATCAACTTAGGTACTTTATAACCTGTCAGACTTTTTCGTGCGTGAGCGATAACTTCCTCTGAAGTTAGTTTTGAATCGCGTTTAACGATCACAGCTTTCACGATTTCCCCTGAGTGTTCATCTGGGACGCCGATAACAGCGACTTCCAAAACGCCGGGATGAGAAGCGATAACTTCTTCAACCTCATTTGGATAAACGTTGAATCCCGAAACCAGGATCATATCTTTTTTGCGATCTACGATCTTAAAGAAGCCATCGCTGTCGACAGTGGCAACGTCACCGGTCTTCAGCCAGCCATCTTGCAGAACCACGGCTGTTTCGTCAGGTCGATTCCAGTATCCCGCCATCACTTGGGGGCCTTTGCAGACAAGTTCGCCGGCTTCACCCATTGGGACTTCTTGCCCCTCGTCGTTAACAAGTTTTACGTCGGTGCTCGGCATTGGCATGCCGATGGTTCCGACTCTGTCGCGGCCATCAATAGGATTGCAGGTCACAACCGGAGACGCCTCGGTCAAACCGTAGCCTTCAACAATGACGGACTTCGTAAGGTCCATCCATTTTTCAGCGACGGGTTTTTGAAGTGTCATTGCTCCAGCAACGCTCACTTTGACTTTAGAAAAATCAACGGTCGCGAACTCAGGATTGTTCATGAGGGCGTTGAATAATGTGTTCACGCCAGACAGCGCTGTGAAGGGACGTTTCTTAAGTTCTTTGATAAAACCAGGAATGTCCTTCGGATTTGTGATCAAAATATTTTCGGCACCCATCTTTAGGAACGCGAGGCAGTTTACTGTCAGTGCAAAAATATGATACAGCGGCAGGGCAGCGATAGCGACTTCTTCGCCTTCGTTCAATTTTGGAGTCATCCAAAGGCGGATTTGCATCATGTTTGCCAGAACATTTTTATGAGTCAGCATAGCACCTTTTGCCACACCGGTTGTGCCTCCGGTGTATTGAAGGAACGCAAGATCTTCATATTTGCACGGAACATTTTGATGAGGGCGCATAGCTCCCAACTCCAAAGCCTGACGGAATGTGTAGGCATTTGGCAGGTTGAAAGCCGGGACCATCTTTTTGATATATTTCACCACCGAGTTGACCAACAGACGTTTCGGAGTTGGGAATAAGTCGGCAAGTTCAGTGATTACGACGCTTTCAATTTCCGTATCGCGGATGATGGTTTCAAGGTGGTTGGCGAAGTTTGCTAAAATAACAATCGCCTTAGCGCCAGAGTCCTTGAATTGATGTTGCATTTCTTTAGGCGTGTACAGGGGATTTGTATTTACGATCGTAAGGCCAATGCGTAAAGCTGCGAAAGCCACCACTGGAAATTGCAAGACGTTTGGCATTTGGATAGCGATGCGATCGCCTTTTTTCAGTTTCAGTTCGTTTTGCAAGAACGACGCAAAATGAGAAACCTTTTGATCGAGCTCACTAAAAGTGAGACTCACGCCCATGTTGGTGAAAGCCTTTCTTTGTGAGAACTTCTGAATGGCTTCGTCGTAGACGTCCATAAGGGATTGATACTGAGAGAGGTCGAGTTCCGCAGGAATCCCTGTCGGGTAGTTTCTAAGCCAAATCTTTTCCATGAAGACCTCCAAGTTGAACGTACGATGATGTCCCAAAGTTTAGAGTAAAGTTTCGACGTCGGTAAAGGAAATTCTTGTGTTCAGCGGCGCCCTTTGTAAGACTTAAGGAGTATGAAATCCACCCTAAATGCATTCTCATTTACCGTGATATGGGCTCTGGGTCTGCTTGTGGCAGTGTCGGGTCCTGTGGCTGCGGCAAAAGCGGCGCCAGTGGCCGCCATCGTTAAAGATAAATCTGTGGACTATATGGCTAGACTCTTGGAGCAGGCTGATGGCGTGCACCGAGAAGCTTGGTGGGTGTTGACTTCGGATCGTCGCCCGGTGGGGAAATCTCCCTTTGGTAAAGTTCAGAGGGCTTTGTTGTCCTCAGATAACGTGAAGCTCTCCAATAAATCTCTTTTTCGCTGTGATCGCTACTTAGTGAAGCGTGATGTTATGGGGAAAGAAGGCTATCCTCAGCGCGCGGAAGTTTTTGAAAAGTGCAGCGAAAAATTAGCCGCAAAAAAAATCGCTCTGTTAACTGCGCAAAAAAAAGGTGAGTTGCAGTTGGTTATCTATCCCGAACACCTTGAAGAAGTATTAGGGTTAAGTGCGACAATTCTAAATAAGCCCATAACTTGTTCTTTAAAGGGCAACGGACAAGGTCAGTTGTTAAGTCTGAATTGTAAGGATTGGGCACAGGAGCGCACGAAGGAACACATGATTCGTCTTGATGTGTATGACTATCAAAAAGAAGGTCAGAGCATGATCAAGCTTCGGGGGAAAGTTTACGAAAACCTTACGGATATTCGTAAAATCGAAGCGGATATTCCGATGACGGGAAAAATTCAAGTGACGGAAACTGAACTCTATGCGCCGACGCCAACTCCAACCGTTACACCGAGTCCGAAGGCATCGCCAGCGGCGCGGAAGACGGCGCCACACACTGCGGGACAAGGGCCATCGCCCACAGGAGACGTGGCTCCGGCTCCTGGGGCACCTCCAACCCAGGCTCTTCCGCCAGGGCCCTTGGCCGCGCCTGGTGAAGAACCTGCTGCGGAAGACGCCGATATTGTAAAACAACGTATTCAAGCGATATCCCCGGGGGCTTTGCCTGCGGTGGAATCTGTAAATCCAGGTGATGCAGGCTGGCCGACTGACGATGGTCAGAGTGTTCAAGAAAATCCGACACCGCTTGAGCCGGATGAATATCAGCCTCATCAACAACAGCAACCTTTGCAGCCAGCACCGGCTGCGCAACCATCTCGTTCAGGGGGAGGACCCGTTGGCCGCTAAAATTGAAATTGGTAAAAAAGTTCCGGCATTTAAAATTGCTTCATCTTCAGGGGAAGAGTTTTCTTTGGCTTCTCGTAAAGGTAAAAAGGTCGTTCTTTATTTTTACCCGAAAGATTCAACGCCAGGATGTACGACAGAAAGTATTGAGTTTAATGAGTTGTTGGCGCAATTCAAAAAACAAAACGCCGAAGTGGTCGGTGTTTCCCGAGACAGTCTGAAGTCCCATGATAAATTTATCTGCAAGTACGATTTCAAATTTGAATTGTTGTCTGATGAAGACGAAGAGTTGTGCAAACTCTTTGATGTGATCAAAGAAAAAAACATGTATGGCAAAAAAGTGATGGGCATTGAGCGCAGCACTTTTGTGATTGATGAAGACGGAAAGCTGGCAGGGGAATTCCGCAAGATTAAAGCCGAAGGCCATGCCGCAGAGATGCTTAAGTTTGTAAAATCAATGTAAGCTTAGCAGA
>JBJTMR010000129.1:0-2901 GCA_046070625.1 Bdellovibrio sp. | reverse complement strand
CTGATGAAGCAGCAAAAGCACTAGCTGAACAAAGTAAAATTAAAGACGCTGCAAAAAATAAATTTTTCATAAGAGCTCCGTTTAATTGAAATATATAATATTGGAAACAGGATGTGTTTCTCACAAACCACGTACATGTTTTAATTAAATTATTCATATTGAAAAAAAACCAGCTCGAGCCAGAGCGGTGATAGAGGCGGAAAACTCTCCTGGCAACTTAAGGTGCACAGATCAAGTGTCTTAGGCGCTAAAAACAAAACCGTTGGCTTTAAACCAACGGTTTTAAAATTTTAATCAAGATTGCATTTTGCTTCGGATCCAAAAGACTTACCATATCTAGTTGTACGGCTTTTAATGGATACTTGATAAACTTCTGAGGACTTCACGACTCTAATCGTCGTTTCTCGAGACACCGAATCATAGTTTGGATTTCCTTCATAGTCGGTGACGTAGACATAATTAAATCTATCATCTTTTGATACCAACACGTCTCCACTGTCCGCTAGTATCTTATTGATCGGGATTGTGTGTGAAATCTCATCATAGCGGTTTTTGACTGAAACAAAAATATCTCCGGAAGCAGTATTAACCACCGTCACCGAGCATTTGATAGAAGGATTTGTAGCCGCATGTCCTGAATAATTTCCCGCTGGTAGGTATTCAGCAAATGTTTTAAAATTCTCAGCAGTTGTCCCAGCCATAGCTGTTTGAAAAACAAGTGACATTCCTAATGAAAAAAGTAAGCTTTTTTTGATCATAAAATTTTCCTTTCAATTATGGCTTTGCAAGCATGTTCCAAACAGTCTTTTTGACACATTCAACATCCAGCAATTCAATTTTTCTTCCATTTGCATATGTAAAGTAGATGGATGAATGCCCAATGTATCCGTCTTTATATGCATCTACTGATTAATTAATAGCGATGAAATTACCTGAGTTGTCAGAAATTTGAATGGTACCCACTTCATCACCAGCGGTATTGAATCTTCCAGTAAATGTGTAAACTTGATTGTCGTCGCTTTTAAACTGAAGTGAAGTAATCTCCCCACTGAAATTTGTATTCACGGCCAAGATAGGATTTTTACGATCTCTCATGTCATACTGATCGCGATAGCAGATAAAATCTGTATGAGCGAAAGCTGATAGCGAAGTCAGAGACGATAGAATAAACGCGATCTTTTTCATATACGGCAACCCTTTCTCAAGGTGTTCTAATTTGTGAACTATTCATCGAATAAAACGATAAATAGTACGACGTCCCAAGAAAACACCATGGGTACCTTTGACAGAAAGGTCAGGTACTTTTGTCTAAAATGCCTTCTTCATGAGGCCTAAGGTAGAAAGTGGATAAATAGAGGGCTTACGTGGAGCTTACCGATAACTTTTCAAAAAGCTTCAGGGCGCACGAATTTTGCGACTTCTATTATTAATAGCCAGATCACGACCGTCGTTAAAATCAATCCCCACCACTTAATAACTCTCTTAGTAGCGATTTTAAAAACAATCGCGCATAGAAGATAAAGTACGGCGGGAAGAAGAGCGACTAATGTCATTCCCCATAGAAATGGCATATATGGCTGTCCATTAAGACGACGTCCAACAACAACGGGCCATACGATATAAGCCCAGGAAATCAGCCAGACTATAAAAGTTTGCTCTAGAAGCTTTGAAAGAAATGCTCTATTTGGGTTCATCGTTCCAGCTTGCAAAGTTAGTTATGAACATTTTCTCGATTATCTTGCTCGCGTCTTCATGAGAAAATGAAAGTTCGCCGTCCATTCAACCTAGTCGGTCTAGTAACGACACTCAAAATGCAATTCCTATGCGAAAGCGAAGCCCCATTTCCAAAACATTTTTAACAAGGTTATCGACCGTACTTGAACCTCGAAGCGAGTTTGATTCGTCACCAGTGGATGAATATGAATAAACTAGCGGCACAGAAAATCCAATCCAATCACAACCAATAATTAAACTTCGCCACTGCCATTGGTTTCCAATCAAGATCCCCAGAGCTGTAGTATCACCTGTAAATCCATAACTTGTATTAAAGAAATGATCGGTTTCGCTGTACTCTACATGACGTTGATCGACTCCCACTAAATAATAAAAACTGTTTGAAACAAATTGTCTGAGATAAATTCCAAAGCTCTTTCCATCCTCTTTGCAATCTACCGATCCCGAGCAATTATAGCTGCCAGTTTGAAGTTTCGAATAATTTGCCATTACTGAAATATTTCGTTTGAGGTAAAAGGCAGCATTCACTCCACTATTTATTCCAGGCACTGGCCCTGATCCAAAAGGTGAAAAACTCAGTTCATACTTTTTCCCAATACGATTGAATTCGCTCGAGTCTTCAACTACTTGCTCACTTTGCCTTTGAACAATGACAGGAGTTTCATCGTCCAACAACTGAGCGTATGTAGAAAATGAAAACAATAAAACAACAAGAACAGTAGATATTTGAAACATTGGCGGCAAGCTCTCTATAAACTTAAATGTTTTAGCACACAAATTTAAGTTTATAGAGAGATCACATTCTTATACAAATAAAAAAAGCCACCTCGATGGGTGGCTTTTTTATTCCTCGCACTCCGAGAGCCGAGGTTGATCAAAAGTGGTCAGATGCAAGGCGGAGGGTTGTTTCCAGCGCGGAGACGTACTCCAAGTACGTCGCAGCGATGGAAGCGGCCCGACAACGCAGTCAGATGGCCGCTTTTCATCGACCGACCTTAGATCCCTTGCTTGTGGCGTTCTTCGTCATCAACATGCGTTTGGATTCCACCCTTCAATGAAGGACGGTAAGCCAAATGATTGATGTCATAGATGAATTGACCACCATTTAGTGCCGGAGTTTGCCACTCAGGTCCCAAACGGATTGCGTCTACTGGGCAAGCTTCTTCA
>JBJTMR010000128.1:0-13250 GCA_046070625.1 Bdellovibrio sp. | reverse complement strand
CCCAAAGCTCTGATGCGTTCGGCGATTAAATCTACAGCCAGCGCAAGTTCCGTGTATTGAGTTTCAAACATCAGATGCAAAGTTTGAAACATGGGGCCTTCGACATTCCAGTGGAAGTTATGGGTTTGCAGGTAAAGAGAATACGTATCTGCCAATAAAGTCGAAAGACCGTTAGCAATTTCTTTTCTGTCTTTATCGTTAATACCAATATTGATTTTCATTGAGCCTCCTTAGTGGTCGCAGATAATTTTAGACTAAATATGAATATGATTGAAACAAAAATGGTAAGGGCGAGATTTCACAAGGTCTGTATTTGGCTTATTTTTTTGAAATGTACGGATTATCTTTAAGATAAAATCGAAGTGGCCATTGTGCCGCCTCACCTGCGTAGTCAACCCCGATACGGGGTCTAGCAATGATCTGTGATCCAGCCACTTTGTATTGATCGTCAGAAACATAGAGAGCAGAATTCTTTCTCCATAAAGAAACACCGTCTTGATTTCGGCTGATATCATAGTACTTACAGAGCTTCCCTGGACCGTTGGTAGAGAGATCTTTTTTCCTTGGATTTTCTAATGATGGCAACGGTTCTACGGCGCGTATCAAAACTGCTTCGGGGTGCTCTTTTGTACGCGTTACGAAATTGAGGCAATAATACATTCCATAAATCATATAGACATAGGCGTGGCCGCCCTGCAGATACATTGATTTAACGCGAGGAGTGTTTCGGCCGCCGAATGTATGACAGGCAGGGTCGTCAACTCCCAGATAAGCTTCGACTTCTACGATGCGGGCGATTTTTTCTTTCCCGGTTATTTTAACATGTAATATTTTGCCCAAAAGGTTTTTAGCAACCGTGGCGGTATCCTCAAAATAGAAATCTTGAGGTAGCGGAGTCATGTCGTGCGGCAGATGAAGCTCACCTGTCGGCCTGCTTTTTCTTTATCACGACGATGTGAATGAAAGAATGTGTCTGTCACAGTATCAAGGTGCAAATCGAAGACCTGATCAAAAGGGATGCCTTCTGAATCCAATTGGGCTTTTACGATCAAGTTCAAATCTACTAACGCCTTTTCAGGACCTTTTGGTTCCCAGAAGAGGGACTTCTCAGTTTCCGGAAGGGAACCCAGAGAACTCAGAATTTGATCGCGAACATCTAGACCGACTTCAAAAGAATTTTTTTGAATATGCGGTCCGATAATAACTTCTAACTCTGCGGCAGGAATGCCGCGTGACTTAAGAGTGTGAATCGTCTTAATTAAAATGCGATTGGCAACACCCCTCCAGCCAGCATGAACTCCGGCGATCGTTCCCGTTTTTTGATGATAGAAAAGTACCGGCACGCAGTCCGCGGTGATCACACACAAAGCCAAATTCGGAGTCGTTGAAAAATGAGCATCCGCAATTTGTTGATAATCTAAAAGATCATCTTTTGATTCGACTACGACATCACAGTGAATTTGCTTTACCCGTGTGAATTTGAAGTGGGGATAGGCTTCTTTAAGTCTTGGCAGTTGCGATTCTGTGCCTCCAAAAAACAAGGTCACTTCTGGAGTCTTAATTTCATAACCTAAGTCTGTTTTTTGGAGGTTCATCGTAAACCCCATTTTTTGATAAGACTTAGAATGTCCTCCGGCCAATCTTGTTGAAAGGACATTCTTTCTTGGGTGCGAGGATGAGTAAAGCCCAGCTCTGCGGCGTGCAAAAGAAAACGTGATAAGCCTTTGAGTTCTTCTTGAACTTGGCGCTGTTCGACTGTTTTGACTTTTTTATCCGCCCCATAAAGAGCATCCCCTGCTATTGGCAGCTGATTTTCTGACAGGTGCACGCGAATCTGGTGAGTTCGTCCCGTTTCCAGCTTGAGTTTCAAATAACTCAAACCACTTTTGCGCGAGAGAACCTCATAGTGAGTGACGGCCCATTTGCCAGTTTCAGGAGGATCGTTGGGATCAACCAAAACATGGCGATCGCGATCTAAAACAGAGGCGTAGCGCTTGCGATCCACTGGATGGCGAGCTAAAAAGCTTTTAAAGGTCCCGGAAAGAGTGCGAGCTGTTCCGATAGACACAGCATAATAGATTCTATGAGTACTGCGTTCTTTGAACTGTGCTGTGAGAGATTCATGGGCCTTGTCATTTTTAGCCACGACAATGATGCCGCTCGTTTCTTTATCTAAGCGATGCACAATTCCCGGTCGCTCTTCACCAAACTTCATTGATAAGTCATCGGTGTGAGAGATTAAAGCATTTACCAAAGTATCGTGGGCGTGACCGGCTGCCGGGTGAACGACTAACCCAGAAGGCTTATTGATAACAATAACGTCCTCGTCTTCAAATAAGACATCCAATTTCAAATCATATGCTTGCAGGTCTGTTGGGACCGGAGCCGGCAGGGTGATGTCGATTTGATCGTTCGCCTTCAGTGCTTGGGAAGACTTAACTTCTTTGCCGTTTACTTGGACAAGATTGTTTTCTATCAGGTGACCGGCACGAGAGCGAGTCTCGATTTCCGGCAATAAAGCGAGGGCCTTATCAAGACGGAGTCCGACCATTTCCGGCAAAGCGGTGAGGCTGATTTTTGTGTCTGTTTTTTTATTTTCCAAGAGTCGCTTTGAAGTTCTTCATGTAGGAATCAGCAACAACCTTGTCGTTGAGTCCTAGAGCTCTGGCAATTTGCACGACATATCCACGTACAAAAACAACCGCAGGAAGATCTGAAGGCTGTGTTTTTTCGATAGCGGTAACGTACCAAGAATTAATCTTGGTTGTTTCGCTCATGCGCTCTATAGAAATATTTTTATACTCACGGACCTTCTTAAGAAACTCTCCAGTCCAATTCTCTTGAGTAGATATTTCTTTTTCAAAGGCATCATTCTTCGTGAAAGTGGCAGCAGGTTTTTTCTCTTGTTTTGGTTCAGGGAAGGCCTGCTTACTTGCTTCCATAATCGATGTATAAGTAAGTTCATTTAAGGACGCGTGGCCGCTTAAAAGTCTTTGGTCATAAATATTGCGAAGGATTTTGTTGCCAAGAATTTTATAGGCTTCTTCTATCAAGACTAATAACTCACGAGCTTCCTGTTCGGAGAAGATCGTGTAGATCGCTGGATTTTCGCCGGAATAAGTTGTACGCGCTCGCTCATAAGCTGTACTCACCTCGTGTTGAGGTGCGTTCGCAGTTAATTCGAGGATTTCATAATAGTTATATCGAGACGTCGCTTCCATCGTAGCTATTATACTACGGCGCGAAGCTCCTCAGGATCAATAAGTTGTTTGCACGTGGTTAAAAATTGTCCTGCAAGCGCAGTGAACGGTTGAGCGATAAGCACGTGCTCTCGACCTCTTACGGACTGCCACACTGCATTGTCGTAGTCGATGCCACCAACGAAATCAATACTAAGGTCGTAGTACTTATTGCAAACGGATTTGATTGAGCGGCCAAGTTCAGTGTTCGCCTGGTTACGACAGCTGTTAACTAACAACCGAACTGGAGAAGAGCCCATATTTTCAAAGAAATCATAATGGATTCCACTTTGGTCTTTTAAAAAAGATCTAAACGAGAAGGGCTGACCCAATGTTCTTTGACGATGGCTACGCAACGTCGTGATCATGTTGCCATAGGCATCTGGAGTCGAATCCTGCTTGAGCGTATGGCACATGTAAGCTTCGATAAAGCGGTATGTTTTTTCGATGCTTGTCGGCTCCGGAGATGTAATCAGGAACTTCTCATCGGCATGTTTGAAAAGCTCAAGGTGAGCTTCCAAAGCGCCAGCACCCAAATCGACGACAACGTAATCTGCGCGGAGATTTTTAATTTGAGGGACAAGATTCGTGATTTGCTCAAGTGTGAAATCAATGGGAGTCCATGAATCCCAGAAGCCTTGCACATAAGACAAGTTAGAGAATTGAGTTGGTATCACAAGTTCCTGAAGAGTTTTAACGCCCTCGAAATAGTGGCGAATATTCATGTGAGAGGGCTTAACACCCAAGGCCGTGTGCACGTTTGCACCGGAAAGATCTAGATCTACAATAACCACAGAGTGTCCCAGTTTAGAAAGAGTGATTCCCAAACTTGTTGAGACAAATGTTTTGCCAACGCCACCTTTACCAGAGGCAACAACCCACAACTTTGCGTGTTTGTTTTCCGCCGGAGAGGTTTTGAAATTTACAACGTTGTCTGTGTCTAAGTCTCTTTCCATGGACTACCTCAGATGTTCTACTTCAATGGAGTGATTAAGATACCTTTTTTGGTCTCTTCGGCTTCAGAGGCCCTAATATAAAGGGGAGTGAATGATTTCCAGTCTAAAGTGTGACCACGCTGCGCCCGTTTTTCTGCCATCAGACCCAACGTTTTGGCGAACGGTTCATCAGGTAAGCTAGAATCACGATGCATTTTTTGCTTCAGCTCATCTGGGAAGTACTGGTGATAAGTCTCCCAGCCGTCGCCGACGACAGTCACATCTTGAGTAATATGTTGGGAAAGATCGCGCACCGGAATCGCTGCTGGACCCTTCAGGTACTGAGGCTCATCCCCTGTAACATCAAATAGTCCAAGGTAGACCATGTTCTTGTAAGCATTAATGATTGCTAAAACTGGGAGCTTTGAATCCCGAGCTTGCTCAGCTAGCAACGTCAGAGAATCAATCGTGACCAAGGGTTTATTAAAACTATAGGCATAGGTTTTCCCGGCATTCGTGGCAACACGAATACCGGTGAAGCTTCCTGGCCCCTGGCCGACAGCGAAGACATCAATATCTTCAAGCTTCAGTTTGGCTTGCTTAAGGCAATTTTCGACAAAGGGAGAGATGATTTCTGTGTGGGACCTTTGTCGCTGAGAGGATTCTTCAGCGACAACAATTCCATTTTCAACTATAGCCACTCCGCCAAGCAGAGTGCTGGTTTCCATGGCTAGAATTTTCATAAACCAAGAAGTCTAGTAAAGTCGTTGAACAAGGCGAAGATCATCAAGCTCATCAAAAGAGCCATTCCGACCTGCTGGGCGATTTCCATCTTTCGAATACTAAGAGGTGCTCCCTTAATGGCTTCGATCGTGTAGAACACCAAGTGGCCACCATCCAAAACTGGAATTGGTAGTAAATTCAAAATAAATAGATTTACAGAAATGATCGACATCATTTGTAAGAACTGTGTGATGCCGATTTTGAAAGTCTCGCTGGCGGCTTGTCCGATAGAAATAACGCCACCGATATTTTTTGGCGAAATTTTATTTTGGAACAGACGCACGAAGCTCATCACGGTCATTACGGAAACATCCCAAGTTTTTTGAGTGCCGCGGATCAGGGCCTCTGCAGGATTTGATGTTTTAACTACCATCATTTCCGGAGCGGCCAGATTCACCACTGGAGCAATACCAATTGTGTAGCGTTTTTCTTCGCTGCCCGCTGAAGTCATTTGTGTCGTCATCTTAGGTGTAATTTTCAGATCGACCTTTTGACCTTCGCGAAGAACAACGATGTCCACTGGAGTTTTACCATCGAAGGACTTGATGTTATTGATAACATCTTCCCATTTCGCTAAAGCGATATTGTTAATCGTAAGCAAACGATCCATTTCATGAAGACCCGCGGCTTTTGCCGGAGAGCCGTCAACCACGCGCGCCAGGTACAATTCAGAGGACTCTAGGCCGAGATTCGCCATGGAAAGTGACTTCAAAGACTCAAGAGGAGCCATTGTGATTGTCATTGGCTTGTCTTCTTTATCACCCTCACGAGTACCCATAACCTCCAAAGTTAAAGTTTCTTTTGGATTCAAACGTTCAAACAAGGGCTCAAGATCGCGCCAGTAAGTGACCTTTTGGCTATTCACAGCGGTGATGGAATCACCGGTGCGAAGACCTAAAGCATACAGAGGAGAGTTGGCTTTAACTCCGATCGTAGTGCCTGAAGAAAGCGGGGAAAGGCCCTCGATGTTCGCGACATATCCGTAAGAGCTAAGAACATTTGGATTTGGCTCTGCTTTGGCAATAACGGATACATTTTCTTCCTTGTCGCCACGTTTTACAACGACATCCAGATGCAGATCTTGTTCCTGTTTAAGGCTCAAGATTTTTTGCATCTCTTCCCATGTTTTGACAGGCTGACCATTGATGGAGTTGATGTGGTCTCCAGAGCGGAAACCGGCTTCATAAGCGGCGGTTTTCGGCGTGATATCCCCTAGGACGGGAACCTTCGCATCTTCGCCGATCATCGCAACGATAAAGAAAATGAAGATCGCAAAAAAGAAGTTCATCAGCGGACCGGCAAGAACAACGGCGATACGCTGCCAAACATTCTTATGGGTGAATGAAACTTTTCTGTCTTCTTCCGAAATCGCGTCGCCCGGTTGTTCACCGAACATTTTTACGTAACCACCCAAAGGGATGATAGAAAGGGCGTAGGTTGTATCGCCTTTTTTGTATTTTAGAATTTTTTTGCCGAAGCCCAAACTGAATACTTCAACACGTACTCCACACCAGCGCGCCACCAGAAAGTGACCGAGCTCATGCACGAAGATCAAAATCCCGAGCAAGACGATGAAGGGAACAATAGCGGACAAACCTTGGTGTACAAAATTTAGAATCATTTCCATTCGACCATTCTATATGGTACGCGGAAATTGGTGTAGGAAATTGCGGTTATACTGCAAAGCCGCTCGACTTTTTGCTTACGACAAAAGATGAGATACGATCACAACCCCAAATAAAACAACAGGACTTGCGAATAGGACGCCATCGACGCGGTCTAAAACACCGCCATGACCCGGCATAATTTTCCCAGAGTCTTTCACATCGGCCACACGCTTAAGGAGTGATTCAAAGAAATCACCAAATTGAGCGACGAATCCAGAGAGCGCAGAAAGGATCAAGACAAAGACAACGCTGTAATCGACTAACAAAAACTTCCAGCAAAGAAATCCGGCAATAAGAGATCCGATGATTCCACCCACAGACCCTTCCCATGTTTTTTTCGGAGAAACCATCGGCATAACTTTGTTCTTGCCTATTAACACACCAAAAATATACGCCATCGTATCGCCAGCAAAAACCACAGCCAAAAGATAAATAAACCATGACAGGCCTTGCGTTTGATCAAGCAAACGGAAGGCAAATGACGGTAAAAGACCTACATAGAGCAATCCAAGAGCCGAATGAGCTTGGAATTTCGCCATTCTTTGAAGATCACCTGATTTGTGCAATACGAGTAAGCTGATGATACACAGGATGATTAATGCGATCGAAAATGTCACGGCACCCAAATTCAAGGCCATCGTGGAAATCAAAAACACAAGAACAGAAAGGGTCCAAAAGGCACCTTTTAAAAGCTTAGAAGATTCCGTGTGAAATAGAATGCCTAAAAGTTCCCAAGCACCAATAGCCACAGCGAGTGCGATAATAATCTTTAAGCCAGCGATTTGTAGAAAATAGTAAAGAGCAAAAATAATAGCTAGAGCAACAATTGCCGAAGTAGCTCTAGTTAGAAAGCTTTTCCAAGTTGTCATTTGTAGAGACCTTGCCGTAACGGCGTTGTCTCACGGAAAAAGCAGTCAGTGCTTCGTCAAGGTGCGCTTCTGTGAAATTAGGCCACAGAGTTTCCGTGAAGTAGAATTCCGAATAAGCGGCTTGCCACAACAGAAAGTTTGAAAGCCTTTGTTCGCCGCTTGTTCTGATAATCAAATCAGGATCCGGAGTTGGATAGGTGCTTAAAGAAGAGCTGATGGCTGCTTCGTCAATTTTGTCAGGAGAAAGCTCACCGCTTGCCACCTTAGCAGCAAGAACTTTTACTGCCTCAGTGATTTCCTGGCGAGAACCATAGCTCAAAGCAAAGACCAAATTGAGGCCTGTGCACTGAGCTGTAGTTTCGCGTGCTTGTTGAATAGCTTGAAGAACATCAGATGGTACGCGTGATAGATCGCCGATCACAGAAAAGCGGATGTTTTCTTTAACAAGGTTTTCTGATTCACGCTTTAAATACCGACGAAGTAGTTTCATTAAGAAAGAAACTTCGGTCTGTGGGCGGAACCAGTTTTCAGTTGAGAAAGCGTAAAGTGTGAGGTTTTTGATACCTTTGCGGGAGCAAGCCGTGATGATTTTCTTCGCGACTCGCGTACCTTTGATATGTCCGAACGTGCGCGGTTTGCGCTTGAGCTGAGCCCATCGACCGTTACCATCCATAATGATTGCAATATGCTTGGGTAGAGTCATGGGCTCCTAAACCATTAGATAGTCAAAATTGACTTTTCTTTTTCTTCTGCGATTTGATCGACTTTTTTGATCATGTCGTCTGTAGTTTTTTGGATGTCCGTTTCAGCCTTTTTAGCTTCGTCTTCGCTCAAAGGTGTCTTTTTGTCGGCCTTCATCTTTTTAATTTCATCGTTGGCATCACGGCGAGCCATACGAACGGCTACACGTGCTTCTTCAGCGATTTTCTTAACTTGTTTGGCCAAATCTTTACGGCGCTCTTCAGTCAAATCTGGAACTTTTAAACGGATTACTTTGCCGTCATTCATTGGCGCCATGCCAAGTTCAGATTTGATGATCGCTTGTTCAATGTCTTTAAGGATAGAGGCTTCCCAAGGAGCGATAAGGAATGATTTCGCATCCGGAGTAGAGATTGAAGCTACTTGAGACAGTGGAGATGGATTTCCGTAGTAGTTAACGCGGATATTGTCGAGCATAGAAACTTGTGCGCGACCAGTGCGGATTTTTTTAAGTTCTTCACCCAAAGCAGTGATAGATTTATCCATCTTTGCTTGAGCATTATTTTTTACGTCTGCAATTGCCATGTTGAGCTCCTGTTAGTGAACGAGAGTACCAATAGTTTCACCCATTACTGCTCTAAGAATATTTCCTGGCTCAGTAAGGTCAAAAGTAATAATTGGAAGTTTGTTATCCATGCACATAGAGATCGCAGTGGAATCCATAACTTGGAGGCCGCGATTTAGTACTTCGATATAGCTGATTTTGTCGAATTTAACAGCATCAGCATGTTTTGTCGGATCTTTATCGTAGATACCGTCAACCTTTGTCGCTTTCATGATAACTTGAGCGTCAATTTCCATCGCACGCAAAGAAGCCGCTGTGTCTGTAGTGAAGTAAGGATTTCCAGTGCCAGCACCGAAAATAACAAGGCGGTTTTTCTCTAAGTGACGAATAGCTCTGCGACGGATGTAAGGTTCAGCAATTTCAGCCATTTCAATAGCTGTTTGCACACGGGTTGGAACGCCAGCTTTTTCAAGAGCATCTTGTAAAGCTAGGGCATTGATACAAGTAGCAAGCATGCCCATGTAGTCTGCGCTTGCGCGATCCATGCCTTCAGCAGATGCGGCAACACCACGATAGATGTTACCGCCTCCGATAACGAGACCAATCTGAACGCCCGCTTTGTATGCTTCTGCCACATCTGCTGCGATCTGAGTGATCGTTGCAGTGCTGATACCAGTCCCTTGCTTACCAGCAAGAGCTTCACCACTTAGTTTGAGCAAAATACGTTTATAAACGGGCGCTTTCAAATTAGTGTCCTTTCATTTGAGCTGCAACTTCAGCTGCAAAGTCATTGGATTTCTTTTCGATGCCAGCACCCAATTCGAAACGAACGAAACGTTTAACTGTAACGTCTGCGCCGATTTCTTTACCAGTTGCTTTAGCAAAATCAGAAATTTTCATGTCTGGATTTTTAACGAAAGCTTGATCCATCAAGCAGTTCTCAGCCAAGAACTTACGGATTTGGCCATCAACGATTTTTTCGATCATTTCTGGTTTTTTACCGGACTCAAGATTTTTCGCAGTTAGGATTTCTTTTTCTTTAGAAACAACGTCCGCTGGGATTTGTTCAGAAGAAATAGCCATTGGGTTCATTGCAGCGATGTGCAAGCAAACGTCTTGTGCGAAAGTTTTCAATGCTGGGTTAGAAGTCGCTTCTGGTTTAGAAGCAGCAACTTCAATCATAACACCGATTTTGCCTTCACCATGGATGTATGTGTGAACCAAAGTGTTTGCAGTTGCAGTGTATTTTTCGAAGCGGCGGATCACGATGTTTTCACCGATAGTTGCGATTGCTTCTTTCAACATGTCGCCAACTTTTGTAGTTGGGTTTTTGTGGAAAGCTTGTTCCAAGATATCGCCAACTGCATTTACAGCGTTCAATACGTGGTGAGCAATGTCAGCAACTAAGTTTCTGAAACCATCATTGCGTGCAACGAAGTCAGTTTCAGAGTTGATCTCAAGGACAACACCTGTGTTGCCGATAACTTGTGCGAATACAGTACCTTCAGCAGCGATACGATCAGCTTTTTTTGCCGCCGCGCCAAGGCCTTTTACACGCAACCATTCAATCGCAGCATCAAAATCGCCAGCAGTCGCTTCAAGCGCCTTTTTGCAATCCATCATACCTGCGTTAGTTTTTTCTCTTAGCTCTTTTACTAGAGTAGCGGAAATAGACATTAGGAAGACTCCTTCAATTAGAATAATTAAATAAGACTTTTACAAACAGCTCTTCGGTGAAACCGAGGAGGGACTCACTCGCCGAAGTTTCAGCGAAGGAGGGACAAAGAGAAGGGTGGTCAAGCCACCCTTTCTTCACTTATCTGAGAGAAATTACTCTGCAGATTCGTCTTTGTTTTCAAGCTCAGCTTGGATCTCAACTTCTTCTGCTGTACCAGCAGCAACAAGTTTACGACCTTTGTTGGCTTTAACAACTGCTGGACCAGCAGCTTTTTTAGGAGCTTCTTTAGCACCTGGTTTTGCACCAGCGCGACGTTTAGGAGCTTCTTCTTTGCCTTCAGCTTTAGCTTCTTTAGCAACGTCAGATTGTTTATCTGTCATTGTGCGAAGTTTTTGTTCCCAAGATTTAGCGCCTTCAAGGTAAGCGTCAGCGATCAAGTTAGAGAACAATTTGATAGAGCGGATAGCATCGTCATTCCCTGGAATTGGGAAATCGATAGATTCTGGATCAGAGTTAGTATCAGCGATACCAACAACAGTCATGCCCAAGCGTTTTGCTTCAGCAACTGCGATGTGTTCTTTTGGCAAGTCTACTACGAACATAACAGACGGCATGTCTTTCATGTCGCGGATACCATTCAAGAACTCAGACAAACGAAGGTATTCTTTTTCGATTTTTGCGCGCTCTTTTTTAGTAAGGAAGTTGAACTCGCCTTTTTCTTTCATCGCGTCTACTTTACGAAGACGGTCGATAGAAGATTTGATAGTTTCGAAGTTCGTCATCATGCCGCCCAACCAACGTTTAGTAACGTAGTATTGACCGCATTTTGCTGCTGCTTCTTGAACAGGCTCGATAGCTTGTTTTTTAGTTCCAACGAAGATCATACGACCGCCGTTAGCAGCAACTTCTTTTACGTAATCAGCAGCTTTGTTCGCACGAACAACAGTTTTTTGCAGGTCGATAATATGGATACCGCCGCGAGCTGTGTAAACGTAAGGTTTCATTTTTGGGTTCCAACGCTGTGTTTGGTGTCCGAAGTGAACTCCAGCGTCTAGCATTTCTTTCATGGTAACTTGTGCCATGGTAGTACGTCCTTTCTGGTTAATCCTCCTCTTGTGCAGAGCCAGCTTCTTTTTTTCGCCGGAAGACCCCCTATTTCAGTACTTGGGGGACCAGTTAGTGCTCAAGAGTGTGTTATTGTTGGACTCACGGGATATCATAGCGTGCCATGCAGAGCAAGAAGTCTTTGCGCCGTCTCAGAGTGGGCTGCGAATATTACAAGCAAATGATATCAATTAATTATTATTTAGATGCGAAGCATAAAAAGCCATGCTGACCTACGGTAGCGTTACTGCTGTGTAGGATAAAAATGAATCAATCGCAGAACTTAAGGAGTCATCCTGAGGTTTTGAAAATCTTCAAAGAGCATTCCCGCGAAATATGTATTCGCGTTGATCGTGGTTTTTCAATTCTTTTGTTAATTCAATGGGTTGTATCTATATTCACCGCCATCTGGTTTTTTCCCCAGACTCAACTTAGTCAGTATTATGGGACCGGCAACAGTGTTGTTGCTACCGCATTACTGGGTGGTGTGTTGACCCTTTCGGCATGGGCCTGCGCCTTGTGGGTCCCAGGCAGAAGACTTACTCGGATTGTAATTGGGCTTTCCCAGATCAGCTTTTCAATTTTGCTCATCCATCTGGCCGGGGGGCGAATAGAGACCCATTTTCACGTGTTGCTGTCGATCGCATTTCTGGCCTTTTACCTGGATCCTTTGGTGCTGGGATTGGCGTCGGCGCTCACCATTGGGGATCATGTGGCTCGGGGTTGTCTGATGCCGATGTCTATATATGGTGAGGTCGCCGTAAGCCATTACAAGTTCTTAGAGCATTCGTTGTGGATTCTTTTTGAGGATGTGGCATTGGTGACCGGCATTAGCTATCTTCGGGAAGATTTGCGAGAAATGGCGGTTTCAAAATTTCAACAGATTCTGGCCCGTGAGGAAGCTTTGCGTGCCTCTTCATTGAAGTCGATGTTCCTAAGTAATATGAGTCATGAAATTCGGACTCCCTTGAATAGCATTATGGGCTTTACGGAAATTCTTTCGGAAACGCCATTAAATGACGATCAGAAAAGTTATGTCGGAACTATTCATCGTTGCTCAGAATCTTTGATTCGCTTGCTGAATGATATTTTGGATTTATCAAAAATTGAAAACGGGTTGATGCTAATTGATAGACACAGGTTCAATGTGCGCGAGTTGCATGATGATGTCCGCAAAATGTTCGAGCTCCAATGCCGCAACAAAGGTATTTCTTTAGATGTTCTATTAAATGAAGATGTGCCTGAACATGCGATGGGAGATTCACATCGTATCCGTCAAATTTTGGTGAACCTAATAGCTAATGCTGTGAAGTTCACAGAGAAGGGTAAAATTTCAGTCATTGTGGATCATGATTTGGAAAAATCTGTAACACGGTGGCAGGTAATTGATACTGGAGTGGGTATTCCATTTGACGCACAAGAAAAATTATTTAAACGCTTTGTTCAGGCAGATGCCTCGGTGTCGCGTAAATATGGTGGCTCAGGCTTGGGACTCATTATCACGAAAAATTTAGTGGAGTTAATGGGCGGCAAACTCCACCTGAGCAGTAAGGTGGATGAAGGAACGAACTTTTCCTTCATCCTGCCATTAGAAAAATCCTAAAGAGAAACTTCCTCAAAGGGAGTCGCTTCATTTGTAGCTGCTTCTGCAGTTTCATTTTCAAAAGTCAGTTTTTCATCAACTTTGAATCCCAAAGAAGCAACCGTCATT
>JBJTMR010000127.1:0-22339 GCA_046070625.1 Bdellovibrio sp. | reverse complement strand
TCTGTCCGGGAAAAAGCGGTTTAATGAATTGCAAAGGCTCTCGGGAAATCCTTCAGCACGCGTTTTGACATTACAACTGCGCGAACTGGAAGATGACAAAATTATCAAGCGCGAGGTTTATGATCAGATTCCACCACGCGTGGAATACTCCCTCACTGCCAAAGGGAAAAGCCTTAGCGATGTACTAGAAATGATGGCTCGCTGGGGTGCTGAACACTGAAGCTATTCAGTTTTGTGGTTTTTTAAATTTTCAAAGAGTTTACTAATACGGTAGTACAACTCATCAATGTATTTATCCGGACTTTTGCCAGACATAGCCGCCATGTCTTCAATTTTTTCGATACAGCTTAAATCTTGGCAAATCAGATAGGAACTGCTCACGGTGGAACTCATAGCCACAGACAACATGCCGATGTCTTCTGAAGTCCCATAGGCGTGACACCAACTGCACAGGCCTCCGATTGGCTCTCCACCAGAAGCTGTACGCTTAAATGCCACCCCTTGAGGCATGTCCCAATTTGGCAACTTAAATACCAAATAAGTATAGACTCCGGAAGGTTCCTTCCAAGTGAAGTACGATCGGACATTGAAGGGATATTTAATTTTCTCGGGCAAAATAAGTTTTTTCTGATCACGAGGGCGAAACGCCCCCGTCAGCTCTGCCTCTGAATTGATGTGGAATGAAATATCGGTTCCGAACCCTGCTGTCTGTGTTTGCATCCACTAACTATATCGTGAATCGAAAACAAATAGAAGGGTCCAGAGCAGTTCATTTTACAACAATAAACCTAACTCACTTTCGGTCACGATGGGCTCTTGACCATCAATAATCGGAGTATATCCATCATCGGTATAAGGATCATTCATATCAGGAGTCGTAATGATTTCTATGGGAGCATCCGGCGTAGGCTCTGGACTTGGTTCCACAACAGGTGTCGGTGTTGGAGTTGGTGATGGTTCTACGTCAGGAGTTGGAATTGGTTCTTGAGTAACTTGTTTGGTGACTGACTTCAATTTTAAGACGGGCTTTAGCAAGCAGCCCCCGTTGCCTTGTTGCACAACCGACTGTTTGGCGTCGAAATCAACGATTACATTATATATATGACCGGCCTCGAACTGAACTTTATTGGTCAGAATAATTTTGACCCCGGATTTCTGCGCACTTGGAGTTTTAAGTTCACAAATGGAATCATCTTCCTTGACTGCATAGTGACCGGTTTCATTTAGAATCAATCGAATCTGCTGAATTCTCAAACCCTCTGGCGCGACCACATCCTGCAATGGCAAGCTAACACCATTTTGTAATTGTAGAAGGTCCACTTGTCCTAAATTCTGCGCGAGGATTAAACGACCTGCCTTGCCCTTGCCCGCAAGAACAACTTCCATATGATCAATATTAACAATGACTGATTTGAGTTCTTTATTGGGAGCATCCACCAATTTAAAACTCACTCTGGCATTCTTTGCCGCAGCCGCTTGACTGGAGCTGGCCGCAGTTGCATCCCCCAAGCTCGTTGAGGAAGAGCCACCGGGGTTACACGCTGTAATTAACGTCGCAATGGAAAAAACTGATACCTTACTCACTAAGCTTTTCATTTCACCCTCCTGGTGCGCCTGAATCTTAGAGAAACTGTACTCCTGCCCTGGCAAAATTCCAAAAATACTCTAACTGAAACGCTCATTCTGAGAGGAGTGTTTAAGGTATGATCACTTTATTAAACATTCTGTATCCAGGTAATCTCTAAAAAAGATAAAGGGCCTGTACGGCCCTTTATCTTCAAATTCAATTCTGGTGCTTCTACCAAGCGTACTCGGACTCTGGAGGCAGAACCTTCAGATACTCTATCAAAGCATGCTTATCGGAATCCGAAAGTTCCGTACCGTAGTAACGCCCCTCGTGGCCCGCATTGCTATTGCCTTTCAGTGAAGTATCAAAGCAGCTCGCTTCAGCCTTAGTGCAGCGTTTTGTGATGTGCAGAATGTTTTTATCGCGCTCGTATTTCAAGCCAACTTTTACTGGATCAAATTCTTTGTCCTTCACATTGAAGTACTTTGGACGATCCGCTGCTGGACTTAACATGTCCCACAAAGACGGCACCGAGCCATTATGTAAGAATGGAGCTGTGGCCCAAATACCAGAAAGGTGACGCGCTTTATATCCTGTACCTACAGGCACATCGCCATAATCTAGGCTCTGCGCACGCTGTTTAGCATAGCCATTCAAAGTATCACGGAAGAATTCTTTACCGCGAATATCACGGTATTCCAATTCCGCCTGATCTTTCTCTGAAAGATTGTGCTTTTCGTAATAGCGCATTTTAATTTTGTCGACTCCAGTGAAAATCGCATCTTCAAAATGAATTTGTCCTACTGCTGTCACTGCATTTTTCGCTGCCATTGGGTCCGTGCCCAACTCTTTTAATGGCATCATTTTATAAGAGCGCATCTCTTTACGAGGACCAACGAATTGATTGCTCTCGTGGCAATGCATACATTGTGCTTCGTAAATCTGGCGTCCACGACTTGCTAATTGTTGATTGATCTGAAGTTCGCTAAGACCAGCAAACACAGTTTCCCAACGTGGGGTTTGGATTTTATGAACTAAAGATTCCAATCGGCCCAAATTGTGAATATTCACTGTTGAATCGCCATCTTTACTTAACACTAAAGAACCTAAACCTAATGACTGCCCCACGTTACGCAAAATCACGGAATTACTGTTTCCGTTATAATGCAACATCGCCATATATTTAATACCCCATACCCATGGGAATGAAACTGGAGATGTATAAGAAATGGCATCGTCACCACGAAGGACTAAGTTACCGATTCGTCCAAAGGCATCCGTACGCCCATAGCCCGATTCAGTTTCATCCGTCTTAGGATCAGTTCCCACCATCATCGTACCCAAGAACTGCATACGCTGTTTCAATTCCCCAATATCATCGGTATCCGAAAAGCCATAAGTCATACGCAATAGCTTTTCTAAAGAGTCAGAAATAGCTTCCTTACCCTTAAACAAACGATTTGTGTCTTTGAAATATTTTGCCTTCAACAAAGTGAGTTGAGCACTCACTGAACCGGCGTTAACGATACCGTGAGTCGTTTCACCTAAACGTGCAAAGAAGTAGCGATTCAGTTCCTTTGCTTTTCTTTCGGCATCAGGCACCTTCATGCGCTTCAGGAAATCCACTGTCAGTTCTTCTTTGGCAAGAACGGCCAATGTAGACGTCATCATGTCCTTAAAGAATGCGCGGACGTCAGTCATACTTGGAGAGCCATGAACTCTATAGTTTGTTCCCTTGAAATCCAAAGAACCTGAGTGACAAAACGCACAGTTCACACCCACCATCTTGATGGACTTTGTAGAACCGATTTGACGAACAATTTCACGCTCCTCAAGGAAGGCGTCACTTTTCTCGGGTGGATGATTGCTCCAAGCCGATGTCAAACCTGTATAAGACATTTGATAAGTCTTACCTTCTTCATTCTTTAAGCTCGTCCCTGGCAAAACACCAAAACGCGTGTAGAGATCTTGATAGAAGGGTTGCGTGAACTTTTTGTTCTTATCCGGAAATGCCACCGAACGCAAAACTTTCAACCACTCATAGGGATAAATATCAGACCCCTCTGATAAGTGTTCAAAATTGGCAAGATCAGCTCCGGTAAGACCTTCGGGTCTTTCATAAACAACAGAAGAACCTGAGGGCTCCCGGGAACTCGAAGAGTTCATATTGACGCAGCCTACGACCAGGCTGATGACACCCACGACACCAGCTCCAACCAAAAATGCTTTTTTCATAAGTTATCTCTCCAAAATTTGCAAAATCAACGCAATGAATGCCGGCCCGGCCTGAAGAACTGCGATCTTTTTGTTCACAGTCAGACCGCCATACACACCAGCGATAACGATACAGCTTAAAAAGAATATGCGAAGAGGCAAAGCCATCGCCTCGGGAGCAAAGAAAGACCACACCAATCCCGCAGCAAGAAATCCATTATACAGCCCCTGGTTTTTGGCCATAACTGCCGTAGTATTTGCAAACTCTTCAGTCATTCCGAAGGCCTTACGGCCTTTCGGAGTGTTCCATAAAAACATTTCTAAAATCAGGAAATAGACATGCTCTACAGCAATCAATCCCACAAGGAATGAAATAATGTGTCCCATATGTGAAAGCCTACTTCACGTCACGGTACTTAAGCTTGCGACCCAGTACTTGTGTTTCGTAAAGATATTTCTCCGTGCGAGACAACGCGCCTTCTTTTTTGAAAGTCTTCTCGTTATAGACCCCGTCTCGGCATTTTGCGTAGGTCTCTTCACGCTCTGCACCCAGTAAACCACCGGAATAACGATTCAATAAAACTGGTTTCCCCATACACATACGGAAATCCAAATTGAAACGTGCGTACATGATCATCTCAGCATCTGGGAAAGCGCTCAACCCTGCTGGGTTCATAAAACACTCACGATACGTATAGCGATCATAGAACTTCAGATAGTCTTCAAATGCATATTCTGCACCTGAATTACGCACGGATTGTTTGTCCGAAAGTTTGGAAACGTCCAACTGTTGATCAAACATTACTGCACTATAGAATGACTTTTCGGTCTCGCTTAAGTGCGGAGAACATGCTGCATAGGCATTTTTGTGTGCTTGGCTTGAATCCAACACATCAAATTTATGTTTGCCTTTTTGAGCAGTCATACAGTCTCTGTAAGCTTTGCTTAAACGGCAATAAAGCAGATCTCTGTTATCTTTCGTCTCTTTATTGATCTTATGTTTTTGTAGATTCGACAAGATCGCAGTTGTGATACCCAAGGCACCTGGTTTTTTCGAGCTCACACCAGCCAAACAACGGCGATATTCACCACGGTCAAATTGCATCAGATAGTCTTCGTATGAATATTGTTCAGATGCAATTTCCACTTTTTGGCGAGCCATCGGGTTTGCATCGTATTCAATGCTGAAGGATTCAGGGAACGATGTTTCTACAACGTCTGCTTTAAGAGCATTTGGTTCAATACGCTTTCTAAAGTCGACTAAGCCCGCTTGACCTGACGCCGGTCTTACATTTGGCAACTTCAAGATAGCCATAACAACTTCAGGAACCTGAACCATGGAAACGTAGTCACCTAGGCAACGGTGATGACCGTAACCTAAATGGAAAAACTTATTCTGGTCGCGACCAATATTGAAATCATTCGGACGCTCAAAACCCGCTTCCGCATCATCAAACATCGCTGATTGAGTGGCGATCATGACATGGGAACCCTTAGGAATTTTCACGCCACTAGCAAGCTTGATATCTTCTTCAGCATAACGCACTACGAACGGGTTCACTGGTTGGAAACGCAAAGCTTCCCAAACATATTTAGCCACGGTCTCAACGTCATCGCGCATCGCCGCGTTGCGAGCTCTTTCAAACTCCTCTGGGCGTAAGAATAGTTGCGAAAGCGATTGAACGATTGCCGCCTGAGTTGTTTCAACTCCACCGACTAAAGTTCCAATGATGTTTGCTCTGACACGATCGTCCTCAGCATTTTTTGGCGCAACGAAGTCCGTTGTTTTGGAGCGAATCAAACGTGACAAGATATCCTCGTCTGTTGCCCCCGCAGCAATACGTTTCGCTTTTTCCGCGATCAATTTCTTCAGGTAGCCATTCATTTCACGGCCAGCCACGATGGCTTCATTAGCAATTCTTTTTTCATTTTTTACGTTATGGAAGTATTCATTCTGAGTCGCACGAGACCATTCGTACATTTTTTCTTCGCTTGGTCCCGGAAACCCAAAGTACTCGCCCGTCAGTCTGATAGGCACACGACGAGCAATTTGATTTACAACCTCAAGACGACCATAAGTCATGCCATCTGGATCTTGACCGATATATTGGCCTTCAGCGATGGCTTGCTTCACCAGATTGCGAACGATTGAGCGCACTTTCGGAAGGTCGCTCATTGGCATCATCTGACGCATCCAAGGCTTTTCCTTGATATTGTATTGAGTGCCGTCATACGCCAACATGAACTGCCCCACGGAGCCTTCCATTTTCTTAGTGTAGTTGCGTACGGAAAGCTTTGTTGGCTGACTTAAAGCTTCAACCACGTCCTTATAACGGCTCAGGACGTATGTATTTCCAAATCTGTAGGGGCTATCTTTAATTGGAAGAGGCTCCATTACTAACACTGGCGAATATTTGCGAATATCTTGGAAGGCCGCTATCGGATTAGCGCGTACCCAAACAGCAAACTTTGCCAACTTCGACTTCAAAATTGGGTTGAACTTCGTGTCCTCGTACTCTTCCCAAAAGGATTTGCCAGTTTTAGGATTAGCAAATGTGATGGGCTCTTGAGTAGAAGCAAACTGCCGAACATATTGGTTGGGATTATTTGCTGCGACCTCTTTGGTCGGCTGTGAACTTGTACATGACAATGTCGTTAGGCATGTCATCGGCACTAACAAATACTTTAATTTCGCTTTAAGCACTCTTCCTCCAGAATGTTTTTAATCAAAAACCTTTACAGGCTAAAATAGTTACGAATTAAAGTCTTATTTCAATATGCATTCCTCGACATTGATCCAGCAAAATACTGTTTACACCTGATTTACGTTCTGACCGGGAACACACTTTGGGCTGTCTGTATTAGTGAAAGCTGACCAGGTTAAAGTCCAAGAAGTATTCGCCACTTAGATGTAGCTGAAAGCGTATTTGCCCAAAGGGCACCATCCCCACAGAGTAATCCAGAAGCGATTCCTCATTAAAGAAAGTACAACTTGGGACCTTTTGATTTTGGATGATGATTTCGCCCAAAACGCCTTCTCGTTTCACACAAGAACTAAGGACATTCTCAATTTTCTTGGGGGTATAAAACCATCCATAAGGAAGTTGTGTCGATTCCTCTGCCACAACCACACCGTTTTTAGACAACTTCCAAATATGACGAAAGGAATTAGTCTCGGGATAATATTCAGTCAAAGTTCTTTTAATTTCATAAGCATCACCTCGGAAGGTGGCCATATACCGGGCGTAATCCCCTATTTCAGGAAATGCGAAGACTTTAAATGGAAGCAAAGTAAAAACCAATACCATGAGATACTTCATGCAACCCTCCGATGAAGTTGCATTGGGGTATCTTAGAACAGAAAACTTAAACCCACGTCTGCAAACATCAATTCAACCACTTTGCCACCGGCATCCAGATTTGTATATTTCAGATTGGCTCGTCCAGTATAACCCCAAATCGGAAACAGGTAACTTGCTTCCACGCCAGCACCCGTACTTGAATAGATGCCCTTGGTTCCGTTAAGCATATAGTTATCGACTCCCCCACCAATCAACAGCAATGAAGACGAGTTAGAAACTTCCGAATATATATTTTTAGAATTCAGAAGCAGTTGCTTCTTCGCTTGAATATTTCTGCCCCATACGGGATACAGCGCATACAAACCCAGTCCCGTAAATGTGGATGAAAGTCCTGAAGATTCTCCCGAACTTAGCGCTGTGGCAAGAAAGCCCTCGATCTGTAACTGTTCAATCAGGCTATAGCCATACTGTATCTGCATACCTTGAGTTGAAAGGCTTTGTCCTCCTAAGGTCATCGAACCAAATTGGAAAAGCATAGAGAGGCGTGACCTTTCCGTGGTTTCACTGATTTGAAAATCTTCAGCCTGGGCCGTCACACTAAAAATAAGAGCGAGCACTATCAAAATATTCTTAGGTCGCATATTTCAAGCTCTCTTCCCATAACCAGACAAAGGAATCAGAGTCGCGTTGGGCAGGGATCCGTTGGCGATAGTTGCGAAGCAGCTCCTTCTTTTTCTCAGGCAACAAGGTCTCTAAACGATCTAGCATTTCCTCTGGCCCAACCCAGGCAGAAGCCAAGGACTTTGCATCCACTTGTTCCAACTTCGAGCGAATTTCTTCTTCTGGAAGAAGACTTAGCCATACCAGTGATTTAATTTGCCCACGCATCGCGATTGGTACCACTTGTGGATTCTTCAAAATGCTGACTTCATCTTCAACACTTAAATCACCCCAAGAACCCATCACAAAAAGGTCCCGAGGTACTGACACCGGAAAAACGGGGTCTTGTAAAATGGCTCCAGAAGAAGACTTAAGACAGTCGAGCTTTTCTTCCAGTCGCAAAGGCAGGCAAGACTGACGCAACGGACTGATCAAATTCCAAACGGCCGGCGCATTTCGAGTGAACTTCGCTAAGTCATCTTGAGATGTCATGCTCATTTCGAAAGGCTTTACATAGTAAGCATGATCAAAATGCGGAAAAGGAACGGCGGGGATCTCGCTTAGATAACGACTATAAGCTTCGATAAAGGGAAGTGTTCCCAAAAGCTCACTGCGCTGGTTAAAGTCCATTTTCTTCCAGATCCAAGACGCATACTCATCTTTTTCAGCCCAATAGCAATCCGAGATCATGGCTTTTAGTGAACGCAAGTTATAAACCGAAAAGGAAACTCCCCCGGGGCCTGCCAAGAAACGAGACTGATCGGTAACATCACGGTGCGAGACACTCGATGCAGAAGACGGGGTCGGACTGCCACCTCCACCCATCCACTGCAGATCTTTCAAGGACTCAACAATTCTATCGACTTCGCCTGCGAACTGTCTGTTGCGGCGGATATTTACCACGACCATAACCAAGACACCGAAGAATAATGCCACCAGTAGTATTCCTCCGAACAGGTAACCCAAATCCTTTACCACTTTTTGCAAAGTTTTATCCAGATCTTCGGGGCTGATCATGTTGTTTTCGATGATCGGGATGGCCTTCATTTCTTGGTACTGAACGTGAATCTTGTTTTTTTCTACGGGCAAAATTCCATAGATCAGATCATTTACTTCTTTGGGAAAACTATTCTTGTTGGAATAGATGCGTACATCGATTCCAGCCAGATCGCGCTTTTCAATATTAGTCGGAATAACATTTGAATCATACTGCAAGCTCGTACCCGGCAAAGTTCCCTGATAACCGTTGTAAGAAAACTGCACCAGAACTTGTGCCTGTGGGTCAAAAACCTTTACGACTTCACGAATGCGAATACGGAAGCCTTCTTCCAAATTCATTCGGTCCAAAAGATCGGCGTGAGCATATACGCCTAAAAGCATGAATAGAACGAAGATCATTCGTGATTTCATTGTTCCGTCCCTTCTCTCGCTTCCAATCTTAAAGAGAGAGTTCTACTGTTCCGCACATTGGAGCTCATCCCTGCAATAAAAAGATGCTTTTCTTCAAATCCAGATTTTTTTGCATACTCAAGAGCACTTGACGCCCGAAGAGTACTCAAATTGAAGTTGTCTTTCATGTAAGCGGTCCTCGAACGGACGACAGGTTGATTATCCGTGTGTCCCTCAAAATAGATATTCAATTTCCCTGAATATGGCTTTAAGACTGAAAGCAACTGATTCATGGTCGCTCGCTGTGTACTATTCAAGGTGTACTTACCCGCACTGAAAAAATTAAGCGGGAATTCAATCAAAAGATCGTGCCCTTTAACAACTGCAGTCACATTTAACTTTTGCACATGATCCATAAAGTCTTTATCAAACCCGGCTTCCATTGCTGCTGGATTGCGATCACCAGATAAGCCATTACTTGCAAATTGCACTGCAATGGTGCGCATAAAGTTATCACGCTTCGGCTCATCGATAGAAAAAAACAAAATAAAGAAGGCAAGAAGAGCCATCAAAAAGTCTGCATACGACAAAGCCCAAAGATGTTGATTCTCATCTTCTTGAACCTTTAATACGACATCCCTGTCGACTCTTGGTTGTCGAGGCTTACTATTAGGCGGCACGAGCTTTAACCTCATCTTCAACAATTTGTGATGCTTCATCTTGATTAATCAAAAGCAGCAACGAATACACATGTCCTAGATAGTTTTGATAGCTCATATGACGTACATGCATACGATCTGCTAGCGGCATGACGACGGCATTGGCAATAATCAATCCGAAGAAGGTCGCCGTCAATGCCATGGCAAACGCGGGTCCGATTTGGCTTTTATTTTCCTGCAAGTTTTGGAATAACTCCACGATCCCCATAACCGTACCCGCCATGCCCAGGGCCGGTGGATACTTGGCCAAATTCTTCAAACTCTGAATGGAGTCGGCACTTCGTTGTTCAATTTCTTTTCTTTTTTGGGAAAGCAGCACCACAAATAAATCTGCACTGATCCCTTGCTCCCAAAGTTCCTGAGCGTAAGTAACCAATTCATTTTTTACGGTCAGTTTTGAGCCCTTATTCTTAGACAGTTGAATAATACTGCCAGTCAGATCTTTCAATCGGACTTCTTTATTAAACAAATGGCGGATCTCTTTAACCAGACCACGCAAAGTTGCCGTCGGGGTCGCAAAAAACAAGATCCCTAAAGAGCCTCCACCGACAATCAAAAGCGAATGGGCATTTAGATACGTGCCGAGCATTCCGGCCTTGATGGAAAAGACAAAGACTGCAACTGTAAATAGAAAACCTATGGGTAAACTAATCATTGATTTTTCCTCAAATTTTCTAATAATTTTTTCGCATCAATGTTATTCGGATCGATCTGCAAACCTTGTTCAAAAGCTGTCATTGCCGCTTTTCGATTGTTCAAAAGAAAATGAACGGTCCCTTGCATGAAATAGACACTTGCAACCTGAGGATATTTATCCTGTAACTCACTTAGGCTCATTTGCGCGGCAGAATAGTTCTTACTCTTAATATGCCACTCGACTGTTTGAAGTTTTGAGACAATGTCTGTAACCGCTTCATTCACCGACTTTTGCATGGCTTTTTGAATCAGATCTTTCTGTTGCTCGTTGCTTAGGTGCACTTGGGCATCTTTGTCTTTCGGAATCACGATAAGCATGGGGATATGGCCGTCTGACTGAAATAAGGCTTGTTGTCCCGGATCCAGATGAAGAACTTCCCGTGGATTTAACACGGCTAAATTACTATCACCGGTTTTTTGATAAGCGGCCTTAAAGTCCGTGGTCACTTGCAAAGCAAAAGCGTTTGTAATTAGCAAAGACACTATCGACAACATCATCTTGGCACCGCCTGAATACGATTATTACGAGAATCCACAACATAAAGATAAAAAGAGTCCCCATACAGAGCCGTTGGCGTATCAAAGCCGCCAAGCTTAGAAGATTGCCCCGAAGATCCTCCGGTACACCATCCCGAGGTGACATCACCCGATACCAGTGAGGTACATCCGGCTTCTCCCCCAGTCGGAGTGTTAACCACACGCCCCTTCCAACCTAAGAAAGTTCCCATGGCAGCATCATATTTTTCAATTCGATGATTTCCGGTATCCAGAACATAAAGAAATCCTGCAGAGTCAGTCCACACACCTCGAGGATCATTCAAGCCCCCATCTAGCGCAGACGTCGCGTGACTTAACGCAACTCCAAGGCTCGTGGCGTAACACCATCCCGGCGTTACCTTCGGATAGCCTTGTGCGATCCAACCCGCATTGTTACAAGCCCCCGTGACCGTAGATAAATTGGTACCCGCAGATAAGCTTGAAATAAATCCTGATGGAGCTCCCGTAGATTTACTAAATCGTAAAATTCGATGTGAGACATCCACGACATAAATAAAGTTCGTATCCACCGCAACAGCTTGTCCAGCGTTGATCCTTCCATAAGCACCACTATTACCGCCACCGACACTTGCCGTACACCAACCAGCAGCTGTAGTTGCCGTAATGGTACAACCCGTTCCCGATGACAACGAACCCACTGTTCCTAAGGTACTTCCATCCGAACTTGAGATCTTATAAAGACGTCCCCGATTGTCGGTCGCATACAAAGTAGTTCCATCCAGATACAAGCCACGAACTCCATCTAGGGCTCCGTACTCCGTTCCTGTGGTTGCCGTTCCGCCGACACACCAGTTCGGAGTAATCGCTCCAGTCAGACTTGTTGAACACCCAGGGCCATCATTAGGCACAGTCGAAATTTTTCCGATCCATCCTACATAGCCACCAGTACTAATCGTCACTTTATCAATACGGTTATTGGAAACATTTGCGATATAAAGCGACGTACCGTCAGAAGCTAAAGCCGCAGGCGAACTGTATCCATGTACACCATTTCCAGAATTTGTTCTGCCGCCGCCCGTACACCAATTCGGAGTCATTCCCGAAGTGATTCCCACACAGTCATCTGGACCGGTTGGAGAATACGCGTAATTATTATTAAAGGTTCCGATATAACCCTCATAGTTTCCAGAACCTTTCGTGAACATTTTGATACGATGCCAGCTTTGGTCAGACACAAACATATTCCCAACGCTGTCGACAGTTATTCCCATCGCTATGCTTGGATATAAAACGCCCAATGAACTGTCATCATATCCACCACGAGTGACTCCAACGGCGTCTTTTCTCCAGGTCGTCAGGATTGAATTTCTTGCCATCCCTATCCAGCGATCAAAAGTTCCATTGGCGGTATCTAACTGTTGAAGACGGTAGTTAAATCTATCAGCAACAATAATTTTTGTCCCAACAAGCTCTAAGCCTCGCGGTTCATTGTAAACACCACTTCCTGGTCCATATTTATTTGCACCACCACCACTACACCAGCCTGGCGTAGGACTTCCCGAGGCTGTGGCAGCACATCCTGCAGCGCCTCCACTTGGAGTCGTTGTTACACGTCCAATCCATTTTTCATTCAAACCTGTCGCTTTATCTACGCGACCCACACGGTGATATAAATCTACGAAATAGATATAGTTCGAATCAAAGCGCAACTTGACGATGTTTCCAAAACCTTGGCTGGCAGTGCTGTAGGTTGTTGAACCCCCAACAGTCCATCCGGAAGTATAGGTATTCACCGGAGTTGGCGTAGCCAGTGTGTACGATGCAGCTGGTATGCCCCCGATCCAGCCAGAGAATGTTCCTGCAAGATTCCAACGAGCGATACGAACATTATTGTAGTCACCAACATAAAGATAACCATTGGCCGTATCGACATCGACTGAATACGGAGTATAAAAGCCTTCATTTGGTACCGTCGGTGGACTTCCCGGCAGGTTATATCGGATCGAGAATTGAGAAAGACCTGAGGTACACCAGTCGGTCGTCGTCTGTCCTGTGGTTAGTCCATTACATCCAGCTGGAGTTGTAGGCGCTGTCGCTCCGATCAGTCCAATCCAACTATGGCCAGTACCATCCGTTTTTGTGCGTACGATACGATGGTTACCACTATCAGCGATGTACAGATAATCCACTCCGCCCACTCTGGCATACTTAATTCCATAGACCGTATTGAATCCCCCAACGGCAGTTGAACTGGCCGCTGTTGCTTGCCCCGCAGATGCTGAAATGCTTGTGCACCATTGCACGGCATTTCCCGAGGTGCCACAGGCATTCGTTGCAGAAAGAATACCCATAAATCCTGCATACGTCCCGTTGCTAATTAAGATCCGCAGAACAATATTTGCTTGAGTCGCGTATAAATAAGTTCCATCAGAAGTTAAGTACCTCACCTGATAAAGCAAAGAAGCCGTGGTTCCCAGAGGTCGCCCACCTGTACACCAGCTTGGCGTAAAAGAACCCACAGTGGGAGTTCCGCTTTGGCAAGTCATGCCGTCGATACTTGCGATATGTCCGATCCAACCTGTCATATTGAAGTTTGAATCAAACCGCATAATTCTAGAATTGTTAAAGTCGGTCACGTAGGTGTTGGTTCCATCATTATACACATCGAATGGTTCAACCATGCCACCGTCGGAATCTCCCCCAACGATAGAGGCGCCAGAGCCGGAATTTGTGAATGTGCCACCTGCCCCAAGCCATGCCAGGACTGGAGTTGTCACAATATTAAATGAAGTGCTGGCAATGCCTGCTTGAGAGCTGGAGACATTCAAGGTGAAGCTTTGCGGTTGTACCGACATGTAATAGAATGATGCGGTCTCGGTAAACGCCGGAAGAGTCACTGTTGACGACATCGGACTGGAGCAACTCGCATCCAGATATAAAACACCTTCATGAACACTTCCGCTGGAAGCAAACGTTAAGGTCATATCCGTCGCTTGCGATGTCGATACATTCACAGCGTCTTGCAAGTTAAGTGTATACGGTCCACTGCAAGCCATGTTTTTCAAAGAAGACGGACTGGCAATCAATGCCAAATGTGTGGGCGTTCCAGCCGTCACCGTAACAGTTGCTGTGGGACCAAATGCCGCGGCCCCGACACTTGCTTGCAATGTCTGCGCAGTTCCTTTTGCCGTTCCCGTATAGTTTGCACGGTAACTGCCGCCACCTAAATTTGTAACTGACCCCAAAGTTCCGGTACTTGTGCCTCCAGTGGCAGAAAAGCCCACCGTAATTCCAGATGAGACTCCGTTATTATTGATATCTTTAATTAAAGCTGTGACCGTGACAGCCTGACTCACTGGAACGCTGGAAGCACTTACTGTTATTGTAGAGTTCGCGGCAAACGGGTCACCAGGAACTACTGACAGGAAGGTGGTTATGCCGACACTCGTTCCATCGACGGTGACTCCCAAAGTTTGTGCCGTTCCGGCTAGGACACCCGTATAATTACTGGTATAAATTCCACTTCCACTAGTGACAGCTCCATCAAAGAAGCCCGTGCTTGTCCCGCCGGTTTTTGTAAATGACACGGTTCCAGAAGTGATCGGATTATTCTGCGAATCTTTTAAGGTTGCAGTTACCACATCTGAATTTCCAGATGAAACCGTTGATGTTGCGACTGAAATAGATGACGTCACCGCTGAGGGAGGACCCGTCAGAACTTGAACAGAGCTTGTTGCGCCAAAATTCGCTCCATTAATATTTACGCTTAATGTTTTCGCGGTACCCGACCCAACACCCGTGAATTGTCCAGAGTAAGTTCCGTCTCCATTACTAACAACCGTATTGAACAATCCAGTCGAAGTTCCTCCCGCTGCCGTAAAAGAAACCAAGATACCCGTAGGAATTGGATTGTTATTTAGATCGCGCACCGTCGCCGTTAGAGCCACCGCATTTCCGGCAATAACAGTCGGCGAAGAAACCGTGAAACTTGAATTCAGGGCAGAGGGCACACCCGGCACAACAGTCAGAGAGTTCGTCAATCCTAAGGAGGCTCCATCAACCATCAGGCCGATGGTTTGCGCCGTTCCTGATGCCAAGCCGGTGTAAGTTGCGGCGTAAGATCCATTTCCATTATTACTAACAGCACTTAAAGTACCTGTGGATGTACCACCCACTTTGGTGAAGCCTATGGTGACGCCAGAAGAAATCGGATTGTTATTATCATCCACAACCGATGCAGTAACATTAACGGAAGTACCCGAAGGCACGGTTGGCGAACTTAATGTCAAAGTCGACTTTGATACTGAGGCAGGCCCGGGAACAACGGCAACGCTTGCACTCAAACCCCCGATAGCAACGCCGTTTAAAGAAACACCCAAAGTTTGCGCCGTACCCGCTATGATGCCAGCATACTGGACAGAATAACTTCCATTCGAACCACTCACAGAACCAAAGGTGCCCGTCGAAGTCCCGCCTGTTTTTGTAAAGCTCACTGTTCCGGATGTGATCGGATTTAAATTTGCATCACGTAAGTTCGCGATGACAACTACAGAGGACCCTGAACTCACGGTTGGCGCTAAAGCGGTAAGTGAGCTGTAAGTCAGTGATGGCGCCCCCGCAACGACAGTTACGGAAACCGTTGGAGTCAAATTTACTCCATTCGCACTCATCGAAATTGTTTGCGCTGTTCCTGCTAAGATTCCGGTATAGTTTGTCGAATAAGAACCATCACCATTGTTCGTGACAGTGCTATCGAAGTCTCCGGTACTGGTTCCGCCCACTTTATTGAAAGCAACCAAAACTCCAGAAGGAATAATATTGTTGTTAACATCTTTTAACGTAGCCACAATTGATACCGAGCTGCCAGAAGCTACCGTGGCAGAAGATATTGTAATTGTAGAGTTTGTTGAATTCGGCGAACCAGGAATCACCGTCAGTGATTGATTCAACGCCGTTAAAGTTGTCCCATTTACCGATACCGATACCGTTTTAGCAGTCCCTACCAAGAGACCCGTGAAAGTTGCGGTGTAAACCCCACCGCCCTGATTAGTCACCACGCTCTGTGTTCCCGTTGAGGTTCCACCTGAAACTCCAAAGGTGACAGTGATTCCGCTTGGAATCACATTTCCAGCCGCGTCCTTTAAGGTCGCAGTCAGCACAGAAGACTGTCCTGAAGGAAGCGTCGTCAAAGACAATGAAAAACTTGATTGGGCCGAGGCAACACTCCCCGGTACAACAGTGACACTTGTGGAAAGAGCCATGGCGCTGCCATCAACCGTCACACCAATGCTTTGACTCGATCCCGCTAAAACACCCATGTAATTCGTTGTGTAGATTCCGGAAGTTGAGGAAGCAACGGAATCAAAAGTTCCCGTGCTGGTTCCGCCACTTTTCGAAAAAACCACTGAAGAGATCGGGGAATTAATAAGATTGTTATTGGCATCTCGAAGAGTCGCCGTAATTGTGGCCGAGGCTCCGGAAGATATGGTGCCTGAGGAAATCGTCAATGTCGAATTCGCGCTGGTGGGAGTTCCCGGCAATACTTGAATAGTGTCACTCAATCCCGCAACCGAAGTTCCATTGTGGAGTACAGATATTGTTTGCGCAGTTCCAGCAACAACACCTGTATATCGAATCGAGTAATTACCGCCACCATTATTAACAACGGAAGAAAGGGTTCCAGTTGAAGTGCCACCGACTTTATTAAAAGTCACTGTTCCAGAAGTAATCGGGTTTAAATTAGAATCTTTTAGAATTGCCGTGACCGTAACAAAATTTCCTGACGTCACTGAATTGCTACTTAAGGTCAGAGAACTTTGTGCCGTCGCAGGCGCTCCGGGAACTACGGTCACTGTTGTGGTCGGCGACAGTTGAGCGCCACCAACACTGACAGATAAGGTTTGCGCAGTCCCCGCAACAATTCCCGTGTACGTCGTTGTATAAACGCCGGCACCGGCATTCACCACGGATGCAGAAAAATCTCCCGTACTAGTCCCGCCTATTTTATTGAACGTGACAACCAAACCCGACGGCACTGGATTGTTATTGATATCTTTCAAGACCGCCGTGACCGTAGCATTTGCACCGGAAGAGAGTGTCGATGTTGATACCGCAATCGTGGACTTTGACGAAACAGGAGCCCCAGGTATCACAGTGATCGATTGTAAAACCCCGGATAAACCGACTCCATCAACTGAGATTCCAATGGAGCGAGCTGTTCCCGCTAGAACTCCGGTAAAGTCGGCAGTATAAACCCCGCCGCCTTGGTGGGTTACCGCACTAAAGGTTCCAGTACTTTCTCCAGCTCCGGCACTTGTTGTAAATGCCACACTGATTCCACTGGTCACTGGATTCCCAAAAGCATCTTTAAGAACGGCGGTAACTAAGGCACTATTACCTGAAGAAATCACCAGCTGAGATAAATTCAAAGTCGATGTCAGTGGTGATACCGGCCCCGGCACTACATTCAGACTTAAAGGCGTATCAATATTAAAATTCAGATTCGTTGCCAACCCGACAGTTATGGCAGTTCCGGCTTGGTTCGCGGTAAAAGTGGTTGTGTAAGTTCCATCGTTATTATCAACAACCGCTGAGAATGTTCCCGTTGAACTTCCTGAGGCAATCGAACAGACAATCGGAATACCCCCAACAGTCTGAGGGGTGTTATTTGCATTCTTCGCATGAATGGTCACGGTGGTTGATGCACCCGCTGGGACTGTGGTTAAGTTTGCCGAAAGATCAAAACGCACAAGCTCCGTAGTCGTAAATGATTTGGTAACTACGTTTCCATCGGCATTACCAAGATCATCCAGAGCTTCCACGCGGACGGTGTAACCGTGATTGGGTTGTAAGCCAGTCAGAGTCGTTCCGCTTGAGTTACCATCATTGACTGTTTTAAAAACAGCGTACTGACCAGTGCTTTCATTTAAAAGTTTGACCTGATATCCACGCGCCTGAGTATTTGTCGTCCAGTTAAGTTGGGCAGAGTTACCAGTGATATTGGTAAAGCTCTGAATCCCATCAAATTTTAAACGAATCCCCAAAGTGAAAATCGTTTGCGCAACGCCACCCTCACCAGTGCCTGTAATCTTGATTTCGTAAGTTCCGAGAGCGATCGAATTTGGGTTGATCGTAAACACGCCATCGGCAGCGCCAAAAGAAACTGTCGAGTTCGGAATATTTACGCATGACTGAGTGCCGTCGACTGTTCCGTTCACCTCAGCATCAAAGCTACAAGTGTAGGCCATACCCTTGTCGTCGCCTTGAGTACTGTTTTGTAAATTATTGACGTCAAGTCTAAGAGCCGCACCCTGAGTGACTATTTGAGTAGAGAAAGATGTCAGACTTGGAGCCGTTCCCAACCCAAGAACAGAGTCGATAATGCTGGCGCCACCCTTGCCGCAGGAAGTTAAGACCAGAAATATGAACGTGAGAAATATCCGCGTCAATCTATCCAAAAAGCACCTAAAAATTAAAAAGTTAACAAATTTCCTCTAAATCCATGGGTGTCTGTTAACATTATTTGACAGGGATCGCTGAATCTCAACAAACCTCACATTATTTCGAGACCATGCTACAGTCCAGATTGGGCCTGCGGACTAGGTTTTCAGAACAAATGTTCATACTTTTTCGAGGTAAACATCACACTTCCGAAGTCCTTCTGGCTTTCGCAACACGACCAGCCATGATAGACATGGCTCATGAATAACTTCGCAAACTTCGGCCTTTTAGATTCCTTGATAAAAACCCTTTCTGAAAAACGCATTAACAAACCTACGGAAATTCAGAGCAGCACTATTCCGCTGCTTATGAGTGGCCAGGCCATCGTCGGGGTTTCTGAAACGGGAAGCGGTAAAACACTGGCTTACGCTCTTCCTCTTTTGCATCTTCTTAAAACTTTAGAAAAAAACGGCGAAGCAATTACGGCAGAGGCATCGCCAAGAGCCGTGATCATGGTTCCTACTCGCGAACTAGGGGAACAGGTCTCCAAGGTCTTGAAAACTCTGACTCATGATACACGTTTAAGAGTTCGCCCTGCACTTGGGGGCATGGCCATGGAACAAGCTCGTCGCAATGTCTCTGGAATGTTTGAAATCTTATTGGCGACGCCGGGGCGTTTATCCCAGCTGATGGATGCCGATGAAATCAATCTGACGGACGTGCGCATGTTGGTCTTTGACGAGGCCGACCAAATGATGGATCAAGGCTTCTTGTCTGACTCAAATAAAGTTTATTACGCTTGTCCTAAAGAAGTGCAATTAGCGCTGTTCTCGGCAACCGTGTCTCCGGCAGTTCAAGACCTTATTAATGATCTTTTCGCTGATGCTGAAGTCATCAAAAGCTCTGGCAGTGGCAAAGTAGTTAAAAGTCTAATAACTAAAAATCTTATTGTTAAGGACGGCGACCGCTGGGCACATTTGGATAAGATCCTGGCGCAAAAAACTGAAGGCGGGACCATTCTATTTACGAATACTCGCGAACAATGTGACAAATTGGCAAAAGATCTTGAAGACAAAGGTTTCACAGTAGCGATCTATCGCGGTGAGATGGAAAAAAGCGATCGTCGCGGAAATCTTAAAAAATTCGCTGAAGGCAAAGTAAAGCTTTTGGTCGCCACTGATTTAGCCGGCCGTGGTTTGGATATCCAAAACGTGGACCGAGTTATCAACTTCCATTTGCCTAAGCAAATGGATAACTACCTTCACCGCGCAGGTCGTACAGCCCGAGCGGGACGCAAAGGGACCGTGATCAATTTGGTGACTGAACGTGATGACCGTCTGATTGCAAAACTTGAAGGTCGCACAGTGACGACAATTGATTCTTCAAAATATAATTCACACCCACGTGCGATGAATAAAGTTGCGGGTGCTGCGGGCAAAAAAGCGGCTCCGGCTAAAAAGCCAGCTCCGGCGAAAACGGAATCAAAGGCAAAACCTCAGAAGAAACTTGGTTTTCAAAAACCGACTTCTGCGCCAAAGCCTCAAAAGAAATCTGGGAAAAGTTCAAAATAAAGCAGAGATTGCACGATCTCTGCTAGTGCTCGCCGTCGGCATCGTTCATTTTCAGCATAACGATGGCGATGGTTTCAGCATCGACTCCCGCCTTTTTCAGCAATGACTTCGCTTTGCCGAAGTCATCTGAATCAATAGCCTCAAAGAAGGCATCCAACCTATCGATTTCAGCAAGTTTTTCTAAAACTAATGTTCCTTCAAAATCACTTTGATCCATTTTATACCCCATCAGGAATATTAGGTTCCACAACAAGCGCCAACAACTGAAGACTCTGTTGCCATCCAACGTAACACATTTCCACTGGAATCGCGTTGGGAATCCCTTCTTGCGTGATTTTGACTTCGGTGCCGCCGACTACTTCACGAAAAGAAACCGTCATATACATTTCACCAGGCAGATTCGGATCATCAAACTTATCGATGTACTTGAGAAGCTGGTTGGGCTTCACTTCGGTGTAAGTTCCACCGAAGGATTGAGTGCTCTGAGTGGAAAAATTCGTGAACGACATTTTATATCCACCCCCCACATGAACATCCATACTATGGACCTTCCCGACAAAGCCATGCGGTGGCATCCATTTGACTAAAGCATCTGGATCGACAAAAGCACGATAAACTCTTTCAGGAGGAGATGTGAAAACGCGGTGAAGTTGAACTGTACCGGACATACTGAGCTCCTTTGAATTGTGAATTTACTATTTTCACCCAGTATAAATACAATCCCGGCACACGGTCACACAGGAACACTTTGATTTGTCGACTACCTGATTTCCGCGATACCCAAAGAAACTTTGCCGATCGAAACGATTTTTCCTGCCTGATCAAAGATCGGAAAAATAGTGGAAAGATGTCTGGCCTCTATGCCCTGATTCGACAAAACCTCGTCAAATGTCAGAGAACGCTGAGACCGCAGAACCTCTTGTTCTTTTTCAAGAAGACATGACATTGATTCAGCTGAAAAAAAGTATTTTATATTTTGCCCCACCAGGAAATCCTTCGAGGCACCAATCGAACGAGCAAAAGCGTCGTTGCAATTAGTGATTACACCGTGACTGTCTTTCACCACCAGCAGAAAAGGTGCTGAATCCATTATCTGCCGTATATAAGTGTGAAAATTTCGTTCATCGGTGACATCACGAGCAGAAGCGACTCTGACACCCAACTCCGCATCAGCAGAAGCACTCCAGCTTAATGTGCGATAAGATCCGTTGGCAGCTCGATACCTGTTTTCAAATCCCACCGATCGCAGGCCTAAGTTCAGCGACTCGATATTTTTCCGAGTTGCTTCTTGATCTTCCGGATGAATAAACCCAAAGAAAGGGGTGCTCAGCAGGGTTTCTTCGCTGTATCCCAAAGTATTCACTAGCGAGGTGCTGACTTTTTTTAATAATCCATCTTTCCCGGCAACGGCCATCAGATCACTGGAAATAGAAAAAAACCGATCTAACGTGATTTGCGAGTCCTCAGTTTCTGCCAAACGTCTTAATAGCTTTCGGTATTCACGCTGGGCTCTTGCAGATTCCAGATGCGAAGAATGGCAAGTCGCAATTCCAAAGCACGCCAATGTGGGAATGATCACAATAAAGGCAATAAACTGGCTTGTGCTGATAGCTGGCAAAACAAGGCTTCCGACTACAAAAAGTGCCGACAACAGCAAAATAGCGATCAACGAAAACAAAGTAATTTTGTTTTGCACATGCCAAGAACTGAAATGTTCAATCGATTTTTTCTTTTCGCTCAAGTTCAATGCGGGCCTCACAACCAGGTTGCTGGATCATATCTATCGAGTATCGGTGTTTCAAGTAAACTACATCACTAACGTTAATTTTCCTGTTAGCCATCAATCTTCAAGGCTCCTGCCTCGGTCATAATCCGAGAAACTATCGGTTGGCAAAAACCACAGACAACAAAAAGCCTTTACCCGGTAATCAGCCACCGAACTCGAGACTCTGAAAGAAGAAAAATTAAAATTGTCGGTGCGATGTATGATATTTCGACTGGGAAAGTGAGTTTCATGGATCGCCAGGGATCGCTGGCTGAAAACTAAAGCTTGCACTGCTGCTGAAGAAATCCGGCGAATGCCATAAAGGATTCACCGGATTTAATTTATAACTAGGAGCTAGCGTTTGCTGACGAACTTCAATCTGCGGAACAATAGCATGCGATTGTTCGAAGGCATTTCGAAGTCTTTGATAAGTTCAAAACCATTCTTAAACATCGCGCCTAAGACATCTTCAAAATTACGAATTCCACTTTGCGGATCGTTTGCACGTAAGGACTTAT
>JBJTMR010000126.1:0-8814 GCA_046070625.1 Bdellovibrio sp. | reverse complement strand
AAAGAACTATTTATTAAGGTCTTTTTCGATTTGCGTAATCGCGTCTTTCGGCTCAATCGCCGTCTCGTAACCAACGTTACCGATAGCAACTTCACGAAGAGCACTTACGATATACTTGTTAGAACGGGTGGAAACAGTCGCTTCGGCACCTTTCAAAAGCTGCTTAGCTCTTTTTGCTACCATCAATACAAGCGCAAATCTGTTAGGAACTTTTTCTAAGCAATCTTCAACGGTTACACGAGCCATTATCAGCCTCCAGCAGTTAACTAAGTTGGGAAAATACCCTTAACCCAGCAAATCTTCAATAATTTTTTTAAATTCAGCGTAGGAATGCTCGAAGTTGTCGTTAACGATCTGGTAATCGAATTTAGAGGCCTCTTTCAGCTCTTTTTCCGCATTAGCCATACGAACCTCAATGTCCGCTGGAATTCCCCCGTCCCGCTTCTCAATTCTACGACGCAATTCGTCAATCGAAGGAGGAAGAATAAAGATGGTCTTGGCATCTGGAAACTTTGTTTTAAAGGTCTGCACACCCTGGATATCAATATCCATGATCGCGCAGTTCCCAGCAGCCCACACCGTTTCTAGTGATTCATATGAGGTTCCGTAGAAGTTCGTATGAACCTTCGCCCATTCGACGAAGAAATTCTCTGAAATCTTCTTTTGAAACTCTTCTGGGCTAATAAAGTGATACTGAACCCCTGCGGATTCACCTTTACGGATATTACGCGTAGTAAAAGTAACGATGTCCACAAGGCGCGACTGCTCCTTGATAATTCGGGCGACAAAACTACTTTTTCCTGCGCCGCTGGGTGCAGCGACGATAATCATACGCGTCTTCATATTATTGAACGTTTTGAACCTGTTCTCTCAGTCTTTCGATGAGGGTTTTTGCTTCTACCACAGCCGAGGTGATTTTGGCTACTTGAGACTTCGATCCAATCGTATTCACTTCACGCAGCAATTCCTGCGTATAAAAATCCAGCTTTTTACCCTCAGTGGTTTGCGATCCCACCAATTGACGGTAATTTTTAATATGTTCGGCAAGGCGAGTCAGCTCTTCATTGATATCGGCTTTTTCCAGCTGAATCACAATTTCTTGTGATAAACGGCTTGGATCGATCTCATTGCCTTTTAAACGGGCACGAATCTTCGTCTCGAACTTTTCTTGTAACTGTTGATTCGCTTCTCCGCGAAGTTCGGAAATAACCTTGATCTGCTTTTCCAAAGATCCCAACAATGTCAGCAAATCTTTACGCAGGGCTTTCCCCTCGCGAACACGTTCTTTATCACAAGCGTTGCAGGCGTCGGTGAAAGCTTTTTTAAGGACTTTCTCTTCCCCCGAAAACAACTCATAACTTTCTTCAATTTTAATCACATCCGGCAAACGCGCCATCGCTTCAAGATGAATTTGATAGGAAACGCCCAACTCTTTCGCAAGATGTCTATAGGCGGATACGTACTTTTTTACCAAAGCATCGTTCACCGTCATTTGAGCTTTTCCAGACGTCGCTTTCACGCGGCGGGAAACAAACACATCCACAGTTCCACGAAGCAACGTCGAACCCAGAATTTTTTTCAGATCACTTTCAAAAGCCACAAACTCGCGAGGCAAATGAAAACGTGGCTCCAAAAATCTTCCATTCACCGCGCGAATACTTACCTCGACAGTAACGTCTTTGGATTGATTTCTTGCAGTGCCATAACCAGTCATACTTTTCATAATAATCCCATTCTTGACGTGACAACTTGTGGGGTCAAGAAGTCAGAAATTTCTCGACCTGAGAGCGGGCTTCGGCAAAGCCCCTTGCTCCGTCGAACCAATGAATATCTTTGTCTCGCTGAAACCAGGTTTTCTGTTTTTTAGCGAGCTGCCGAGTATTTGTCGTGATTTGCTCTAAAAGCTGATCTTCGTTGATCTGCCCCTTCACGAACTCAATTGCTTCCTTATAACCAACGCTACTCATGGGGGCCCAGGCTTCCAGACCTTCATCGAGAAGGCGTTCGACCTCGTCCACCAAGCCCATCTTCAACATTTTCTGACAGCGCAAAGCGATGCGTTCACGCAAGACGTCTCGCTCCCACTGCGGGCCAATTTTCAACAGGGGATACGGAAATGCTTCACGACTGTCTTCGAACTCTTTTTGAATTTGCGTAACACCCTTGCCCTGAGTGCGAATCAATTCAATGCCACGACCAATACGATAGTGATCCGCCAAATGAATTTTTGCCGCATACTCGGGGTCAACATTGTGCAATTCTTGATACAATCTTTCCGGTCCACCATTTTCGGCCAACTCAGCTTCGACTTGTTTTTTGGTGGCCTCAGAAATCTGAGTCACCGGGTACATTCCCTTTTCGATGGCCATAAAATAAAAACCCGTTCCACCGACCACAAAAATCGGTACTCCGTCAGGAATTTTATCTAGACATTCAAAAAAATCACGACTGTAAGTCCCCGCCGTCGACTCAACAGGAGGCTGCACGTAACTCAATAGGTAATGCGGTACCAAAGCCTGCTCTTCAGCGGTTGGTTTTGCCGCCCCTATGTCGACCTTGTCATAAACCTGAACGGAATCACAATTAACAATGACCCCCCGGAATTCCTGCGCAAGCTTTAAGGCCCACTCGCTTTTGCCAGTGGCTGTCGCGCCGACCACAAAAATAACCGGTTTAGAAGTCATTTAAAATCCTCAATTGCTTCGTTACTCGTCGTTGACATACAAGGAGTATGTTGGCCTCCTCGTGCCTCGCACTTGAGGCCTTTAAATAACTTCTGCATCACACGATCCGACCGAAATCTTTTTCTAATTTATAAAATGGATATTCGACACTTACAGGACGGCCATGAGGGCAAAAACTGGAAAGCGGAAAGTGATCCATTTCGCGCAACAAATTCCTCATCTGATCATTCGACAACGCTTGCCCTGCCCGAACAACAGAGTGACATGCCATCGTTGCGCAAATGTCGCCGACAGCTCTTTCCAAAGAATAACTGCCACCCTGATCCACAATTTCACCAGCCATGCGGTCAAGCACGGTGCTCAAAATAGATTCTTTAATAAACAAGGGTGCCGCCTTCACTCCAACAGTACCCGGTCCAAGAGCCTCAATGTGCACTCCCAGGCGTTCGATCTCTTTTGCCAGCGTCAAAATCGCTTCTACTTTTTCCGGAGACATATCGATGGCCAAAGGGAAAAGGAAATCTTGAATGTCAATTTTTCCACCCTGCCAGGCATTCATCAATTTTTCATAAGCCACACGTTCGTGGGCCGCATGCTGGTCGACAAATACAATTTTGTCGCGGGCCTGAGTCACAATATAAGTTAAATTTGCCTGTCCCAAAACCTCCAGAGACGACCAATAACCACCCGTCGGTGACGTCGCCGCATTCGTAAGACTAAAACTTTCTCGAGACTCTGCCGCTTGCACCAAGGTTTGATAGTCTACCTTTGGTTGACTCACACCACTTTGAGGGAAATTAAATTCTTTTTTCTGAAACTGCGTTGTCGCAAAAGTGGAATCTTGGAAAGTCAGATTTTCTTTCGGCATTGGTTGTTCCGGAGCAAAGTTGGGCAACCCTGTTGGCGTCACATAATCACTTTCACTGGCACTATGGGCAATCGGAATTATGGGTGCCTGAGGAGCCAGCCCTTGTGAGCCACCTACCCACGGAGCCCGCTCCAGAGTAGAGCGCAACGCTCCCGCCACGGCACGAAACGCCAAAGACGGATCTTGGAATTTCACTTGCGATTTTGTCGGGTGAATATTGACGTCGATATATTCAGGATCTGTTTCAACCCACACCGCCGCAATCGGGAACTCTCCGTGCATCAAAAGACTGCGATAAGCTTCATTCACCGCCGCTTGTAAACTGCGATCCTGAACCCAACGATTTTGCACAAAGAGCCAAATATTTTTTGCCGTCTTTGCCACATTATGAGGATCCGCAAACACGGCATAGGCTTTCACATATTCCCGTTCCGCGGTTCCTTCAAAGAGCGGCTTAATCTCTAGAATTTGCTCCACCCGTTCTTTACGAGTTTTACATGCGGGCCAGAAGCTGATCAGCTTGCCGTTTTCTTGAACTCTAAACTCGACATCATGATGAGCCAAGGCCATGGCCTTCATCGCGGTTTTAATCGCGGTGTGTTCTGCTGAGTCAGATTTTAGAAATTTTAATCGTGCGGGGGTATTCTCAAACAGACCTTCCATCAGAACTGTTGTTCCCATGGAGCCACCGACTTTATCAATCGGATGACGTTTGCCGTATTCACTAATTAATTGAAATGCCTGCTCATCACCTTCGCGACGAGACGTCAGAGTCATTTTGCTAACGGCCGAGATACTAGCTAAAGCTTCTCCACGAAAACCAAAAGTTTTCAGTTTCCACAGATCATCGGTTTTGGAAATTTTAGAAGTAGCAAAGCGCTCAAGAGCTTTCGGTAAATCGTCCGGCGACATGCCTTTACCGTTATCAATGACTTTGACGATTCTGCCACCATCAAAGAACTCAACGTGCACACGAGTGGCGCCGGCATCGATACTGTTTTCGACAAGTTCTTTTACGAGATGAGCGGGCCGTTCGACCACCTCGCCTGCGGCAATTTGATCGACAACTTCAGGAGACAGAATCTGGATAGACATAGGCCCAAAACATGCCCCACGGGGACGTATTCTGGCAAGTTTTCTATTCTGGTTTAGCGCACTGCCTGTTTTGTTGGCACTTCAAAACCATCATACGCAATTGGCCCAATTCTCTTAGATTTAGCTCCAACTCCACATCAAACCCTTTGCTCACACCACCGGCCTGAGAAATGAATTTAAATGGAATATCGCCTTGGAATTGATCTACAGAATATGTACGTCCATCGTAAGATTTAAAGATCACAGATCGTGGAGATTTCGCCAAATTCCACAAAAAGCGGTCTCTTTGGCCTGTCGCCTTTACCAAAGCATTGCTGAAATCTTTCCAACATTTTACTTCTTCAAGCAATACCACTTTGTTCGTGTTGCGGTCCAAAACCACTGAATCCAACTCACCGACCGTGTCACCACCAAGGCTGTACTCAAGCCCACCAGTGACGATGTATTTGTCCTCAGGATAAAGAGCTTTCAAACGCACTTTTTCCAACTGTTCGCAAACAGCTCCATCGGGTTCCAAGTTCGCACCAGAATCTTTGATAGAATCAAAAGCCGCTTGGATGTCGCCAGCCCAAACAAATGAGGAAAATAAAAAAGACACTATAAATGAAAATAGTACTGATGTTTTTTGCATGACGGGGATGTAACCAAAGAATAAATGCGATGTCATCGCCATAACGCAAGGCGCTGCGTTATCCTGACCTAAAACAAATATCCGATGTTAAGACTGCCACCAAAATAACCACTTTTTTCCCAGTAGTATTTTACTTGGGGACGCAAAGAAAAGCTCCCCATGCGAATTCCAACACCCAGATTAAACAAAACTCCCAAGGTCATATCATCCGCAGAATAGCTGTTCATCACGCTACCGTTGGGAAGTTGCAATTCAAAATGAGAGTATTTAAACATTGGCCCGAAACCATAATAGTAAAGAAAATTTTCCGTACTCGGAACCACTGTCTGAAACAAAAAGTCCGCAATGAATATAAATCCGCTGGCACTCTGCTTCGTGTAGTCTTCATAGTAGGTCGGCGCACCTGAATGAAATAACAAATTCGATTCGGTAAAAATATCGCCGGAAAAAAGCGTATTAAATCCGTGATAATTTAAGCCGTAAAACAGCGTCGGAGCGTTGCGATTCCCGCCCATCGTGTCTTCGGTATAGTTAATCATATCCAAAGACAAACCACGATAGCGAGACGCAAAATGCGGCTTGCTCTTTTTTTCGGCCTCTTCAATATGTTCTTTAATTTCTTCTGGAGATGCCATTTTATGGGAGCCCGGACGAACTTCCGCATCGGAAACCCATCCCGTCGTTCCGGGCTTTAAACGAATTTTAAAAAAACCGTTCTTCTTACCTGTGGAAATATTGAACACTTGCCCCATACGCAATGTTGCCAGCACCGGAGCATCAAAATCGGGATCCTGATAAACCATTGCCTCATCAGCGATGATCGTGCCCTTCTGGGCTTGCTGAGCCCAGGTAAGTACAGGAAATAGCAATATGCTAAATAAGAAACAAAGTCCCTTATTTAAAGCGCATGATCCAAACACGATAGAAAGCCTCAATCACAATTTTCAAAGACATTTTACTTTGGCCGACACGACGATCTTCGAACACGATTGGAGATTCCGCGCCTTTGAATCCTTTTTTCATTGCTTTATACTTCAGTTCAATTTGAAAGCTGTAACCGTTGGATTCCACGCCCGCAAGGTCAATTCCGATTAGAACTTCCTTTTTCCAAGCGTTAAAACCACCCGTCCAATCGTTCAATGGGAAACCTAAAATCATACGCGAATAAATACCACCACCACGAGAGATGATTTTACGAAGCAGACCCCAATTTACCGTACGCCCCCCCTCTACATAGCGAGAACCCACGGCAAAATCATTTTTTTCCAAAGTTTTTAATAGAGGTCCTAAATCTTCTGGACGATGAGAAAAATCCGCATCCATCTCGACGATGGCTTCATAACCTTGATCCATACCCCAGCGGAAACCCGCTATATAAGCCTTTCCCAAACCTTGCTTGCCCGGGCGAGACAGCAAATGCAACTGCGGGAATGTCTTTTGCATTTCGCGCGCGATGGCCCCTGTTCCATCCGGGGAGTTATCATCGACAACAAGAATATCAACGCCCAAATTTTGAGCTAAAACTGCAGGAACAATTGTCTGCACATTTTCTTTTTCATTATAGGTAGGAATAACAACCAAAGTTTTCATGCCACCTAAGGTGGCATAACAGCCTGGATCTGGCAACAACAAGCAACATCTCAGGCAGCTATCTTAAAAATGCCCCAACAAGGCGCAAGAAGGCGGCCATACACTTATGCCTCCGGTGCGGCAACGGGCTTATATTGATTTGGAGACGAGCTTGCCCTTACCCTTGGTTTGCAGGGCTTTTGCCTTTTCTTGCGGGATCGCCGGCAAATTCAAGGGTCTTGCCAAAAGGTATTTAGGATCTTCTTTGCGAAGATCCAACTGAACCTTCACTTTCGCCGCCGCTGCCTCTGGATCTTTCACATATAAAATGGGATCAAATCCACACGCACGGCATACAACCGACAAGCGCCAGCGAACTTGTACAAAAATTTCTGATATCGCCAAACAGACGACGAACACCACCATCACGCGTGGGTCGTATTCTTGCCATATCGCGAACATCACGACAATAGAAGCCATCGCGGCCGCGATAATATTCATCAAAGAAATATTTTTCTTTCGATAAATGTTTCGCGGAGTTTTACAAAAGGCGCAGTAACAGTTGTGTTTGGGCTTGAACAAAGAAAACATATGATTAGTTTGCCAAAAATGAGGTCCAGAATAAAAGTTCAATTTTTGAAAAACGACAAAGGCTTGCTAGAATCAAGTTATGAATAAATTCAAATCCATTCAGTTCGCTCTTATCACTTTGATGACTTTTTCTACCTCAACAATGGTCCAGGCCGCTTCTGGTAAAGATTACGAAGAAGTTTCCTATGAAGACCTTGTTGGCGAGCTGAGCCGCAAAAAAGACAGCCTGACTCAATCCCAAAATAGTGCGAATGCACCGAAAACCCATATCGGCATCGGCTATGCGAACTCTTTTTCCAACATTTCTGCTAACGGGCAAAACTTCAACCGCTATTCCAGTGGCGTACAGCTGTCCTACGGAATGGATATGGGCTCCCCTCGTTGGTACACAGATCTGCCGATCTGGGCTGGACCGGCTGCTGAATGGCGCCCAAGGCCCACACATCACACGCACGCACCGTACACACGTCCACCCAACGACAATGACGGCAGCACCCGACGCCCCCCATCGCACAGGCCCGTCCCGGCGCACGCTGACGGCCCTGGCGCTGGTGATCGCCCTGGTGCATCTGGCCCTGCTGCTGGGCGTGACGCACACACTCGACTGGAGCCTGCAGCCGAGCACCGCGACCGCGCCCATGAAGACACGCATGATCGCGCCGCCGCCCCCAACAGCCGTGGCGGCGCGTCCGACACGGCTGCCTCCTCCGGCACGCCGTGTACCCCCGGCTGAAGCTCCCCACTCGGAACCCACTGCAGAAGCCAGCCCGTCCGCACTGCCCCCCGCAGTGGCCGAGCCCGCTGCTTCGGAGCCGATCACTGCAGTGGCCAGCGCCGAGCCTGTGGCCTCTGCGCCCGAGCCCGCCGCTGCCCCGACACTGCCCCCGGTGCCCACGGCAGCGCCCGCCAGCAGCTGGCCCTCCATGGCCCTGGGCGCTTTGCCGCCACCCAGCCTGATGAGCTACCAGCTGACAGGCATGGACAAAGGCTTCACTTACTACGCCAATGGCGAGTTGCGCTGGCAGCACAACCCCCAAGCCTATGCGTTGACACTGTCGGTCAAAGCCTTCCTGATCGGCAGCCGCCACTGGCGCAGCACGGGGCTGATCGACGGCTCGGGCCTGTCGCCGCTCAAGTTCACCGACAGTTGGCGCGGCGAGCGGGCGTCCCACTTCGACCGCGAGCAAAAGCGCATCGTGTTCAGCAGCAACGCGCCCGTGGCCCCACTGCAGCCTGGCGCGCAAGACCAGATCAGCCTGTACATGCAACTCGCAGGCGCCATGGCGGGAGACCCCGAGCGCTATCCGGCAGGCACCCGCTTGCAAGTGCAAACGGCCACGTTGCGCGATGCCGTGCCCTGGCTGCTGATTCTGGAA
>JBJTMR010000125.1:0-3172 GCA_046070625.1 Bdellovibrio sp. | reverse complement strand
GAAGCGCAACCCCAACTCCGCGTTGTCGTACAGCAGGAGCGTGTTGTCCGCCGTCGGCGTCAGCGTCAGTTCCTTCAGGGCCGCCGCGCCCAGCTCCTTCACCGCGCTGTTCGTCTCCCGCGTCAGGGTAAACTCATCATTTCAACAATCAGCTTTTAGCAAACTGTCCCGATGCGCAGCTCAGTTTTACATCTACTGAAAGTTTAAGGGTTGCCGAAGGATCCGGAGTTTTAAACTTAAATATTTCCCTTTCGAAAAGGGCCTGTGATGATACCCTAGTTGAATATGGATACAATTCAAATGGCGGAGTGATAGGCACCCACTTTTCTGCTGGGGTGGTGGGCACGGTAACAATTCCGAAAGGTCAAAAAACCGCGACCATCAGTTTTTCCATTTTGCAAAACGCCCTTCAAGAATCAGAAAAAATTCTTTTTATATTTTTAAGTGGAGCAAGAAGTCCCAGACAAAAAATAAAGCTAACAGCAGATGCGGTTAGAACGATCTTAATCACAGATGATGAGTCCACGTACGGCACGATCAGTCAGTTTGCCAGTACTGCTGCTGACTCCTGTTTAATCATGGGTGGAAAATTAAAATGTTGGGGATCCAATAATTGGGGAACGGTTGGCGATGGCACAGCGGTATCCAAAGTAAATCCTGTCGTCATAGATTCTGGAAATAACTATTCTAAGGTCTCTATGGGTGGGTATGGTGCCGCCTGCGCAATTACATCAACCGGAGTTTTAAAATGTTGGGGCTCCAACTATTCAGGAAATGTGGGGAACGGGACTACCACCCAAAAAAATTCACCTATCTCAATTGACGGAATGCAGACCTATAAGGAAGTGTCCACATCATTTAGACATACTTGTGGGATTACGACTTCGGATGATTTAAAGTGTTGGGGGGATAACTCGAAAGGTCAGTTGGGTGATGGTACTGCAACAGGGTCAACCACACCAATACCTATCACCTCTGGCGTGAAATATTCCAAGGTGGCCACGAGTGGATATAACGGTGGGGGGTATCATACATGTGCGATAACGACAGATGGAGATTTGTATTGTTGGGGTTCAAATTCAAACGGTGAAGTCGGTGACGGTACGTTAGTTGATAAGTCATCTCCAGTCCTCATTGATTCAGGAATAAAATATTCTATGGTGAGTTTAGGTGGCAACTCATCTTGTGGGATAACTGATTCGGGAATATTGAAGTGTTGGGGTTTAAGCGAGGGTACTGCCAGTAATAAAAGACAATTGCCAACAGTTATTGATTCAGGCCAAAGCTATATAGACGTCAGTGTTTCTGATGTTTCTGCTTGTGCAGTAACCAGCGGTAATAAATTAAAGTGTTGGGGAAATAATACTTACTCTAACTTGGGGGACGGATCCACAACGACCTCGTTGGCGCCCAAAGTAATCGACACTAATGAAAACTATTCGTCGGTTACAGTGAGGGGTGGGACTCTGAATGCCCACGCAACTTCAGCATGCGGAATTACAACTTCCGGGAGCTTGAAATGTTGGGGTAATAATAATGGGCAAATGGTTTTCGGAACCGGTACGGCTTATAATAGCTTCCTCTATATTAATCAGAGCTTAACTTTTTCCAAAATCAGTGTCGGCGAATACTCGATGTGTGGAATTACGCCTAGTAAGAACCTTTATTGTTGGGGTGCGAATAATACGGGGCAGCTGGGGGATCGTACGCAAATCCTAAGAGACTATCCTGTGCTGATTGATCCGAATAAGAAATATTTGATGGTTGATGCTGGCTCAAGCACGAATAGTTCATCGAACACTGGGTATGCATGCGGCATCACGACAACGAATGAACTGAAATGTTGGGGATTGAATGACAGCAGTAAGCTTGGAGATGGAACAACCGTCACAAGAATTAAACCCAAAGTGATTGATTACGGAGTCCAATACAGTACTGTATCTGTTGGGTCGACTCACACCTGCGCTGTAACGACGGGTGGCGTTTTAAAGTGTTGGGGCGCAAACGCGAAGGGTCAGTTGGGAATCGGATCAACGGCGGCCAAGTCAACTCCGACAGTGGTGGACGCGCCAACAACTTACTCTTCAGTTGTGGTATCAGCAACCTACAACAATGGGAACGTCCATACTTGCGGCATCACGACAGATGGTGACTTAAAATGTTGGGGTAGTAACAATCAAGGTCAGTTGGGGGACGGAACGACAAATTCAAGTCTTGTCCCCATTCCTATTGATAGTCCCGTTAAATATTCCCAGATCAAAATTGGAGCTGGATTTCTTCAGGGCTTTACATGCGGCATAACCACGGGTCAGAAAATTAAATGTTGGGGAAATAACTCCAACGGTGTTCTGGGGGTGGGGGACACCACTCAACGACTAAGCCCCACGCCTGTTGATGCTGCGAACAGCTACAAAGCTCTTGCCGCAAAAGGTGAAAATGCTTGTGCCGTAACCAATGCCGGACGCATGAGATGCTGGGGGTACAATTTTTATAAGCTGGTCGGCGACGGTACCACGACAGACAGATTGGCTCCAGTTGATATCGATGCGGCTACAGTCTATGATGATGTAGACGTTGGCCATACCGCATGGCTTCAAACAACTAATTGCGGAATCGAATCCACGACCTTGAAATTGAGATGTTGGGGGTTTAATAAATCTGGGGTCATGGCTCTGCCGGTTGTAGTCAGTGTTCCGACGTTCATTCCCCAAGTCCAAATCCCGTAAAGAGAATGGAGTCCATTCTCTTTTTTAGGAATTATTTTTTAAAAACTAGTAAATCTTCCGGGAATTTAATCGCTTTATCCGAATGAAGCAGTCGCGAATAAAACACATAGTTTCGCATCGTCAGCTTGATATAAGCTCTCGTTTCTTCGTACGGGACTTCTTCGATAAATTCCAAAGCGTCAGGACGGAAACGAGTTTTCAACCAACCGCGAATCGCTGAATCATTGGCATTATATCCGGACACCGCCAAAATATACTGATTATTATATTTTTTCGTCAGGGTTTTGAGTTCAAAGGCACCCAGAGGAATATTGATTTCGGGCTTAAATAAATCCAAAGCTTCTTTGTATTCCAATTTATAAGTCGCTGCCAGATTTTTTGAAACACTCGGTAACAACTGCATTAAACCAAAAGCATCCACCGGGCTGCGAGCTTCCGGATTAAAC
>JBJTMR010000124.1:0-5642 GCA_046070625.1 Bdellovibrio sp. | reverse complement strand
CTCAGGAATTTTCCAAACCCTATGAAAATCTGAACGAAGAACAACAAGCAGTTCTGATATCACGTCTAAAAAAAGAAGTCCGTTCCAACACTTATTCTGAAACTGATAAGACGTTGACGGTATCCCCTTTACGCAAAGAAGCCATCGAAGCCATGAGTGCGCACTATCGTGGCGTTTTTATGGACGAACCTTCCTTGGCCAGTTTGCGTGAGGCCTATGCAATTCCGGCCAATACGATTCGAGACACAGAGCGTATGCGCCAGATGAATGCCTTTTTCTTTTGGGCGTCTTGGGCTGCCGGGACAGAGAGACCTGGGCAAGCGATCACTTATACAAACAACTGGCCGCCAGATAAGTTGATTGGTAATGAGCCTACAGGATCATTGCTTTTGTGGACTGGGTTCAGTGTCATCATTTTGCTAGCCGGCATCGGCGTTTTGACATTGTACTATGTTTCTCAGAAAAACGAAGAAGCTGACGTCTCCTTGCTTCCGGAAACGGATCCTCTGTTAGGATTGAATCCGACGCCTTCCATGCGAGCCACTTTAAAATATTTCTGGGTGGTGACGGCATTGATTGTCGTGCAGGTCATTCTTGGGGCTGTGGCAGCCCACTATGCAGTTGAAGGAAATGGATTCTACGGTTTGGCATTGTCGGATCTATTGCCGTACTCTGTGACAAGAACTTGGCACGTGCAATTGGGTATTTTTTGGATTGCGACTTCATGGTTGGCAACGGGGCTGTTCATGGGGCCTGCGGTTTCAGAGCATGAACCGAAGTTCCAACGCTTTGGCGTTAACTTTCTCTTTTTTGCCTTGCTGATTATTGTTGTCGGTTCTATGGCCGGCCAATGGGTTGGCATTATGCAGAAATTGGATTTCGTACAAAACTTCTGGTTTGGTCACCAAGGTTATGAATACGTCGATTTAGGACGCTTCTGGCAATCGTTCCTGCTTGTGGGTTTGTTCTTGTGGTTGTTCCTGATGGTTCGATCTATTTGGCCTGCATTTAAAAAAGTACAAGAAGCAAAACATCTTCTAGCTCTGTTTTTAATTTCCTGCGCTGCGATCGCCATCTTTTATGGCGCCGGTCTTATGTGGGGACGTCACACAAATCTTGCAGTCGCTGAATACTGGAGATGGTGGGTTGTGCATCTTTGGGTCGAAGGATTCTTTGAAGTGTTCGCAACTGTCGTTATTGCGTTCTTGTTCGTGCGCATGGGACTTGTGAATGTCAAATCGGCTTCTACGAATGTTCTGTTCTCGACAATTATTTTTCTTTTCGGTGGGATTCTTGGAACTTTCCATCACTTGTATTTCACTGGTACGCCAACGGGGATTTTAGCGGTCGGCGCGTCTTTCAGTGCGTTGGAATGTGTTCCCTTGGTGTTGATGGGTTTTGAAGCTTATCATAATCTTAAACTGGGCAGATCAACAGAGTGGCTCAAAGCGTACAAGTGGCCTATTTACTGTTTTATCTCTGTCGCTTTCTGGAATTTCCTCGGTGCTGGTATTTTCGGATTTTTGATCAACCCACCAATTGCGCTTTATTATATGCAAGGTCTTAATACGACGCCACTTCACGGTCATACGGCCTTGTTTGGCGTTTATGGGATGTTGGGAATCGGGTTGATGCTTTTCGTTCTGAAAGGACTTGCGGCTCATAACGAATGGAAAGATGGAGTTATTCGCTTTGCTTTCTGGAGTATCAACATTGGTCTTTTGTTGATGGCGCTTTTGAGTTTGTTACCGATGGGACTTTTGCAATCCATTGCGAGTGTCGAACACGGACTATGGTATGCGCGTTCCGCAGAATTTATGCAAAACCCAACATTGGATACGATTCGATGGTTGCGTGTGATCGGTGACACTGTTTTTGCATTAGGTGCCGTGGCTCTTGGTTGGTTTGTTCTGGGCTTAAAAACAGGTCACTCGTTGAAAAAGAACGTGGATCTTTCTCAAGCAAAACATCCTCGAGGTTCCGCGAAAGCTTAAAAAAGAATATGAATGCAACACCCCGCCAATTCAACAAAGCTGTTGAGAGCGGGGACGGGGAGGCTCGGGATTGCCCAAAGCCTCCACCCTCCGTAGTCCCTGAGTCCTTATTTTTCTTTTACAATCGAACCATCAACGGGGTTGAAATAGATTTCAACTTTCTTGCCGTCTTTATTGGTGCCGTAAATTTCGTAACAGGTCCCTGGTTGTTTAAATTTTGAGATTTTGTACCCTTCGGATTCGACTTTTTTCTTAAAATCAGCTTCTTGCATCCATTTGTTTTTTGGCTCGTTGGTGCAATCTTTTTTTGCATGAGCTGGCAGAGTGGCCCCGATAAGTGCTAGTCCTAGAATAAGATGTTTCATTTTGGTCTCCTTGTTTTGATCGGGGATTGCATCCCCTGTTATCAGTAGTATCGTGTATTCCTATGAAATGAACATTGGCTGAATGGCCTAAGTTGTTGAAATAAGGTCATATAGACCTTTTGGCTTATGGACGGAAACCCAAAAAGGATCCAAATTAGACCCATCAATGGCTCTTAAAAAGGGGATTTAGGATGAGAACAGCTTTAGTATACGACCTACCAACCAGACTTTTTCATTGGCTCTTTTCAGGACTTTTTTTGTTGTCCTTTATCATTACTAAGACTGCGGATGATGAATCCACCGTTTTTACCTATCACATGCTGTCGGGGTTATTGCTTGGCGGGCTTGTGTTATGGCGCATTGTGTGGGGCTTCATAGGGTCCAAATATGCTCGATTCTGGGAGTTCAATCTGAAGCCGTCGGATCTCAAGGATTATCTTTTTGGTATCTTATCGGGCTCCAAAAAGCGTTGGTCTGGACACAATCCGGCATCGAGCTGGGCGGCCATTGTTATGTTGGTATTGGCACTTGGCTTGGCGGTCACAGGATATTTAATGACCACTGGAAGTAAAGAGACCTTCGAAGACATTCACGAACTGATGGCGAATACATTTATTATTGTGGTTGCCCTGCATGTAGCTGGTGTGATCCTTCATTCTTTACGTCATCAAGATGCCATTGCGTTAAGTATGATCGATGGTAAGAAAGACTTAAATGACAACGTAGGCTCTATTTCCTCTTCTCATCGTTTTGCGGGTGTGTTGTTGATGGCTCTTGTGGTGTCAGCGGGATTGTATCTATTTAAGAACTTTGACTCGACACAGGGAACACTGAGTTTGTTTGGACAGACATTGCATCTCGGCGATACGGAGTCAGGAAATGATGACTAACAGTGATTCAGTATGTACTCTGTATCCATGAATAAAAAAGAACGTTTCATTGTCGTCGGTGTTCTAGCTCTTGTGGCCCTCGTGGTGATTGTGGACTTGATCACGGACACCAAAGAGGGTGTCAAGAGTTGGCATGTCTTGTTTGAGGCGGGGACGGGGATGGCCGCCCTTTCTGGAATTTTTTATTTTATGATAGGTTCTTATCACCTTAAACACGAGCTTTCGGCTTCGCTCAGTGAGAACGTAAAATTGAAACAGGAAGCAACTGAATGGAGAATAGAGGCGGAAAAGTACATTGAAGGCCTTTCCAAATCCATCGATTTGCAGCTGACAAAATGGAACTTATCGCACGCAGAAAAGGAAGTGGCTCTTTTATTGCTAAAAGGGCTTTCCTTGAAAGAGGTGGCAGACATTCGTAGCACCACTGAAAAAACAGCTCGGGTACAATCTATCGCGGTTTATTCTAAATCAGGGTTGTCAGGGCGTTCAGAGTTAGCGGCTTTTTTTCTGGAAGATCTTTTGCAGCCACAAACGATGGAACCGTCTAACAATCAGTAATACGATTGGATTACTGGACTGTCCAGCCACCGTCGGCAATCATTGCTTGACCTGTCACATAGGATGCTTTTTCGGAGTTAAGCCATAAAACAACTTCAGCAATTTCTTCTGGGGTGCCAAGTCTTCCCATGGGGATTGACTGCTTAAATTGATCCAGACTTTGATGAGTGTGTTTAATGAAACGATCAATCATCGGCGTTTGAATAACACCGGGACAGACTGCGTTCACGCGGATATTTTGTTTTGCGTATTCTAGGGCGGCCGTTTTGGTAAGGCCTAAAACGGCATGTTTACTGGCGACATAGGGCGCTAGGTTTGTGAACCCCACAACCCCCGCAATGGAGGAACAGTTTACAATCGAACCGCCTCCGCTCTTTGCCATGTGAAAGAGTTGATATTTCATACACGCCCAAACACCCTTTAAGTTTACATTCATCACTCCATCCCAGTTTTCATCAGTGACATCTTGAAATGACGTCGGGGATCCTTCCACACCAGCGTTGTTGAATGCGTATTGAACGCGCCCAAATCGTTCCACCGCAGAGAAAAAAGCCGCATTGACGTCACCATCAATACTGACATCACAAACAAAGGCTTCAGCGGTGGTGTCGAACTGGGATTTAATAAGATTTACAGTTTCGAAAGCCCCTTTTTCAGAAAAGTCTACGACGGCCACGGGGACTCCCGTTTTTGCATAGGCTAAGGCCGTTGCTTTGCCGATACCTGATCCGGCTCCAGTTATAAATGCGGCTCCTGTTTTCATATGACCCCTCTAGTTGGTTAGGGACAATTTTTTATTTCTTGATAGAGTGCACGACGATGACGGGGACCGGGGAGCTTAAGACAACTTTCCTGGCGGTGCTTCCAATAAATGAACTGATAACTTTATTGCGCCCATGGGTTCCCATAACAATTAACCCAGCCTCAGAGGAACGTTGGAGCTTTAAGGATTTTTCTAAGGGCTCTTCCTTTTCAATTAACAAAGAAGTCGCTTTTATTCCTTGTTTTGTCCAAGAGCGGACTTTTCGCTGGAGGGCTCTCTGCGCATCTTCGACCATTTGGTTGAACATTTGCTCCATGTTAAAGGTGAGGTATCCAGTGCTATAAATGTTATCACGCAACGTTTTAATCTGTTCACCGATGCTGTGGATAATAACAACGGAGCAATTCAGCTGTGTGCAGAGCTTCAACACATAGTTTTCAGCTTCGATACTGGAATCACCTAAATCTGTCAGGAAATGGATCCGAAGATTTTTGTCCATTTTCAAGACAGATTGCTTTTCTTGGGCCGCTGGTCCTAATACCAAAGCGGGAACCTGCGAGTTGCGGAGGACGTCTTCTGTGACACTTCCTAGAAGAGTTTTTTGAAGTCCCTTTTTCCCTTGAGTGCTTAAAACCAGAAGCTGGAGTTTATCGAGAAGATTTATTTCGCCAAGAATTTCTTCAACGGGAACTCCGTATTTGATTTTGATTTTCAATGGGACTTGGGACTTTGCAAATTGATTTTCCACAGAAGTTTTTACTGCATTCACGGTTTCGCTTAAGATAGTGAGTTGTTTTTTTTTGAATAGTTTTGAATTTAGATTCATGACAAAAAGAAGCTCAACAGTAAGATTCATTTTTTTTGCAAACTCTATCGCATTGTCGCGCATAAGACGCGAACGAAGACGGCCTTTGACGGACCTTTCTGCAAGGTCATCTGCGATAAGAAGTGATTCTTTAGTCATGGATTCTCCCAATCGAGATTTTGTTATTTTTGGAGCGACGAGGATTTATTCAGGAGCTTTTTGGCGTCCTCTAGTCCACCAAGATTTTCAAGGTGTTTGAATTTGAGA
>JBJTMR010000123.1:0-18454 GCA_046070625.1 Bdellovibrio sp. | reverse complement strand
TCATTCTGTGAATCAACGATTTTTATATGCGCACTGGTCGGAGCGGCACCTACCACGGTTTTTTCGTCATCACCACTGAAACCGGCCGCAGGGGATTCCCCGGCCGATGTCACAACTGGCAAGTTATTTGGATCATACGCCAGCTCCTGAGGCTGCGCCGTCGCAGAACTCATTAAAAAATCAAATTCATACGGAGGGACAGTGAAAGACGATCCATGATCAAGATTGATCTGCTGAACCGTTTCTCCGTTTTGAATAACTTCCCCATAACGGGAAACAACATCCAACACCCACTGTCCATTCACGGCAGAAATTTTGAAATGCTCTCTGGAAATTCCTTTTTCTGGCTGCAGGACGATATCACAATCTTCCTTACGACCCGCCACATAACTGCGGCTATCTTCCAAAGGCATATTATAAATAGTTTTACCTCGAAGGCGAACGATTAGATGAGCCATCTAAATTCTTCCCCCTTCTAGATTCAATGTGCACTCTTCAAAGAACTGCTTGGCTTCCTTATAAGTCGGATCATCCTTGCGGTTTTGAAGCATGGTCATAACATTGGAGTAATTAGACTGACACATGCGCCAGTTTTTCTTTTCACGGTAACGGTTGCCTTGAATCATGTTAAATTTCACAAACTCATCAAACTTAATTTTCGATAAATGATAGTACCGTTTCGCCAATTCATTGTCTGGATCCAAGTTCAAAACCACCTGGAATGATTCCCGAGCACGAGCATATTGGCCTTGTTGGAAGTCACGGAATCCACGAATGAAGTTTTCCTGGGCCCGTTTATATTGAACGGAATCATACTTTTCTTTTTTAACAGTCATCAGTTCCTGAGTGCGCTTTTCCGCATCAGCCACGTCCTGCATCGTAATGGATGAAGTCCGAATCGCATTCGGGTCTTTGACACCTTTATTTTTCGACGGTGATAAAATAAACCAGCCCACCAATCCAATTGCCACTACGATCACATAAAAGCGGACTTTTGGATCTGAAAGCAAGCCCCCACCAGTGGCTGCTGGCGCCCGAGGCGGCACACCGTGTGAAGCGTTTTGTTGAAATCCACCATACCCCATCGACGCCTGCTGCGGCATCGGAGGTTTCGACATATTTGGCATCATCGGCGGAGCCGAATGTTGTGCCGCTGGCGTCTGCGGCATTTGTGGTCGCGGCGCCATCACAGGTTGTTGTGACAGAGGCTGCAACGTCGGCTGCGGCTTTGGCACTGGTGGCGCAGGCGGAACGGCCTGAAGTGGAGGGGCTTGCGGAGCCACTTCTGCCACCGGTGGCTCATAGATCACATGAATTTCAGAATCGCCCACTTGAATGACCGAACCTTTATGTAAAATTTCGGACTGAACATTCTCCCCATTTACGAGGATAAAATTCTTTGCACTCAAGTTGACGATTACAAACTCATTCCCACGTTGCTTAATTTCTGCATGCTGACGACTGATACGCGGATCATTCGCCAAAACAATATCATTTTCAGGACCACGACCCAATGTGGCGTTGCCTTTATCAAAAGACAAACGCATCCCCATGTGTGGTCCTTTGACCACTTCCACTTCAAACTTCAAAACGTCCTTCACCTTGGGAGCTGCTGACATTATGCCCCTCCATCCGTCGGTGAAACGGTGATTACAAAATAATCCACGTCATTAGGTTGAGAGCTCATCGCTTGACAGCTTAAAATACACAAATGACCACTGAATTCGAGCTGATCCGTGTGGATTGCTCTGGAGTTTTCCCGGGTTTTATTCATCAGATGTTCAAGATTTTGTTGTAAAGCCACATCCGGAATAGACTGAAATGGCTGGCCAACAATTTGAACCATATCTGTTCTGGCAATCTGTCCAAAGGAAGCGCTGCTGGCGATAATACGTCCATCGCGAGAAATCGCAATCGCCGGGAAGCCGATGATCTGCACCAGATTCTCTGCCTCACCATCTTTATTCACAAAGTTACCAGAGCCACCTTGATCCGCTTCACCATTTATATAACGAGTCAGCAGACTGTTAATATTTCCGATTAACGCCTGCAATGCAGGGAAATTGAAATCAACTTCCGTGCTATCCTTCTTTTCTCTCATTGCGTTGTCTAATTGCGAATTTAAGCTGACCAACGGATACTCGATCAGTTTATACATAAAGAAGAACACCAAAAGACCTACGATACTGGCAATAACCAACGTCTGCATAAACAAGCTGATTGCTCTGCCATCATCAAAAGCCAAACTACCCACATCATACAACACAATCGCATGGGCTTTTACCACTTGATCACCCGTATTTGGGTCGAACAAGCCAATTGGAAAGCTCGCACCAATCGTCGAAGAATCCACTTCAACGGTTTGGGGGCGCATTTCACGACGGGCCACATGGACGAATGGCAAATCTGGTGTTGTTCCGGCCCGAGAAGCTGGCGCCAAAATCATCCCATCTGATTGTTGTACAATCAGAACCTGTTTCACCCCATCTTCGGCTTCCGCCTGATTGGTCGTTAAAGACGAATAGCTATTTTGCAGTAATGCTGCTTGATTGATCGTTGCCAAGGTACGCGCGATAGACCCCGCGCGGCGTTTGCTTTCATTGATGATACTGGCTCTGGAAATTTGCACCATCGGAATCATCGACAACAATGTCGTGACGAAGATGAATAAGATCACAAACCCCAATAACACCATTTTGAATTCAACCAGTGTTGGAAGCTTATAAACTCCTGGCAAAGCAACGCGATCAACATACTCCATCACACGATCCATGATGGCTTTGATGCCCCCTGGATGATATGCCGGAGCTGGTGCTGCCATACCTGGAGCCGCTGACCCCATAGGTTGCGGCATGCCTTGTGGCATGGGCATTCCATGCGGCATTCCTTGATAACCTTGCTGTGGCATTGCTGGTGCAGCACCGCCGCCATAATATGGCATCGGTGCCGGGGCACTGCGCGGAGGCGCTTGCGGACGAACTTCTGGTGCGGGAATCACATCCACTAAGACATCGTGAATTCCCAGTTTATCTCCCAGACGCATGACTCCCGTTTGCATGCGAACGCCATTAAGGAATGTTCCATTACTTGATTTCAAATCCGTGATAACAATTTTGTCTTTATAAACGGTAATCTCAGTGTGTTCTTTGGACACGCCAGGGCTCGTGACTTTGACATCGCACTGCGGAGCACGTCCTATGACGTTCCTGCCCATTTTCAACTCGACTATGCTTCCGGCTTGAGGGCCGGTTAATATTCTAAGCGCCCACATTGAGTTGATCTCCCACGCTGATCTTTAACTTGCTGCTAGTCCCAGAAGCCATCTCTATCACCGAGCTTGCTCCCCACACGGGAAAGATCAAACGCCACGGTTTTACATCTTGATAGACAGCTTTTACTTTCAAATTCTTATCTACAAACACACAATCAATCGCAAATTTCATAAAGAACGTATGAATGCTGTTACAATGATGAATCCACAACGCACGATCTTCAGCCAGGGAAGACCTGCCCAAAAGCCCCTTTCCACGAGTCGTAAAGGTTTTAGCCACCTCTAGATTCGGGATCAGCTTCTGTTGAGTTGTCGTGTTCTCAAGCTTCATCATTACTTAGCCCCATACATAAATGAAATCGCCACTGGCCCAAACACCATAATGAAAACCGCTGGCAAGATAAACATCATCAGCGGAATCAAAATGGCTTGGGAGGCCTTCGCCCCGGCTTTTTCTGCGCGCACAAATCTTTCCAAACGCATTTGTTCAGATTGATCTTTCAACACTTGGGAAATACTCGCACCTGTTGCTTCCGCATCGATGAGTACCGCCACAAAGCTGGTTATTTCGTTCATATCCAAACGTGCAGACATATCCTTCAATGCTTGCGTTTTCGCCGCACCGATTTTGATGTCTTTCAAAACAATTCCAAATTCATCCGCCAAAACACTATTCGTGCCCTGCGCTTTATCCACGATTTTTTGAATCGCAGAGAAAAAGTCCAGACCCGCTTCCACGGACAAAGCTAAAAGATCGATAAAGAATGGCAGGTCTGCGCGAACGGACAGTTCACGTTTCTTTTTTTCACCCTTAGCGTGAATTTGCGGCAAGTAGAACCCAATCAGTCCAACCCCCACACACATGGTCCACGGTAAACCTAACTGCAAAGAGAAATTCATAATCAGCAGCAGACATGGAAACATAACGCCCCATAAAAGTTGCAAACCAATAAATTCATCATCGTTTAACTCTTGTGATAAGCCTGAAGTTAAAATGAACTTACGAACCTTCTTGCGATAGCTTTCACTATGAATACGCAAAGCATGTTGCAAGGTAAATTGGTGAACAAGCGGACGCGAAAAGTTAATAATTGGATTTTTGGATTTCACAGGCTCATCATTATTCGCCCACGAAAGTTGCTGCTTATCTGCGTTGCTTGCAAAGATGGCGCTCACAAATAGGAAGACCGATACTCCTCCCAGGAGTAGTCCCAAAATCAGCATTAACTCTGCGCTTCCCATTTTGGCCTCTTTGTGTTTTAGTCAAACTCATGAAACCACTTATCTTGGCTTCCGAGTCTCCACGCCGAAAACAGCTTCTTCAAGAAGCCGGGTTTTCATTCGACGTAACCTCAGTAAAAGTATCGGAAATTCCTGACAAAAACCTGAATGTAAACGAGCAGATTTTAGACATTGCCGGACGTAAAGCGAGGGCCGCTTTCACCCATCTTACGTCGAGTGGTAAAAGCGATTTTATACTCATTTCCGCAGACACTGAGGTGATTTTCGGAGGTGGTCCCCTTGGAAAGCCTGAAGATAAGGCCGATGCTCACCGTATTTTAAAACTTTTGTCTGGGAATGTTCACGAAGTACTGACGGCCGTCTGCATGATGGAAGCACCGTCGGGGAAAACCGTGTCTCATGTTGAGACAACAAAGGTCTTTTTTAAAAACCTAACCGACGAAGAAATCTGGTCCTACATCGAGAGCGGCGAACCCATGGATAAAGCCGGTGCGTATGGCATACAAGGTCTTGGTGGAAAATTCGTGGAAAAATTCGAAGGGCCTTTCGACAATGTCGTGGGACTTCCTGTGCAAGTCGTAAAGAACTTGCTTGCAAAAATTTAAGCTGAAATTCTTCGGAAGATTTACAAAGCTGTAAGGCGCACTTCTCCGAATGACATTTTGGAGCAATCGGCGATACGTTTCCCTCGATGGAAAACGATAAAGAATCTTTCAATCGCGTCGCCTTGCTTTCTGGAGCACGATTCCTGGGAATGGCCTTTTCATTTGCCATTCCCATGTATCTAAGTCGGCATTTAAGCGTAGAAACTTACGGAACCTACAAACTGGTTACACTCATCTACTGGTTTGCCCAAGTCGCCTTGAATCTTGGCTTGGATGATTCCGTTAATTACTATCTGCGATGGGACCGAAAAAACTTCGCTCTTTATTCTTGGAACGCCTTAATTCTAAATTTTCTAATCACTGGAATTGTCGCCTTAGGCCTGACGGTATTTCGTTTTCCGATTGCTAAGTTGCTCAATGATTCAGATCTAGCGAACTATCTTCCCCTTTTAGGACTTCTTATCGTCACGACCATTTGCTCCCAACAAATGGAAGGACTTTTGATTAACTTCAATCGCTTCAAAGAACGACTTTATCTTGATGCCGGAACAGAGTTCCTTAAGTCCGCAGCACTACTTGGCGCCTTTATGCTTTTCGATTCAATTGCATGGGCTTTAGGTTTTCTGTCAATCTTAATGACCGTACGCTTAGCCTGGGTCATCTATACTATTGAGGCTCATAAAAAGAAAGAAGCCCTCAAGTACCGTGACGGCGGCAAGTTTGTGGCAAATCAAATTCAGTATGGACTTCCTTTAGGATTCTCGCGAATCGTTGCTAATCTATTGAATGTTGAAAACTTTGTGATTTCGTCTTTTTACAACATCACCCAATTCACCATCTATTCTGTCGGATCATTTGAAAACCCGTTAATCAATTCCTTGCGAAGCTCGGTATATGAACTGATCAACATTCAACTCATTGAAGAAGTCCGAAATGGCAACTATCACAAGGCCGAGGATACATGGCGACGCATGACCCGAAAATTGCTTCTGGTTATAATACCTTTTTCCATCTACACGGCTTTCTTTTCCAAGGAACTTATCACTTTCATTTATTCCGATAAATATGTCGACAGTGCTCCCTATTTAGCAGTGTTCAGTCTTTATATTTTTATTGGGTGCTTAAATCCCGAGCCTCTTTTTCGAGCCGCTTCTCAAACAGCCTATGCCTTGAAAATAAAGATCGTTGGCGTGATCCTTGGAGTCGCTTTGATTTTTGCAGGAGCTTATTGGATCAACCCCATGGCTGTTCTTTGGGCGAAAGTCATTGCGGTTGGCGCCATGAACATCTTTGGCCTGGTCGTCGGGGCTCGCATGATTAATTCAAGTTTCTTTAAGCTTTTTATGTGGCCGGATCTGATTAAGCTATCAGCTCTCTCGACAGTTTTTTCTGCGGGTCTAAAATATTGTTTTAAAGATTTTAACTGGCTGCCGTTTTGGACTCTAGCAACCAGCTTCAGTATTTTCACGGTCCTGCTTTTTATCGCCGCCAGCGCTACCCATCTCTTAAAGCCCGATGAAGTAAGTCATCTGCGATATTTGGCTCTTAAATTGTTAGCCAAATTTAAAATTGGGAAGAGGCTTCAAGCTCCCCTCGATTCTGAAGGCTAGCCTCAGGCAATCTCATCGAGATCTCCTTTTCACGACAAGCCGAAGACGAATAACACCAAGCGCGACCAAAGATTTTTGAAATGTAGATGGCACCTATGAATTTATAACCCATACGGTAGCAAGACTTTAGTGAATCAAAATTGACGGCGTCTACGTAAGACACGATACCCAATGAGCCTTCTTGAAGATAGTGCTTAAGGGCCCAGCTCATTCCCACCGCATGCAAGCGCTGCCCACGATAACTTTTCTTCGTAAACCCCTTGTACATATAGACATAAGCAGGATCAAAACAGAATAGCATCTTTTGCACATCAGTCGGTGTCGCCTGGCGGGAGTACCACCCATAGGCTGCCAACTCGCCGTCATAGGTAATTCCATAACAGCGGTCTCCTTTTTCCAAGGCAGAACGGATGAAAGATTCGCTCAACTCATTTTCTTTATTTTTTGCGTACTGGAAAATTTGATCCACACTTAAAAAACCGTGCTGATACTTTTGATCAACGACAAGGGCTGCTTCTTTCACGGTCGAAATAACAATACAGTGCAAAGAATGGAAATAAAAAAACTTGTTCACTAAACGCATTCCCAAATCAAAAAGAGCACTTTGAACGCCGTGATTTTTCATTGTCTGATTTATATCAGCATATACCTGCTTCATTCATTTCTCCTTAGTAGATACTAAGAAAAATTATTGCACCACTCTGTCTTGGTCAAAGAATGTTAATTTATTCTTCAGCAATGTGGATTATTAAAAAAACTCCATGACATAAATGTTCAATGATTTCCCAAGAGTCCCTTGTTACGAAAATCATGGGAGGGGACTCATGGTTGATATTGAGATTTACAATAGCGATTTTAGTCTTCGCTTTTTTAATACCTTTGACGATCGCGCACGTTCTTTTGAAGAAGAAGTAAAAAATCAACACAGTCACGGCTATCAAGTCATAGATAAAGAAGGAACTGTTCGCCACCTTACATGGCCGAATCTTTCTTACTGGCAATCTTATCGCCACCTTGATCACAGCCATCGCCCTTTCTTTGTATTGCAAGCCACTGACCGCGTCACCGAAGTCCTTCATCAAATTGCTATAACGGTTGAAGTCTCTAGGGTGTCTCTTTTTCAAAATGGAATTGTACAAAAGTGGATTCCGGTAGGCCTCATCCATCATCCAGAAAGACATCGGCTGCTTTTAAATTGGTTGATTCATTTTTGCCGTCGACACACCCAAGTGATGAACTTACGTCTGCAGCCCTATCTTCCGGGTGAAGAGCATCTGAGGGTCGCTAAAGATATATTAAATTCACTCCGTTTCACTTCGATCAGTCCAACATCCTATACCCAAACAAGGTTCGTTGATCTGCGCCCCGAGGTCAGTGATATACTGGCACTCTTCAATGCAAACGGCAGAGTCAAATTACGAATCAAAGATAAGTACGCAGAAGAAGCGTCAGTGAAAGACATCTCTGACGAAACCACAACTCCGTTCCTGCAAAAAGCATTGAACGAATCATTTCTCCGTAGCGCCAAAAAGGAATGTCACTATAACTTTCAGCCACTTTTCAAAAGTGCTGCACAGTTCACCCAAGACGTGTCTATTATTGGGTTTTATCTAAAAGAGTCACCTCTTGAACCTAAGGCCTTCATTACCGGGGTTCGTCACCATCACATGGTAGAGTTTTCGGTCGGGGGATCCCGCAGCGATGAAAGACTCAGAAAGTTTCCATTCAATCATATTTTGATCTGGCAACTGATTCTGCGTTCTAAAAAGCAAGGTGGGCAGTTTTTTGATATGGGCGGAATTTCCTCTGGGGCCGCCGGCGATGCGCTTCAGGGTATTTCTGCATTTAAAAGGCTGTTCCCAGGCTTTGAGCTGACGGTAGGTTCGGAAATGCATCTTCCCTTGCGCTTACCGCGATCTTTTACGTACTCAGTCATGCAAAAAATATCTAGGGTCCTTCAGTAGGACTTTGCTAGAGTACTTTACTGATGAGTTATAATGAAATCTGTGCCGAAATCGGCCCTGAAAAGATCCTTGCCGTATCTAAACTGCAACCGATCGAAAAAATTCTGAATCTGTACAACTTGGGTCATCGCGCCTTCGGCGAGAACTATGTCCAGGAGGCTCTTGATAAGCAAGAGCAGCTGAAAGATCTTCCGGATTTGAAGTGGCATCTGATCGGTCACCTTCAAAAGAACAAAGCCAAATATGTGGTTGGCAAGTTTGATCTCATTCACTCCGTGGACTCCTTAGAGTTGGCTCAAGTCCTTTCACGTCAGTGTGCAAGTAAAAAGGTTGAACAGAAAATTCTGATTCAGGTCAATCTCGCTCAAGAAGAAAGCAAAAGTGGTTTTGACAAAAACACCGTGACATCCCAGTGGCAAGATCTTTGCCAACTTCCTCATTTGCATATCGAGGGGCTCATGACTATGCCTCCGTTAACGGAAACTGGTGAAGAAGTCCGCCCTTATTTCCAGGAACTTAAAAGGTTACAGAGCGAGCTTGCCGAAAGAACGAATCTGAAGAACCACCCAATGACGACACTGTCCATGGGCACGAGCCACGACTATAAAGTCGCTATCCAGGAAGGTGCCACCTTAGTACGACTGGGAACTATTTTATTTGGCGCGAGAAATTAACCGCTTCAAACGCCCGTGGTGTCTGCTTTAGTGGAGAATTTCATTTGGCGAATGACTCTGCTCCAGGTAGGATGGTGCTATGAACCCACTTCTCAAAGCTCAAAAAATCGGATTTCTGGGTGCAGGTAATATGGCGCAAGCCATGATCAAAGGCCTTATCGAAGGCGGCATTCCTGCAAAACATATTTACGCCTCTAACCGTTCCGAAGGAAAACTGATAAAACTGGTCGAAGAATACCAAATCAATGCCTCTTCAACAAACGAAGAGCTAGTTGATACTTGTGATATCGTCATTTTAGCAATCAAACCCCAAGACTTGTTAACGGCCTTAGAACCCGTAGGTCGTGCTTTTGACGAAAACAAAATCGTCATCAGTGTTGCGGCAGGTGTCCGCATGGAGAAGCTAGAAAAATTTCTGAACGGCGCTCGACTGGCACGTGTGATGCCAAACACTCCCTCCCTGATTGGTCGCGGTGTGATTGGTTACTTACTTAATGACGACGACGACAAAGCTTTGGAAAGTACTGTGGAAGATCTTTTCGCACCACTTGGGCGTGTCATCAAAGTTTCTGACGAAGATCAGTTCGAAGCCTTGATGGTTTCTTGCTCTAGCGGCACGGGCTTTGTTTTTGAAATGATGATGTACTGGCAAGATTGGATTGAAGAACACGGCTTTTCTATTGAAGAAGCTCGTGTCATGACCATCGAAACTTTTGTAGGCGCCTCTTTGTTGGCAGCCCAAGCTCGCGAAAGGGTGGAAGACCTTCAAGCCCGCGTCACTTCTAAGAAAGGTGTGACTGCAGCTGGACTTCAGTCCATGAGGGAACTTGAGATTGAGCGTGCACTTCGCATCAGCTTTGAAAAAGCGGCGATGAGAAACAAAGAAATGGCCCGGGAAATCAAATAATCTTGCCCAGGCACAGACACGGCCTTTATCCTTAATTTATATTGTTCAAGGAGGAACAAATGAAGATTACTCCTATTGATATTGCTCATAAGTCATTCAATAAAAAGATGATGGGACTTGATACTGACGAGGTTATGGATTTCCTCCAGCAAGTTGCCGGGCAAATGGAAGCTCTTATCCAAGACAGAAACGCTATGAAAGAAGCTCTTCGCGAAAAAGAACTTTCTTTGATGGAATATAAAGAGCGCGACCAAGTTTTGAAAGACACGATCGCGACCGCAACACAGATGGCAGATCGTTTACGCCAGGATGCTGAACGCGAAGCGAAGTTAATCACCGCCGATGCTTCACAAAAAGCAGAGATCATCATCCGTGATTCCCGCGATTCATTGAAAAAAATGTACCAAGAGGTTTCTGAGTTGAAGCGAGCTCGCATGCAGTTTGAAGCAAACTTGAAGGCGTTGGCACAAGCTCACCTTTCTTTGCTTGAACAAGGCGAAAAGTATATGCCGCAAATGCATCTTGCTGGCCACAATATTGTGGGCAGTAATATTGCACCTGGTGCCACCAATACTCCTCGCTCTACGAACATCTCGCCTCTCTCTGCGGAATAATGATTGAAGAAATCAAAGGTGGAGTTCGACTCCACCTTTTTATTCAGCCGAAGTCCTCAAAAAATGAAATCGTCGGGCCTCACAACGGCATGTTGAAAATAAAGATCAACGCCCCTCCGGTCGACGGCGAAGCCAATCAAGAACTGATCGCATTTCTATCTAAATTTTTTAAAATTGCGAAACGCGAAATCACTCTGGTAAAGGGCGAAACCGGTCGCCAGAAGACAGTGGACATTGCGGGCGTCGATTTAAATACCGCTAAAGAAAAGCTCAAAATACCTTAAACCTATTTGCCTTAACACACCTTTGCTACCAAAAGTGTGTCCGTACCTTTATGCCCTTTATTGGCGGCGTTTCTTTTTGCCTTTGAGTTCGATTTGAAATTCAGCATCGTTTAACTGTTGCTGCAATTTAGTATCTTTTGCGCGAGATTTTCTTTTTGTCGGGCGTGGTTGAAAAATTTGTTGATCCACACCATCGTTGGTCTGTTCTTTAAATTGCCTAACCTTGGTTGAAGAACTGAGCTCTTCATCTTGGCGATTATACAAACTGGAACGCCCCTCTGGAACTGGCGAGGCCACAGGTTCTACATAAGGTTTTTCAGTATATCCCTCGCTCATATCAAAGCTGTAACGGATAAAGCCTCCAACATGGAAACCCGCTGCTGAATTTTCCCCAGCCAAGGTTAAACCTGTATTACCTTGTAGACTCCATTTGGAATTGATCATCCAAGTTAGATACACCAAAGAATCTACAACAGAAGGATTCACGGAATAGAACTTATAAGATCCCGCATCGACGGTATTGAGGTACGCATCGCGCAGAGTCTTATTATTTGTGTCTTTGTCCTCACTAATACTTTGAAAACCAAAGATCTCTCCACCCAAACGAACACTCCGCCCTTTGAGTTGAACGCCAAGCCCCCAGGGTAGTAAGTATGATCGTTCCTCTCCTCGATAATTAAAGCCAATCCAACCATAACCTCTTAAAGGCCCAAAGTCTTTTTGAGCTGTCAAACGAGCCCACATTTCGTAAACCCCTTCAGAGTTTAACGCCGCATCGGACGCGGTATCGACTTTCTGCAAAGGGATGAGCACTGCGAGCTCTGGAACCAACTGGAACCACCCGTCATACATGACAAAATCAAACCCACCGACAAGCTGAGACAAAGAGCTGTTCGAGCGCGTCGCAACAGAGTCCTTACTTTCTGCAGAACCAATCGTCCCCATGGCGAAGACCGACCAGTCTCTAGATGGCATATAACGAGTACTTAGATTCACGTCCAAAAGTTGGTAATGGTTTCCACTGGTTAGACTCGAAGTCCCACTGCCCGTGGATCCATAGTTGGCCTCCGAATAGAAGTAATTAGCTCCCAATTCGAAATCCCAACGGTCTCTTTTGAATTCCTTATAGTTATCGAAAGCTCCGGCTCCAGGAGAAAGTAAAAGGAGGGCCAAAATGATCGAAGTCAAATGCTGAAGATTATTTGCCATTTTCATAACTTCCTAATAATAACAACCCTATGACCACGACATCAAATAAATCACAGCTCGCAATCATCTTTTTCACCGTTTTCCTCTATCTTGTAGGCTTTGGTGTAGTTATTCCGATTATTCCGATTCTTAGTCGCAACTTTGGAGCAACGGCTCTGCAAACGGGCTTACTACTTTCAGTCTACTCCCTGATGCAATTTCTGTTTTCACCATTTTGGGGTCGTTTGAGTGATCGCCTGGGTCGTCGTCCTATTCTGCTGTTCTGTCTTGTTGGCGAAGGTCTTTCGTATCTTCTTTTTGCTTGGGCTCGAAGTCTTGAGTGGCTCTTTGCTGCCCGCCTTCTTGCTGGTTTCTTTGGTGCGAGCCTGTCCACGGCATCCGCTTATATTTCTGATATCACACCAAAACATGAACGTTCCAAAGGCATGGCTTTGATTGGTGCGGCCTTTGGTTTGGGGTTCGTTGTCGGGCCTGCTCTGGGTGGAGCATTGGCAGTTTGGGGTCATCACATCAATCCAGCTCCGCATTTTGACACGTCCTTCTCCGCTTGCTGGGTCGGCGCTTTGTGCTTTGCAAACTTCCTTTTCGGAATCAAGTTTTTGAAAGAATCTCTATCAGAGAAAAGCGAATCTGCAGCTAAGAAAAAACGCTTCTCTGTGATGTTGCACTATCTCAACATCAAAACAGTGGGCTCTTTAATGACTGTGTTCTTGCTTTCATCACTGGCCATGTCAGGAATGGAAGCTACTTTGATTTTGTTCATGGGCGAAAAGTTCCAGTGGGACATCAAGCAAGTGAGCTTTGGTTTTGCTTATATCGGTGTGATCATCATTTTCACCCAAGGCTTCTTAGTTCGTCGTATGTTGCCAAAATGGGGCGAACGTAAAGTCCTACGCCTAGGTCTTCTATTTTTCGCGGTTGGCTTAACTTTGATCGCAGTGTCTTCGACTCTCACGGCGATGGCCGTTGCGATGACTTTGCTTTCTGTGGGAAATGGTTTATCCAACCCTTCTACTTTAGGCAGCATCAGTTTGTTAACAGACTCCAAGGAACAAGGGGCTGCGATGGGCGTCACTCAAAGCATGGCTTCACTCGGACGCATTTTGGGCCCCGCGATTGGTGGTTTCCTTTATGGACATATTGCAATCACGGCACCGTTTTGGGTTTCTGGTTTAATGGCATTTATCGGTCTCGGGATCGTACTGGCAAGGTACAACTCAATCCCTGATCACGCCAAAGTAGGTTAATTATGGACATTTCACAGATCGGCTACTTTCAATTCAACAACCTTATTCAGGGACGCATCCCTATGGTTTTGGTCAATTTGGGTGTTGATTTGAAAGTTTGGTATAAAAGTGTTGAAGCTATGCACATCGACAACGTGACGATCACGGGAACCACAGAAGAGATTCAAAGTCAGATCAAAGACAAAAAGCTACCTGCGCACTATCCAATATTGATCGTGGATCAAGACGGCGCAAAAGCTAAACCCCTGGTGGAAGCCTTAGAGTCCCAAGGGCACATGAATGTGTATTACTTAAAAGGTGGCTTTGCCGGCATCACCAAAGAACGTTCAGAATTTTAAATATCTCGTAAGCGAAATCAAAATCTCCCCATCCTAACAAAGCCTTAATAAAAATCCGACATTGTCAGAAGTTCATTAGGGCGCCAAATGTTGCTTGATCCTTCCAACGCAACAAGTTGTACTTCCATCGAAATAAAAAATTAAGACAACTGACACAGATCATACTGGGTTGTTGGCTGAGGCTTAGGTCTGTAGCATACTTACATCGTAAAGAATTATGGCAACTTATAACCGAAGACTTTTCACAGAAGGAATTATAGAATGAAAAAGTTTTTACTAGCATCTTTTGTCACGACAGCAGCTGTAGCTACTGCAAACGCGGGCAGCATCAGTTTGGATATGAGAGCTGACTATCTTAGCCAAACTTACAACTCTGACGCTATTGCAGCAGGCCCCTCAACAGTAGACAACAACAAGTTCTACTTACAAACAGGCCGTGTTGATTTCCAAGGAAAGTTGAACGACGAAACATCTTATCGCCTTCGCTGGAGATTCGCTGGTAAAGACCAAGCGACTCTTCAAAAACGCGACAACACATTCCAAGATGTCGACTATGCTTTTATCGCTAACAAATTGAATGACTTCATGACTTTGACTATCGGTAAATTCGGTGGAGACATCGGCGGCTTCGAAGGCGCAAACAGTGGCGCTGAAATGTACTTCACTTCTGAAGCATACAATGGCACGAGCTACTTGGGCGGTTTTGCTGCGACAGCTCCAAAATCCCTTACTGGCTTCACAAATCTTTTGTACTACTCTGGTGCGAAATTGGCATTCACTTTTGCTGATCAAGAAATCAACATCCAAGGTGCTAACGTAGACACTTCAAACGGTCGTGGAGCTTCCTTCGCAACTTCTGGCGGTGACCACACAACAACTGGTGTAACTACTGGTAAGTTTGACCAAAACCAAGCTTTGTATGCGATCTCTTATAAAGGTAAATTCGCAGACAACTGGCAAGTTCGTGCTTCATACCACACTATGAAAACTGAACCGGCTGTTGGTTTGGACGGAAAAATTGATTACATGGCTGTCGGTGGGCAATTCCAAAATGAATCTTGGTTGGTTCAATTGGACTACTTGATGAACACGTACAAAGAAACAAACGCAGCTGAAACAGGGACAGACACTCTTTCTTCTATCGTCGCTACAGGTAAATGGATGTTCCATGACAACTGGACGGGAATTTTGAAAGTTGCCTACTCTATGGAGAAGTTCGACGACGCAACTTCTGCTGACAACAAGTACACTTCTGAAGGTTTGGCTTTCGAATACAAACCTAAAAAAGACGATATGTACCGTTACCATGTTGCTTACAACAATAGAACAATGGCGCCGGATCAAGGCTCTGACCGCAACCTACAAGAGGTTATTGTCGGCACACGCATCATGGCTGACTTCTTGAAATAGTTCGCAAGAAAACAGACTTACATCGAGGGAGGCCCCAAGCCTCCCTTTTTTTATGCCCAATTGATGCGCCGGGCGATAAAACCCCTTCGAATTACCCGTTAAAATGGACCTGATAATCTACCCTTAAGAGCTTGAATCTGATAGGCTCTAAGGGTTAAAAACCTGGGGGTATTTCAGAATGTCAGAACAGTTATCAGATCGCTACAATCCAGCTGATGTAGAAAGCAGAACTTATCAGTGGTGGGAAAATTCAGGCTTCTTTAAAGCGCAAGATCAATCTACAAAACCTCCGTTTTCAATCATCTTGCCTCCTCCAAACGTCACAGGCTTTTTGCACATGGGCCATGCTTTGGATCACACCATTCAAGATATCTTAATCCGTTGGAAAAGAATGAGTGGCTACAACACAATGTGGTTGCCTGGGACAGACCATGCCGGTATCGCCACACAATCTGTGGTTGAACGCGAGCTTAAAAAAGAAGGCGTAACTCGCCACGATTTGGGTCGTGAAAAATTCGTCGATAAAGTTTGGGATTGGAAACATCAATACGGTGACCGTATCTATTCACAAATGCGCCGCATGGGTGATTCTTGTGATTGGGATCGCGCTGTCTTTACTTTGGATGACGGTGTTTCTAAAGCAGTTCGTAAAGTCTTTGTATCCCTGCACAAAAAAGGTCTGATCTATCGCGGTCAACGCTTGGTGAATTGGTCAGGCCCACTTGAAACTGCGATCTCTGACTTGGAAGTTGAACACAAACAAGTCAAAGGCGCTCTTTACCATATCAACTATCCTCTTGAAGATGGTTCTGGATTTTTAACGGTAGCAACAACTCGTCCCGAGACGATGTTGGGCGACACGGCTTTGTGTGTTCATCCTGACGATGAACGCTATAAGCACTTAATCGGTAAAAATGTGATCGTGCCTTTGATCAACAGAACGATCAAAATCATCGCCGACACTTATGTAGATTTGAACTTCGGTTCTGGAGTCGTGAAAATCACTCCGGCCCACGACTTCAACGACTACAAAATCGGTAAAACTCACCACTTAGAATTCATCAATCTGTTAAATAAAAAAACTGAGATGAATGAAAACGCAGGTCCTTATCAAGGCCTGAAAGTTGCCGAAGCTCGCAAAAAAGTTATCGAAGACTTAAAGGCAAAAGAACTTCTTGTTAAAGAAGAGCCCCATGTTCACTCTGTAGGTCACTGCTCCCGTTCCGGCGCAGTTGTAGAGCCCTTCTTGTCTGAGCAATGGTTCGTGAAAATGGAACAACTGGCAACTCCCGCAAAACGCGTGGTTGAAAATGGCACAATCCGTTTCGAGCCTGAGTCTTGGACAAAAGTTTACCTTCATTGGCTAAACAACATCGAAGACTGGTGTATTTCCCGTCAATTGTGGTGGGGTCATCGTATTCCGGTTTGGTACTGCAATTCTTGCAACCATCAAAACGTTTCTGAAACAGACCTCACTGCTTGTGAAAAATGTGGCAGCCATGAACTTCATCAAGACGATGACGTTTTGGATACTTGGTTCTCTTCAGCTCTTTGGCCGTTCTCAACAATGGGTTGGCCAAATGAAACTGAAACTTTGAAGACCTTCTACCCAACAAGTTACTTGGTAACTGGTCATGACATCATTTTCTTCTGGGTTGCCCGTATGATCATGATGGGTCTTGAGTTCCAAAGAGACGTTCCCTTCAGAACAGTTTACATCCACGGTTTGGTTCGTGACTCCCAAGGCAGAAAAATGTCTAAGTCTTTGGGTAACTCCATCGACCCGGTTGAAATGATCGACAAACACGGTGCCGATGCTTTGCGCTTCACGTTCGCAGCACATTTGTTTTCTGGTAAAGACATTAAATTCAGCGAACAACGCCTTGAAGGTTACCGTAACTTTATGAATAAGGTATGGAATGCAGCTCGTTTTGCATTGTCCAACCTAAATGACTTCAAAGCTCCTGCAGAAGGTGTCAAAGCTTTGCCAAACAAAGCTCACATCAGCGTGTTCGACCAATGGATCATCACAAAACTTGCAGAAGTGACAAAAGAAGTTGAAGAAGCGATGGAGCAAGAAAGATTCTCTGACGCTGCAACGGCTTTGTACCAATTCGTTTGGAATCAGTTCTGTGACTGGTATATCGAGTTCACAAAACCTATTTTGAATGGCAATAACGCTGACGAAAAAGCAGCCACTCAGTTGGTAATCGCCCAAGTACTGAATCGTATTATGCGCTTGATGCACCCCTTTGTGCCGTTCATCTCTGAGGAAATCTATCAGAAGCTTCCGATCAAAGGCCAAGCTTGTATGATGGACCAGTTCCCGACGACTCAAAACGATAAAGAGTTCTTGGCATTCGGTTCTCAGCAAGCCGCATTTGAAATCGACATTGCAAAAGAAGTGATCACCGCGATTCGCAATATCCGTGGCGAAAACAGAATTTCGCCTGCGATCAAACTGAATGCTCGCTTGGGCGTTACCAACGATCAGGTGCAAAAAATCCTGGGTAACAACCGCATGGCATTGATGACGATGGCTCGTCTTGAAAACATGGAAATCGGCGCTGAAGGCAACTTGATGAAATGTGCCGTAGCACCGGTCATCGTTAAAGATGCCAACGTTAAAGTGATCATCCCTCTTGAGGGCTTGGTGGACTTTGATGAAGAGATCAAACGTATCAACAAATCTATTGAGAAGCTTCATAAGGACATCTCAATTTTGAACGGCAAATTGTCTAACGAAAAATTCGTAGCCAATGCCGATGAAGACGTGATCGCTGCGGACCGTGCTTTGCTTGCGCAATCCAGAGTTCAATTGGATTCACTACGCGATGCTCTGACTCGCTTCCAATAGTTTTTTGAAAGCCAAATTTCAATAAAAAAAGGGCTTCGTATTACGAAGCCCTTTTTTTATTATTTACATGTGCAATTTATCGTTTTGGCTGAATCAACGCCTTGGCAGCTAAAGAAAGACCCTTCGTGCCCCAGGCCGAAAGAGTAGATCTGACCATTCTTTTCCACGACATTTAAGTCGTCGCCGTTTTGATAAAAGAATTTACGCGCCATGGATTTGGCA
>JBJTMR010000122.1:0-9209 GCA_046070625.1 Bdellovibrio sp. | reverse complement strand
CGATTTTTTCGCGACGAGCTTTCAGCAAAAAGTATTTACCCTTTTTTTGGTAGTAGCTACGGCTTACATCCAAAATCACATCAACGGGTTTGAATCCTCGTGCAGTCACGACATCTACTTGAGGCAGATCTTTAGGGATCTCACCATGAACTTGTAAATTCGGAGCAATCGCTTTGCAGCGATTTAAAAAGTTCTGCTTCAAAATACTTTTTTCATAAAGATGAAAGGTAGCTTCGGGAAATTGAATGGCATAGATGACGCCAGGCAAGCCGCCCCCGGAACCAAAATCAGCGACCACTTTTGCATTTTTCGGAAAGTGCTTAAGTGGCAACAAGCAGTCAATAACGTGATTGTCGATAAGCTCTTCGAAAGTCATTTTACGGCTGATCAAATTAAGTTCTTCGTTGGAAGACCATAAAAGATCAATGTAACTTTTTAGCTGGGGAAGAGCTTCCTCGCGGAAACCCAACTCTTTGATTAGTGGGATTCTATTTTCAAAATGCATAGAATCCTTATACCCGCTTTAGTTACTGAGGCCAATGTAAAAAGATCTTCCAGCAGTGCCATAGCCAAGGATCTCTTCATACTGGCGATCCAAGAGGTTCTGAATACGCATAGAGATTTTTAGCCAGTCCCTAAACTGGTAATTACCTTGAAGATGGACCACATCATGGGAGGGATTTTTTACACGAGCATAGCTGACGGGGTCGAGATCCTCCCGGTCGCCCACATAACGGTACTGCACAGATCCCGAGAACTTTTGGGCCTGGATATAGGCAATAAGGGTGGCTGAGTTCTGGGCGCGGCGGAGCAAACGTTGTCCTGTGGTTTCATCATGAGTGTGTAAATAGGTATAGACGGCGCGAATGCCATTTCCAGAAACCGGTTCGAATTGACCTTGCACTTCGACCCCATCAGTGTCGGCGGCGGAAACATTCATGTATTTACTAGTCGCCGTATCGAAATCAATTAGGTTTTTATACGTGTTTCTAAAGTAATCTATGGTTCCTTTAAGACTGGTTGTTATGGATTGCTCCCAGGATAGATCGAAACTTTGTGATGATTCGGATTCCAGAGTCGTGTTACCGAAGCTTGAGTAGAGTTGAAATAGGCTCGGGTGTTTGAAGCCGGTTCCATAAGTCATGCGTAGAATTGTTTTTTCTCCAAACAGGCGACGTCCGATAGAAATTCTCTTTGAGGTCGCATTATCTTGATCTTGCTGTTGGTCTCCACGCAAACCCACGTCAAAAATCCATCGCGTATTATCGAGATTGTAGGACAGGGCCTCTGCCCAAATGATTTGTTCTTTGCGGGGGAACAAAGTTGGGGTGCCATTGAATGTTGTAATCGAAGTGCCACTGGCATTTGCATGAGACAGGATTAACTTCAAGTTTTGAAAGCTTGTCATGGACCAATCTTGCACAGTTTCGATTTTCTGACTTTCACTCAGAAAGTCGTTGGTAGAGCTATCAGGATTCGCGGTGTCTGGTGGATTGGAATCATCGCGTTTGACCTCAGAGAATGAATAGCTCAGTGTAGAGCGTAATTTTTTATCAAAGAAGCGCTGACTTCCTAGAATACCGGCAGTGGTTTGTTTGAACACCGCTGTGGCATTAGGATCATCTCCCGTTGGTCCGCCACTATTGTCGCGATCACTTTCAGTTTGAGTGTAACGAAGAGTCCCGACCACAGATGAGTTTTCCTGGGGTGTCCATGAAGCCTTTCCAGAGGCAGAAAGTAATTTTGCTCCGTCATCTTCTTTGTTCCCGAGGTTCTTGTTGGCCGATGAAAATCCACTGGTTTGTAATCCATCAAGCCCCAGAGAGTAATCAAGTTGACCATTTTTTCCGGAAAATCCAAATACTGCGCGACGAGTATTGTAACTGCCACCCTCAATAAAGTATTTAGCGGCTAAAGGCCCGCGACCTTCTTTGGTAATAATATTGATGACTCCCCCCAGAGAACCATTACCAAAGCGTACAGTCTGTGGACCACGATACACTTCGATGCGTTCAATATTCACCGAAGAAAGATTGGCAAAATCAAAGCCCGCAGAGGGGGCCATGACGTCGTTCACAACGATGCCATCAACAAGAACCAAAGTGTCTTCAGAGCGCGCTCCGCGAATAAAGACGGAGGTCACTTGACCGGCGGCACCTTGGCTGACGACATCAAGACCCGGGATTGTTTGCAAGATCTCGGCAACAGTATTGCTCTTATGTTTTTCCAGATCCCGTGTATCGAGGACAGTAACAGAGGGCGAGATCTCCGGAGTATCTTCGCTAAGAGCGGAGGCTTCGACGGTGATCGGGTTTAGTTGTCCATAGGCAAATAGGGGAATGATGATCATTCCAAGGATAATTTTTTTCACTCTTGCTCCGAGAGGTGTGGTCAGAAAGGGCGATCGGACTTATAGACCAAGCTACATACCGTTGCGGCACAGTGCCGGATTTTCACCGGACTTCAGCTGACTTTCTGAGGTTTAGTTGCAAGCTTGCTCAAAAAGAGTCTTTTGAGCAAGCAAGATTAGTTTTTATTTATTGGTTTTTGTACGAAAAGGAAGAAGTCGTTCTCATTGTACTTGCGAAGAAAGAAGTACAACTGGCTTGGGTCTTTGATTTTGCGATGGACCTCTCGGACTGACACGGGAGTGATGCATTCGAGTTTCAGTCGCTTTTGTTGATCACAAGATTCCGGAACAGTTTCTTCCCCCGTAAAAGGAGATAGAGTCATGTTAATATAGTGGCGATTGAGCGGGAGAATATTTTTTTGAATGAATTCGTTCTTAGACAGTTCGTTGGCCTTGTCCATCGGTAACAAAATCCAGCAGGGTTTTTCACATTGTGCAATTTCACTGGCTGTGGCTTTTTCCCCGTCTTGGATAATGTGAACGGCACTGTGAAAAGTTTTGTAATACTCTTCCATGAAATGCGTCATCATGAGCTGGGCATCATTCGTTTCTGGTAAGACGCCCCACAGAATATAATGGGAGTTTTGTAGTTCAGGGAATAGCCGTAACACGATGTGTGCAGCGATATTACGTTGATCGGGGCTGATAATGGTCGGGCGGATAAGAGGCTCTGAACGTAAGCTAACGCCAGAGCGAACTAGATAAATCAAGCAGGCCGTAATAACTAAAAATACGAGTCCGAATATAGCAAATATCTTTTTCATAATCCCCGCCAGACTATAAGGATTAGTACTGAAGTCAAGTTGACGGTGAGGGGAGGCCTCTGCCATGATGGTGGCCAGCAAAAAGGAGCTCTTACATGGCGTCTATCACTCTTCAAGGCAATCCAGTTCAAACTTCAGGTCAACTTCCAGATAAAGGTTCTGCGGCAAAAAATTTCAAACTTGTACGTAATGATCTGTCTGAAGTTTCTTTGGAAAACTTTGCTGGCAAAAAGAAAGTACTTAATATCTTTCCAAGCGTTGACACTGGAACTTGTGCGGCGTCTGTACGTAAATTCAATCAGGAAGCGGCTAAATTGTCTGACACTGTTGTTTTGAATATTTCAGCGGACCTTCCATTTGCCCAAGCTCGTTTCTGCGGCGCTGAAGGCATTAAAAACTGCGAAACTCTTTCTACATTCCGCAGCGCTTTTGGTAAAGATTGGGGTTTGCAAATTTCTGATTCACCTTTGGCAGGTCTTCTTTCTAGAGCTGTGGTCACATTGTCTGCAGACAACCAAGTTTTGTATGTCGAGCAGGTTTCTGAGATCGTGAATGAACCAAACTATGAAGCGGCCTTGGCGTCCCTTCGTTAATTTGGAATTTTTATAGAATTTCAGCGGTTTAGGAGTGATCTTAAGCCGCAAATTTCTTTGAATTCGCCTTTATCTGACTTGGCCTTGGGGATCCCCACGAAGTGTGGTAAACCAAGCCACTATGAAATTCCAAGTTTCCACTGCAAAAAGTATTAATAAATTTGAAGACATGCCTTTGGCTTCGGTGCTGTATTCGGCCCTTAAAAAGATGTCGATCAAAAAGCCAACTTCTATTCAAGGTCAGGCAATCCCATTGGTTTTGGATGGGCGTGACGTGATTGGTGTTGCGGAAACAGGCAGTGGGAAAACATTGGCCTATGCGTTGTCGGTTTTAACAATCTTAGAACGAAGGCCGGAAGCGCGTGCCTTGATATTGGCCCCGAGCCGAGAAATGGCTCAGCAGATTCACAAAGTTTGCACAGAACTTTGTATTGAATTACCCGTCTCAACTTGTCTAGCTATTGGCGGCGCAAATGGGGATCGTCAGGCCGCTGAACTTAAAAAGTTGCCTAAACTTATCATCGCAACCCCAGGCCGTTTGATGGACCACCTTTCAACAAATAAATTGCTTTTAAAAGGTGTCGAATTCGTTATCGTCGATGAAGCCGATCGTATGTTGGACATGGGTTTTAATCCTCAATTGCAAGCTATCCAAAGCACTTTGCGTGGTCCACGCCAGACTTTGATGTTTTCGGCAAGTTTTGGTGGTTCGGTAGAATCTATTGCGGAACTTTTTCTAAGACCTGATGCCTTGATGGTTCGCACTGAATCCGCTGAGGCTCCAGTTCTTAGCTTAAACCAACGTGTATTATTCTTAGATCGCTCTATGAAAAATGATCGTTTGTTGGATGAGTTGAATGCTGCCAAAGGCGGCGTAATTCTTTTCACGGGCAGTCAGGACAGTTGTGAAACTGTTGGTAAATACTTGAAGGAATATGGTTACTCTACGGACTATATCCATGGTGGTCACTCACAAGGCCAGCGTAATCGCGTGGTGCGCGAGTTTCGTGAAGGCACAATCAGAATCATGGTCACAACAGATTTATTAGCGCGTGGTTTAGATGTTCCCCATGTGGATCATGTCATTAATTTCGAATTGCCATTCCAAGCAGAAGATTTCCTTCATCGTATCGGTCGCACGGCTCGTGCGGGGCGCTCTGGTCGGGCCGTGACATTTATTACGCCATCTGATTTCCGTATGTATCAAAAAATTAAGGAATACTTGGCAGACGCTGAAGAAATCAAACTGGATCCACGCTTTCAGTTTATTCAACGCTCGCGTCGTGCAGATCATGAAGCGCGCGCGAAAGCTCCAGGCAGTCGAGCACGTAAAGATGGTAAGCATAATAATAAAGCCAAAGGTCAGGTTGTAGTCGATGGGAAGTCTTTGTTGACACCGTTCCGTTTGAAAAATGGCAAAAGCGGTATCAAGGGCAAGCAAGGCGCGAAAAGAAAGTAGTAAGTTTTCGAAATGTATCAACTGCGCCCCTATCAACAAGAAGCAGTCACGGCAACGCTTCAGCATTTTCGTAAAGAAAAAGCTCCAGCGGTCATTGTTTTGCCTACCGGAGCTGGGAAGAGCTTGGTCATCGCGGAGCTGGCTCGTTTGGCGCGAGGTCGCGTTCTGGTTTTGGCCCACGTCAAAGAATTGGTCGAACAAAATCACGCAAAGTACATGAGCTTCGGGTTGGAAGCGGGAATTTTTTCTGCAGGCCTTAACCGCAAAGAATCCAGTCAAAAAGTTATCTTCGGCAGTATTCAATCCATCGCGCGCGCGGAAGATGATTTCTTTAGTAATTTTTCTTTGCTAGTGATTGACGAATGTCATCGTGTCTCCGTTGGTGGGGAAACGCAATATCATCAGGTGATCACTAAGTTGCAAAAGTTAAATCCTGACCTTTGTGTGTTAGGTCTGACGGCGACACCATATCGCCTCGGTTTGGGTTGGATCTATCAGTACCATGTCCAGCAGAAGCTTCAGCAAACCAATGAAGAACGTTTTTTTAAGAAATGTATTTACGAATTGTCTATCGGTTACATGATCAAAAATAAATATCTGACTCCTCCGGTGAAGATTGATTCTCCGGTGGCTTGTTATGATTTTTCTGCCTTAAAGCTTCATGGCACCAGTTATGTGACCTCACAGATTGAAGCTTTATTGAAAGATCAAAAGCGTATCACGCCTTTGATTATTAAAAATATTGTGGATATGTCTGTGGATCGTCACGGAGTCATGATTTTCACCAGTTCCGTGAATCATGCCATCGAGATTATGAAATGCCTACCGCCGTTTGTTTCAGCCCTGGTTGTAGGGGATACGGAAAATGATGAGCGTGATGAGATCATTGAAGCCTTTAAGCAGCGTAAGCTAAAATTTTTGGTTAACGTCTCTGTTTTAACCACGGGCTTTGATGCGCCTCATGTGGATGTCATCGCGTTATTACGTCCCACTGAATCCGTCAGCCTTTATCAACAAATTATTGGTCGGGGACTGCGTTTAAGTCCCGATAAGACAGATTGTCTGGTTTTAGATTATACGGGACAGGGGCATGATTTATTTTCCCCGGAAATTGAAGAAGACAAACCTTCTAAACATTCCGTGATGGTGGAAGTCCCTTGTCCAGAGTGTGGTGTTTTAAATAACTTCTGGGGTATTGTTGATAAAGAAGGAGAGATTCTTGAGCACTTCGGCCGCCAGTGCAAGGGGGGCTTTGAAGATCCTGTCTCTGGAGCTATTGAACCATGTGGCTTTCGTTTTCGCTTTAAACGCTGCCATCACTGCGGCGAAGAAAATGATATTGCCGCCAGGTCTTGTAACAAGTGTCAAACCTTGCTGGTCGATAATGATAAGCGCCTGAAAGAGGCCATGGCCTTGAAAGATGCCCACGTCCTAAGGGTCGAGATGATGACCTTTACTAAGGGCTTCGACAAAAAGGGCAACGAGCGCCTGGAAGTTAAATATTATGACTATGATGCAAAAGCCCTGACGGAGTATTTTTATTTGGGCTCTAGTGAGGATGCGCGAGCTTTTTATTTCAATTTTACTCGCATGCACAATCGTCGACCGGAACAAAAGTTGTTCATAAACAGCGTCCAAGATGTCATTAACCAACAGCAGAAGTTCCGACAGCCTCTGTTCGTAATCGCCCGTAAACAGAAGCATTTCTGGGCTATTCGAGAGAAAATTTTTCCCGATGCTTGACCAGACTGCGATGGGCATCGTATTTCCAGGCTCAAGTCATTAAAATAACTAAGGAGTCTTAAATGAAAGCGCTTATCGCTCTTGCTTTGCTAGTGTCTGCATCTTCTGCTTATGCAACTACACCTGATGATTTTACTGTTTCTATTCTTTCTTACTGCGATGCTAATCAAGTTATCGCTCAAGATTCAAATGGCCAAGCGGTAGTTAAAGAAGACTGTGCAGCTCAAGGTTTGACTTGCAAAACATATCAGTTCTTTGAACACAATATCAACCAGACAACTTTCGTTGCGAAATGTGAAGCTGCTCAATAGTTCTTCTATTGTTTAAGATTCAGTTCTCCATGCTCGCCCATTTTGATATGGCCACCAGTGGCTGCATTCATAAATTCCAGCACTGACATGACGGGCATGGAGTGTCCTTCCCAAAATTCTGCCTTTTCCACGTTGATTCTTAAAAGTTGAATAGTGGGATCTTGAATTCCCTTCGGAAACCAAGCCTGGTAAGTTTTGTGCCAGAGCTCTTGCACTTTTTCAGTATCTTCCACCAGGTCGGCGGTGCCTGTTATGGACACATATTTGGCTCCCGCAGCGTAACAGATGCAGACGTGATGATTGTTACGTAGATCCTCCGCCTTCTGTGAGTTCTTCGAAATTAAAAACCAAAGATCTCCATCGAACTCAATTTCTTGGGCCAAAAGTGGAGAGCTGTGCAAAGTAAGATCCTTGCTAACCGTTGTGAGCATCGCAATCTTAATTCCCTTGATAAGTTCGTTAAGTTTATTAAGTCCTAGATTGAAGTCGAACGGGGGTTGGGTTTCCATGCATGACTCCTTTAATTTAGGCTATCGCGAGGAGCGAGCCAGACCAAATTGTTCTTCAGCACCGGAATTTGACAGTTTATCTAAGGAGGATTTACAATTTTTATAAGAGGTGACGTATGTCTGTTTCAAATTTTATAGTTTCGACGGCTTTGGTGTTGGGTTGTTCACTGCAAACTTATGCGCAAGAACAAGGTCCTACATTTGAAAATACGATCGTGCCTCGTCAAGGGCGACTTTTTTCTGTCGACTACACGCCCAAGGGGCGATTGTTGAAAATCTCATTGGTGGGAAAACCAATCAAAATATTCAGTCCAGATAAATATTCCGTCACCGCAGAGTCCGCCGATAAAGCAGGGATTGCAAAAAACGTGATGCTTTTGACATCGCCGGAAGGATACAGATTTAAGGATCTTCCAGCTGAAAAAACACCCATTAAAATTAAAGTTGAAGACAAGACGACTAAAGAGTCTGAAGTATTTCTGTTGAAACCTTAGTCTTTATTGGAATGATTACGCGGCAGTTTGAACTGTCGCGCGTTTTAATTCTGCTTTCACCAAGAGGAATATTTTCTCCTCAAGACTATCCAAAAGAGTATTGAGTTTCTTATGGTGAAGACCAAGTCTTTTTCTTAGAGGATCACTGAGGATCGCGGTCGCTAAACTGAAAACTGTTAGCAATAATCCGATCGACGCTGTTGCTATATAGATTTGTATCTTGGTCGGCGCGACAGGGAAGGCTTTGTAAAAAAAAGAGCCGGCATGTTTTCCGAGAAAGAATTTTTCACTGGCCTTTTCGTTGGCGAATTTTCGCGCTATTTTACTGCCCATTCCCATGATGCTAAGGTTGCCATCGCCAAACATCCATTTTCCCACGAGCAACGTGACGATGGACGTAATTAAGTCCGTTACCAGAATCTGACTTGAAGTGTGATTGTCGATTTCCTTTTTTATCAAAGCGGAAATTTTGTATTCCAGTTCAGTCAATGCGGTTGGGGACATTGAGCTTGAAATTCTTGCGGACTGATCGATGGCCTTTAGTAAATCCTTCGCCGCTGAAGTGTTGATAAAATTTTTGGTAATAAGATCTTCAGTTTGTTTTTGATAACGAGTTTTGAATCCTGATGGAATGTAATTCAATGACCTATTGATCGAAGCCCATCCAAGTTTATCGATGATCTCTACTGATTTTTTGATTGTCAGATAGGGGATCGACCACAGGGCATTCAGAGGATAAAAAACGATATCCAACGCGACGGTGGACTTTTGCAATTGCCAAGTTTCTTGCAATGAAAAGTGGTTCTGCACGAAGGAATCGATGTCAGCTCTTTTGCTGGCAATAAATTCTTCAATGCAGGCATCAACTTTACCCAGGGTGGTCCCAAACTCATCGGAATTCATGAATGCTGTCCTCTATCAGACAG
>JBJTMR010000121.1:0-16738 GCA_046070625.1 Bdellovibrio sp. | reverse complement strand
AATTTACATTAACTGCCGTGTTGTTTTTGGCACTATCTGGAAGCTGCCAATCCTTAGAAACTTTTTTGTTGGACTTTGCCGTTTGCAAAAGCTCTTCCTGAAATTCAGCGTCCGTAATCATCAAAACTCGCTGAATGCATATTTCATCACTTTGCCCCCGCAGGTCGGCAATACCATATTCTGTAACGACAATGTCGCGAAGATGCCGAGGAATCGTGAGATGCGGTGGCGACCAAACAATATTTGAGACCCTTTTTCCTTTAACCATGCGGGTGCTTTTAAGCATTAAAATGGACCTTGCATCTGGCAGCTCATGAGACATCGCTACAAAGTTATACTGCCCTCCAACGCCACTCACCACACCACCGTCAGCTCGCGTGTCGGACGAGGCTTCCCCCAATAAGCTCATCTGCATACATGAATTAAAAAATCTGGCATTTTTGCGTTGCCGTCTGATTGCTAACTCGTGCTCGTCATATAAATCATTAACCTTGGACACTTTGGTCATCGAGAGCCCTTCAAAATCTTCTCCATTCAAATCTCGAAGCCAATGGTAAAAACTCTTTGAACCTAAAAAGAAGGCTCCGTGTAAATAGCGACGCACCTTTTCATCACGATCAAAAATATGCCGTTTTAAAACTCCAGCTTTACGCAAATGCATAAAGCCATCCATCAACATTTCACTGGTTCCGTAAAGGCCTTTTTCAAAAACGTCATCTTCATTATCTAGAAAACTCTGACCACGAAATATCTCATCTAAAGAAGCAAGAATCTTTCTGTAAGCACCGTTATCCTGATGCCGAAGAATTGCGGCATAGGTCAAAGCATCCGAAAGCGATCCAATGCCAATTTGCAAAGTTCCATCATCCTTAAGGAGGCGACTGGCATATAAACCAATCAGATACTCACAGGCACTGACAGGGCCCCTTGGCAGGGCGAAAAGCTGGTGATCTTCGGGTGTTTCGACAACCGCATCAAAAAAATCGGGCGAAACGACAGCATCGCCCCCCATAAAAGGCAAATCTTTGTGAACAACCCCGATCATGAGCAAAGGCTTATTGTGCTTCTGATATAATGCCGCTAAATCCAACGTGATATCCGGATTACAACTCAGGCTGAATGATTTTCCGTCTGGAGCCTGCGCAATCAATTGCACGATGGCATTGATCCCTCGATTAAAAATATTCTGCGCAACGTGGGTGTAATTCAGACTAATATAGTTCTGTTGGGCATAAGGGTTATGCAAAAATGCACCCGCTTGAAAATAAAACTCATGAAGATGCACGTTAAGCGGAACTTCATTTTTGCTTAAATCTTTAAGGTACTCCAGACGAGGATAATTCTGTCCAAAGTGTTTTTGATAAAAGGGTATTACAAAGCGGGACTCTAAATCACTTTGTGGATCTGGGGTATCCAAAGACAGAGCTGTAAAAAAGGTGAGATCAATATTCTTCTGTTTTTTTGCATATTCATAAATATCATTAATAAGTCTATTGGGCTTCCCCAGTCCCAAAGGAATTGCGATTCGCCATTGTTCAGGAAGAAGGTCCTCTAAAAACTTTATTACTTCCGCGTTACTGCGCAACGTTTTCATATTCCCGTGTTCCTCCTATACCTAAGGTCTTGGCAAAATTTTAATCCGAATACATGTCATTCGTTATGTCTCAAGTGATCCTGTTTGATTTCCGCAAAAACCGATGAAGAATAGATCTACATTCTATTTTTATCGGAGACACCATGCCCAGCAAATCTCACAAGAAACATTTAGCTAAAAAGGTCCCAATTAAAAAAACTTTCTCAGAAACAAAAAAAGAATCCCCTAAAACTTGGGAATCGGATCACAAAGCAGATCGGGACTATGATAAATCCCTCGAATCCCCTCGTGCCAAAAATCACTGATAGACATGTCACTTAAAACCTACCAGAGCAAACGTGACTTCAGAAAAACAACTGAACCCAGCGTCCGAAAAAAGAAATTTCGCCGCCAACGAGATCTTATATTCGTTGTTCAGGAACACCACGCTCGCAACCTTCACTATGATTTCCGTCTGGAGTGGAATGGCACACTTAAAAGCTGGGCCGTACCCAAGGGGCCCAGCATGGATCCCCGGGTAAAGCGTCTCGCGGTCGAAGTCGAAGACCACCCGCTGGACTACGCCACGTTCGAAGGTACAATCCCTGAACATCAATATGGGGCGGGCGAAGTCTATGTCTGGGATCATGGAACTTGGTATCCACAGACGGATGTCGCAAAAGGCATAATTAAGGGCCATTTATCCTTTGAACTCAAAGGAAGTAAATTGCATGGCCATTGGGATTTAATACGCACCAAAATTCCCGGACGAAATCGCCAGTGGCTTTTAATTAAGAAGGAAGACTCCTACACTCTGGCGGTACCTAGAAACAAAAACGCTCGCACAGAGAGAAAGAAAACTCACCCTAAAATCAACTTTGTTCAGCCAGAACTGGCACAACTTAGCGAAACCGTTCCCTCTGGCCATGATTGGGTTCACGAAATCAAATTCGATGGCTATCGCATCCAGGCGCATATACAAAACGGAGAAGTTCATCTATTCACTCGATCAGGTCAGGATTGGACAGGAAAGTTCTCTGAGCTTGCGGAAGATCTAAGACATATTAAAGTAAAATCCGCCATAATCGATGGCGAAGTAGTTATTTTAGATCGAAACGGCCGGAGCAATTTTCAGCTCTTGCAAAATGCCCTGAAAAACTCCACCCCATCTACCTTATACTATTACGCTTTCGACCTACTCTATAGAAATGGAGAGGATCTGCGCAGCACTCCGCTCTGGGAACGCAAGAAGGAACTCAAGGCTTTGCTTAAAAGTTCCAATCGACGGGTTCGATACAGTCAAGATTTTGTCGGAAACGGACATGAGCTATTAAAAATTGCGAAAGAACATCACCTCGAAGGAATTATCTGCAAACGACGTAACAGCCACTACCATTCCGGCCGAAATTCAAATTGGATAAAAGTTAAATGTCTTAAGCAACAAGAATTTGTAATCGGCGGATATACCGAGGGAGCCGGGGGACGCGGCCCCCTCGGGGCCCTTTTACTCGGCATCTACAAAAATAAGAACCTACAATATGTGGGAAAAGTTGGAACCGGGTTCACACAAGCTTCACTTCAAGAAGTTCTGAAGGCGCTAAAAAAACTTAAGCGGGATCAATCACCCTTCGATAAAAAGTCACCACAGGGTCGCAACCTCCACTGGGTGGAACCTCACCTTTCTGCCGACATTACATTTTCACAGTGGACTAATGACGAAATACTACGTGCACCGGTATTTCAGGGTCTTCGTGAAGACAAACCCACTCAACAAATACTTAAAGAAAGCCCTATAAAATCCGGTGACATAGAAACCTTATCCCACCCCGAAAAGATTCTCTACGCTCGGGAAAAAATCACGAAACATGACATCGCTCTTTTTTATTCTAAAGTAGCCAAAAGAATGATTCCGCTAGTCACAGATCGCCCCTTGTCTTTGGTGCGCTGTCCACAAGGAACGGGAGCGCATTGCTTCTTCCAAAAACATCCCTCACAAATCACCGCAGCCATGAGACCCTTTGAAATTGAAGAAAAAAATGGGCCAGAAACTTATGTCAGCATTTATAATGAAGCAGGCCTCATAGACCTTGTGCAAATGAACGCTTTTGAAATCCACTGTTCAAATGCCAGTGGAGAAAACTTTGAATTTCCAAATCAAATTGTTTTGGATCTAGATCCAGGCCCCGGTGTCCGCTGGAAACAAACTATAAAAGCCGCGTTTGAGGTAAAAAAAATCTTAGAACAGCTCCGTCTCAAGTCCTTTGTAAAACTAAGTGGGGGTAAGGGATTACATGTTCACGTACCGATAAAACCAATCTACAGCTGGGACCAAATAGCAAGTTTTAGTCAAGCTGTTGCCCGCCATATGGAGCAGATATCCCCTGACTCCTATGTATCGAAGATGACCAAGGAACTCCGTTTGAAAAAAATCTTTATCGACTACTTCCGGAACTCTCGCAATGCAACAGCCGTAGCCCCCTATTCTTTACGGGCGCATGAATACTCCTCTGTGGCACTGCCTCTAACCTGGACACAACTTAGGCTTACATCTGCATCAGATCAATTCACGCTACCCAAAGCCTTAGGTTTTATTCGTCGTCAAAGAAATGATCCATGGCCTGGGTATCACTTATTGCAACAGCGAATTCATTTGCTGGAAAAAAAATCAAAGACCAATGGCCCCTCACTCCGCCTCTAGCTCCTTATTATCAAGCAGATGTTCGACTGCGAGTTCTGGCTTTCTTTTTACTTCTCTCCAATAAACTTTTCTGTAACAACGGCATAAGGTCTACAACGTTGTCTATGGTTTCAACTTTCTCCTCTCGCTCCGGAGCCGCAATTTTATGCCCGCGCCCAGATTTAACTTTTCTTTGGATAGTTTTCATCACGTCTTGATAGTAAGTGTCTTTGTACTGCTCTGGTTTCCAATTGCTGGTCATTCCTTCAATAAGGTCTTCTGCCATTTTTAACTCTTTTGGATTATACTTTGGCACCCTCGCCGCCGTCGCCAGATATCGCACCTGTTTTTCATCCTTTACTTCATGGGCAAAGCGCAGAATCTCCAACATTAAATAGCGTCCCCGAGGCATTAACAAAACCAGATGCTGTTTTATCCTGATGACGATCTTTGCGACGGCAACCTTTCCGGTTTCCTCCAAGGCATCCCTGAGCAGATAGTACCCTTTTTCTGCCCCTTTCTGAGGCGTCAGGTAATAAGGTCTTTCAAAGTACATCGGATCCACATCATCAATCGCTACAAAGTCCTCGATATCAATCGTTTGTGTGGCTTTCACATTGGCCTTTCTTATTTCATCTTCACTGACCAGAACATAACGGCCTCGTTGATACTCGTACCCTTTCACAATGCGGTCACTGGGCACTTCTTTACCCGTCTTAGCGCTGACCTTTAGGTACTTAATCCGCGACAGATCCTTCTTATCCAGCATCGAAAAGTGAACCTCTTTTTCGGATTGTGCCCCTTGCAAGGTCACTGGAATATTGAGTAAGCCAAAACTGATTGAGCCACGCCATATACTTGCAGCCATGAGTTCCTCCCACTCTAACAGAACAAACTATTCTCTTATCTTTGAACAGATTCTTAAGGGGATTGTGCCAAAAGCTTCATCCGTCGACGATGAAGGTCGTGTTAAAGAAAACATTTATAATGCATTTTTACACTTACTTAAGACACTCACATTTACCTAGGGAATACTAAACTCGAAACGATGCCTCTGGAGTTAAATACGAAGTAGAGAAATCGAATTCGGTCATTACACTCTTCGAGGATCGTCCGAGACGGGGTCTAACTAAGGTTGGACCCCGTCTCCATTTTCAGTAAAAAGAGGTCATAGAGTTATCAGAACTCTTCACCAAAATATCCGCTTCTTCAGGATGCTTTCGAAACCAACTCTTCACGTAGGGACATGTATCAATGATCTTTACGTTTTCGGTTCGGGCTGTATGAATGGCTTCTCTCACCATCTTATCCGCTATGTTATGCCCTCGAGATTGAGTCGGCACATACGTCGCAAATAAATCGTAAGAACCATTGTCACCCCAACGGTAAAGGATGTGGGCGTCGCCGCCTTCTACGGTAGTATAAAAACGTCTTCCTTTGTCATTATGGATTTCCATGCTCCCCTCCTGCAGCTTAAGGTTATAAACCCAACCAAAAACCGCAACAGACATCGCTTGAATTTGTTAAATGTCCATTTTGAAAAGCCTAGATGGTCTCTATTCCTTCAGAAGGTTTGCGAATGACTTGATAATACAACATCAGACCAAACAACACGCCTGAGGTAATGACCGGAATAAGAAATGCTAAATACTGAAAATATTTAAATGCGAAACCGCCGACGATACAGCCAAAACCGAAAAAGGAAATAATTCCAGCTCGCATCAAATTCAGGCGTCCCTCCATGTGCAGTTGCAAGCGCTCCTTGTTAAAGATACGCACCAATCCAATACCAAGATCTGTCGTAATCCCTGTTAAGTGAGTTGTCCGAACAACACTCTGAGAAACTGTCGTGATCGTGCCATTCTGGATACCACAGATAAAACACAGAAATATCACCAAAGCATATTCTTGAGATTGATCCAGAGGTTCACCAAAGCGACCAAACTTACCGGCCAAGCCGCCAAACAGAACAACTAGCAACAAAAGAAAAATCAGCCCAAAACTAATATAGTATCGTGGCTTTTTATGAAGCTTAATGCGCAGATCAACCAATACGCCACTCACCATTGCCCCAAAAAGAAAAAATCCGGGCACAACTAACATCCCCAGGGCATTGTTAAAATTCAGATTACTAACTTCGTTTCCAAAGAATGTCGCAAACCCTGTGACGTGGGAGACAAAGCGATGGCAAGCCAGGAAGCCCCCCATATTCAGGAGCCCTGCCTGAAACGCCATTGACATCCATATGATAAGATTGCTGCGACTGTAGTGCGAAATAGTTTCGTGACCGAACAACATGATGACCGCCTGAATTTATCTTAGAACTTCTTCATTGAAAATTCCACAATGTCCACTAGCGTCGAGCCAAAACTCTGGCGTGTGGACTCGTCCTGATTGTTAGTTTCCTGGGCGTCTCATTTTGAGGGCCCCTCTAAAAGTGTCTACCCTGACATACAGTGTTTAATCTGCCTACATTCTATAGCCCGTAAAATATAATACGACTGGTCCTCTTCTTGCTTTACTGTTTTGTATGACAAACAAATTGGTTTCTCAAAAAAGTACATCCAAGACTCCGTTTATATTTCTATCGATTCTTTTAATCTCTGAGCTGGGCTTTTCAAGCCTTTGCCAAAATAACGTTGCAACAAGCACGACGTACTTTATTCCAAAGATGAGTGACTATTGCTCAGGGAACACTCCCTGCCCACGCTTTCGTAAACAAGTCAGAATGCAGGGTTCAGGTACCATGCCTGGTGGAAAGCTTCTTACTTACACAGGAAAAAAAATCAATTTAGGTTCATGTGACACTGCGTTCGGTGCCAGCGGAAACTGCTTAATTCCGTTTATTTCAGTCGCAGCTGATCCCCATTACTATCAAATGGGTGACATCATCAAAATGCCTTCTCTCCAAGGAAAATTGATTCATCTGGCAAATGGAAAAACCATGATTCACCCAGGATTCTTTATTGTCCAGGACACCGGCGGGGCGATCCGCGGACCAAACCGTTTTGATTTCTTCACGGGGTCATTCAACTACAATAACAACAAAAACGACTTCGGTATTTACGCCACAAAGGAAACACAAATGTCTGACAAAGGTGATTGTGATGATCGTAAGCAATTCACAGTCGTGCGCCGAAGTTCAAGTAGCTATCAAGACTCTATGCTCGCCATTGAGGACTCTGTCCGTAAATCAAGCGACACACAAGTGGCCTCCGCAGACAAGTCATTTGCAGGAGTTCGCTAGAAATGAAGATAACAGTCGCTAGCTTACTATTCGTTCTTGTCGGTCTTACAGTGAGTTCTTCATTTGCCAAAATTAAATCGTCCGCTCCTCTTCCTGGAGTCGCGGCGAAAGATATAAATGCTCCCGGAGAAGAGCTCAACATGTCGGAGCCACCCTTTTGGGTGTCCTCCTATGAAGAGTTCCAAGATTTGCAGAAGTTTCAAAAAGACTTCTATTTAGAAAAACTTCTACCTCTTCTTAAGGAAGTACCAAGGCTAGAACCTGTTTCAAAAAAACAGCTTCAAGAAGCTTCTGAGTTCTTTCAAGAGTGGAACCGCATTCGCAAAAAGATTTATGAAGCCTGCCAAGAAAAAGATATGAAGAAAGAATGCCGCAAAATAGAAAACATTCGTCTGCAGGCATTGAATCTTTTGTCGAATCAAAAACTGGAAAATCGCAAAGCTGATGAAGAATCTGAGAAAGTTAAGAAATCACAATAGCCTCAGGACTATCTGCCGGTACGGATCGGCATTTTGACATGGCACCTCTTGATACTCTTTCTAATAACCTCCAAGCGAGGTTAACTAAGATCAGGACAGGAGGCTCATATGGCACCAAACAAAGATACAGTTTCTGGCGATTGGAAAACCGTCAAAGGAAAAATTAAAACCGCATGGGGCAAGATATCCGACAACGATATCGACTCTTTAGCGGGAGACATTAATCAATTGGAAGGTAAAATTCAGAAAGCCTACGGACTCACGAAAGAAGATGCTGCTAAAAAATTCAATGAATTTAAAAAATCTCTTTGATGGCGGACCGGGCTCAGAAGCCCGGTTTGACTTTTGGCTGTGGACCACGCACAACCTCTTTTAGAGCCGCAAAAACCTGTTTATTAAATGGCAACCCAAGAGTCACCTCCATATAGTGAAGTGCCTCCTCGGGGGATTTCGCATGATAAGAGTCATTGCCATTACTCAGAAGCTCCATAAAGTAATTTGCGACCCCGACAATTCGCGCTAACGGGTTGATTTTAATATCTCGAATGCGGCGAGGATATCCCATTCCAAGCGCGTTCTCATGATGCTCAAGAATAATTGCTAAAACGTCAGAGGGCATTTCCTTAAGATCACGTAGCAACTCAACTCCACGGAGAGTATGAGACTCATAGAAGGTATTTTCCTCTACTGTTCGCTCTGCTCGAGTTTTATTTAAGATCGACTCCGGAATCTCTTTTAAGCCCACGTCATGCAACAAGGCTCCTAGGGTGACCTTTTCAAGAGTGGGTTTCGATGTGATCTCCATGTGTTCACAGATGAGCAGTGAGACAGCGGCTGTCGCCATTCCATGGGCAGCATTATCCTTTGGCAGGCGGCTTAGCAGATCTAAAAGCTGATCGACATCATGGACTTGTGAAACTGTGTCCTTAATAAATCCAGAGAGCTGTTTGACTCGATCAAAGGACCCACTCACAATCCGACGTTCTACCAGATCATTAATGGCAGAATCCGCTAGCCCAGAAATTAGATTTACTTTGAAGTTCGTTGGAATATCCGGTTTAAGAACTGCCGTTTTAGTTAAGGCGGTATTGTATTGAATGACAATGTCATAGTCCTCACCACGCACATAAAGCTCAGCTTTTCGCTGCGCCGTCATGTGCAATGTGCGGAAGTTGCTCTTCTCGCTTTTTTTTCCAACCAATAAATACTGTCCGGAAAGAAGGCGTGTATAAACATCGACAGGAAGTGGCAATCCTTCACTAAAGAGATCTACACTCACCAATATCATTTTTTGCGATGACTCTGTCATTCGACAATTTTACCGTGTCTTTTGGAATAAACATATCTTTGGTCGAAAATTCCCTCGACCAAAGACATATAACTGAATGTATTCTTAATATGAGATATAAGGAAGCCCTCACATTTTGCGAGGAATCAAATTTATTTAGAACCCGTCGGTAGTCCCAACTTTGGCGCGTACATCCTCATCAAACGGAATTGCTTCTTGGGCTGTATTATGGGAACTGACCTTAAAGGAAGGTCGATGCATTGAAATCACCTTCGCAGGAGGCTTGGCTGGAGCCGTTGGTCCAGGAGTTGCTTTTTGGGCCAAAACCTTCCCATTACTTCTGGTAATTTCAGACGTGCCTATGACAGCAACATTGAGTTCTGCGGTAAGCTCTTGCGTTCTATGTGCTAAACCATTGATCTCGGTACTTGTGGCTGCAATTTCTTCAGCAGATGCAGCATTTGATTGAGAAGTTTGATCCAACTGATTCATAGCTTTGCTGATCTGTTGAATTCCCGTCGTTTGCTCAGAGCTCGCTGCCGAAATCTCATTATTTAGATCAGAGACTTTCTTAATTGAAGTCACGATATTCGCAAGCACCTCACCACTTTGATCTGCAATCTTGCTACCTTTTTCTACTTGGCTGACAGATTCCTTAATCAAACTTTCAATATCTTTAGCCGAAGAGGCACTTCTATGTGCCAAGGCACGAACGGCTTCCGCCACGACCGCAAATCCTTTGCCTTGCTCCCCGGCACGAGCCGCTTCAACCGCCGCATTTAAGGCCAAGAGGTTTGTTTGAAAGGCAATATCATCAATAACGGAAATGATCTCTTCGATTTTCTTAGAAGACTGGGAAATTTCTGACATCGAAACAATTAACGACTTAATTTCACTTTCACCGCGTTCTGCAGATTCGCGCGAGGACACCGCCAAACTGGCGGCTTGTTTTGCATTATCAGAGTTCATTTTAACCATCGAAGACATCTCTTCAAGTGCTGCAACCGTCTCTTCCAACGAAGCGGCGGCCTCCGTTGCGTTTTGTGACAAGCCGTTACCAGCTGAAGTCAACTGCTCAACAGCGTCGACAACCCGACCACCAGCTGTAGAAAGATTTTCTGCGATAGCACCAACTGAGTTCGAAACTTTTGCCGCCGTCAAAAGCAGCAGGCCCAAGATCGCAAAGCCGGCACAACAAGTGACCAGAATCATTATGTGCGTAATTTGCGTCCGAGCAGTCACAAAATCTTTGCTTTCGCGTTCAGCTCGCTTCATATAATAGTCGGCGACCTTGGTACTGAACTTATCAATTTTTCCAGAATAAATATGCAAGGTCTCATCCAAAACTTTACGCGCACTGGCCACGGACTCAGGTGTGCCCTTTTCAAGATCTGCTACGATCCCTTTTGCTGTCGTTAAATAAATCGGAAATTGGTCTTTATATTCGTTATAAAGCTTTTCTTCCTCAGGATCGAAGCTTGAGCGGGTGTACTCAGTATAAGCTCTTTCAAAGAGCTCCAAAGTTTGGTGGGCATCTTTTAAAACTTCTGGGCGGTCTTCGGGATTGACTATGCCTTCCCAGACGCGATAGCCAAAACGGTTTTCAGCGATACGCATCTCATCAAGTGAAGCCACATTAGGTAAAATCTCTTGATGTGCACTTTCAACCAACTTGCTAAGTTGATTTAACCCGGAAGAAGTAAATGTGTAAATAACACCGAATGCAGCAAATGGAAAAATTGCGACTAGTAACAAACGACCTTTAATTCCTTTTGTCCAAGCACTAATACCCATGGCCTTCATAAACCTAGATCCCTTCAAGAAAATATGAAATCTTAACGGGATTCTTTTCGGCTGCCTTATCGTGGGGCATAAGTCTAAATAATTAACATTGCGTTTATATTACGGACAAAGAGCAACTCTTTGTCCTTTTAAGACTTAAGGTCTATCAACCTGGGTTCTATCTGCCCAGCTCTGGACGTAATCACTAATTATTCGCAAGTCATCTTGAGAACGCTTTAGCTCCTGATCGTAGATGTTTTTATCTTCCTGAGAGTTAGAACCCACTTCTCTTTGGACAATACGTAAGTCGGCCTGAGCTTTTTCGCTAATCCTTCGCCACAAAATAGCGGCGACCGACAGATCAAGCTTTTCGGCTGGCTGCATGTCTTCTGGAAGTTGGCGCCCTGCTACATCGACTAACCCGCGAGACTTAAACTCAACCTGGTTCGCAAACCGATAGCGAGCAATCGAATCTATTTGAACAGCATACTTAATTGCTTCTTCGACTTTGCCAACATTATCCAGTGGTGAAGCCAATAAGCTTTCTTGAAGCAAGACATCCCGAATAAACATCACTCGCAACATCAAAAATGCATAGGCCGTTTGTTCAAATCGCCGACTGCCTTGATCACTCGCTCCCACAATGTTTTTTGCCACAATTTCATTAACGATCTGTTGAGGCGTAAAGCCAGCAATCACTTGCAATGCCGTCAATCGGGCAATCTTCTCATTATTAATGTGGGCGATCTCGCGCTTGGTATATGACAACTCCTCCCCAGTAGCTTCATCAATAGCCTTGGCTGGCATTGACTCATCTACTTCTTTCAACCAGAGATAGGTTAAATCCATTAGCTCAGCGGCTGTTGCCGCCTCCGCAAATTTCTTACCGAACGGCATTAGTTTAAAAGGCACCGGGGCCAAAGAATCGTGGTTTTCTTCCTTAATAAGGTTTTCCATGGGAATCAATAAGCTTTGATCGTGAACCCCGGCTGTGGTCTTCTTCATTTCATCCAGCATTCGATTCATATTGCCATTTGTGGCATCAATCTTCGCTGGAACTTCTTTTGTGCCCTTGATAGCGTCTTCCACATCACAGGCAGTAAGCCCGCAACACAGTATGCAGGCATAGATCAGATTTAAATACTTTTTCACAGAGTCCCCTACGACAAAATATCAGATTTTAAAGATGCGACTCCGGCATCGGCGGGTGTTCCCAACCAAATCGACATGATTTTCTGTGTGAAACCTTTGTCACCGTCGACCTGAGATTGTTTCCCATTGCAATCTTCATAAATTAGCGATTCAGACCCATCACTATGCTTTTGAATAAGAATGGTAAGGCTATTACCACTTGTGGCATCACCACCCTGGTCGACCACCGCCAAAAACTTCTTAAGAGATTCGTTCGTCATATCAATTTTGTTTACAGAAAGAGCTTCATGAAATGAAGTTTGTACCGTGGCCGCATCTACAGTACGTAGAAACGTCAGCTGAATAGCGACTATCTCACTATCATCCAAAGACTTGAGAGCATCTTTATCTTTTTTAACAAATCGATCGGGACTGCTTAATAAAACCTGGGCGACATATACTTTCACTTTAGATAGCAAAATTTTTTTCCAGCGCAGACCGGCCCCAATAGTTCCTAGTTCTGCAGACTTACCGTTGACCGTTGCTTCGGCAGATTTGGAAACATTAACACCTTCAATAGAACGTGTTCCTTTTTCCATTTTTAGCAGGCTGGCATAGGCCATAGATGTGGACAAAGCCACTGATAGAAATGCAAACGCTGTAGCACGGGCAAAAAAATTCATATGATCATCTCCTTTTAAAGTAAGAGATGATCTGTATTTCAGGGTGCTAAGGGTGTCAAAAAAGGTATCTTTTTATTTGCGCAATCAAAATTGCGCAAACTTAATCAAAAACTATCGAAGGACTTTAATGGTATCCTGAATCCACTGAGAGAACTCCAGCGCGTTCGTATAAACACCATAGGCATTGCAAAGATCGTTACCACGACTTGTAATTCCGAAAAGGTAATAGACTCCATCTTTTTCGATATATGCCGGACCACCAGAATCTCCTGCACAAGTGCCCGCTTTTGTTTCATCCAATCGAACTTCTGTTGCCTGAATTGAAGATATTGGCGCTTGTCCATGACGAAGTGTTCCGTCGCCAGTCATCACCACTTCATAGCAATTTTTATACTTATCATCACAAACAACTTCACCATTATTGATAGCTTCCGCAAGTTTTTCCGGATTAAGCTTCTTAGGATTCATCTCTTGCAATTCAACATGACTTACGCCGTACCCAGCTACCGTCACCATAGCTCCACGCTGAATAAGAGATCTGTCCGATAAAAAAGTCGCAGGTTTATAGCCCTCAGGCAATGCCCCACGGAATTTAATCAAAGCAATATCACTTTCATCAGTAATTTTATCTGGACTCGGCTCAATGCTATAGTCCGGATGAGCCTTCATATCGCTGATTGTGTGGATATGTTCAGCCATAACATCGGGCTCACGTGCTCCCAACCATTCATCAACATTGGTCCCAAAGATGATGCGCATGTTCGATTTGTTGCCGGTTACACAATGGGCTGCGGTTAAAACGATATCTGGGGCGATCAAAGAACCCGTGCAGATTGAGTTTTCTTCAAGATTATAGACAGAAACAATACTAGTTAAAATCGCATCGCTTTCTTTAACGTCTGCGCCATTTACTATGGCAGTATTTTTTTGTAAGGAAATAACGTTAGTCAATTTAGGTCCGCAAGACACTACCGAAAATAATCCAAGAACCAATAACAAACGGGACACGCTAGCCTCCTTAAAATGAGGGGCCTATATATGGGCTCTCTTACGGAACGGCAATATATATTTAAAAAAAATTCAGCCGTCAGGCAGCTTAGACGATATTCACTCTACAACCCCAAAGTTCACACCATGAAAAACTTTTATCCCTATGGCATCAGGCGCTTAATGAGGATGACAGAATGTCCCTAAAAAAAGAAAACCACCGAAAAATCGGTGGTTTTCGAGGGACTTAGATATTTTTAAAGAGACTACTTTTTCTTTTTAGTTTCTTTTACGTCCACTTTATCAGCAGCCATTGTGTATTCAATAGTTACTTTTTCCCCAACCTTTACATCACCCGTAATTTTAGTGCCCGCTGTTCTTTCAATTTCCCATTTATCTTTGCCTTTTTCGACAACGATTTTCGAATCAGTTACTTCCAAAACGGGTCCTGTTACTTGATAAGTCTTTGCAGCAAAGCTGTAAGAAGCGCCTAACAAAATCAATGATGCCAATAATGCTTTCATGGAAACTCCTTTGTTTCGATGTCTTTATATCAGCAAAGCCATTAACAAATGTCGACTGATAATATTTTGTTCAAAGACAAAAAAATCCTAGGAAGTTTTTTTTCGCGACAGCCCGTAACGGTGGAGGACAAAAAACCGAAAAAAAAAGGGAATGTTTCCATCCCCTTTTTTGTTGAATCCACTAATTGCGTTTGTAATCGTCCTGATACCGAACAATATCATCTTCACCAAAATAAGAACCCAGCTGCACTTCCACAAACTCCAGCATCTCGTTTGAGTTATTACGCATGCGGTGCTTCGCGCCAAGTGGGATATGAATATGTGTCCCAGCCTTCACTGGAATAACTTCATCATTCAATACAACCTCGCCCGAACCCTTTGTAATAGTCCAATGCTCTTCGCGCTTCGCGTGAGACTGATATGACAACTGAGAATGTGGATTCACTCTGATGACTTTAGACTTAAAAGCATCCGTGTCTTTCAAAATTTCGAAATAGCCCCATGGACGGTACTCATAAATGTGATCCTTTACCAAAGTTGATTTTTCTTGGTTCAAAGAATCAACAACATGGCGGACGTCTTGAGAATGGCCTTTTTTAACCAACATCATTGCATCAGCGGTATCAACAACGATGACATCATCCAAACCGATCATGGAATAGTGCTTCCCGCTTTCACCGAAAACAAAATTCCCTTGGCCTTTCACATTCAATACATGCTGGCCTTTTTGCAAGGAAGCCACGGCATCCCAGGACCCTACATCACTCCAACCAAATTCCGATGGAATACATGCCAACTCATCGCTAGACAGCTTTTCCATGATGGCATAGTCGATCGAAATATTTTGCACTTTACTATAGATCTCATCCAAATTTGCTGCATCGGCTTTCAACGAAGAAACCAAAGCCCACATGTCCGGCTGGTGTTTTTCAAATAAGCTGATCATATGGGAAACTTTAAAAACAAAAATGCCCGCATTCCAACTAAAGCTACCCTGAGCCAAGAAATCCTTCGCTTTTTCTAAAGCCGGTTTTTCATGGAACTTCACTACAGAATAAGCCTTCAAAGAACCTTGTTCTTTCAGACTATTTGGTTGAGTCTGAATATAACCATAACCAGTTTCTGGGTATGATGGGGTAATCCCCAAGGTCACGACTTTGTTCTCAGTCGCTACGGCTTTGGCAAAATCCACTACTTTTAAAAAGGCATCTTCCTGAGTTATCAAATGATCTGACGGAAATACGCCAACTACTTCGTTCATTTTACCCTGAGTCTGCAACAGCTTGCAAAGCACGGCGATCGCTGGAGCCGTGTTCTTGCCATAAGGCTCATACACAACCTGAACGTTTTTCATGCCGTTATCTTTTAAATTAATCTCAGTCAGATTTTGCAGAGCTTTGGAGGTCACAATCCAAGGGCTTCCCATTCGCTGACAACGCTCTAGGGTCAATGTTTGTAGGGGCTTTTCAAAAATAGTGCAGAACTGCTTTGGCATTTGCTGACGAGATATCGGCCATAAACGAGTGCCACTGCCACCTGATAAAACCACTGGAATCACAAAAAACCTCCAAATTAGAGGTAAAAACCATAACATCATCCACTATAAGTGGGTATTCCTCCCCGTATTTTTTGCTCAACTAGTCATAAAACCGCCAGCGATTTTGTAAACAGTACACTTAGCCCTAAAATTCAAGTAACACTGTCGCATGGTCAAAAAAGCCAAAAATATTGCTATTCAAACACTCAAGATCGCCTTTTCGATCACCATTATTTATTGGCTCGTGCAGTCAGGTAAGCTGAATTTTGCTGCACTTCGCAATCTCCTTTCTCCTGGCATTGCTGCCGTCACCTTTGCCCTCATTGGTGCCAATCTTTTTTTGGCAAGTGAACGCTGGAGAATGCTTTTAAAATCACAAGGTTTAAACCCCAAAGTATTACCAGCTTTTAAACTTAGCCTTATTGGGATCTTTTTCAATTTCGCAATGCCGGGCGGAGTAGGTGGTGACGTTATCAAAGCGTATTATTTTACTCGCGATAACCCCGGCTCTAAAGTCATCGCGGTAACCAGTGTTCTGATGGATCGAGTGCTAGGTCTCTTCGCAATGATCCTCATGGCCCTTCTTGTCATGATCTATGACCTTGAACACATTACTCACGAACCAACTTTAAAAACTATGTTCTGGTTCATCCTAGGATTATTCACGGCCTTTGCTCTGGGCTTAGCCGTGGTATTTTCAAAAAAACTTTACGACAATGGATTGATTAAAAAAATTATTTCTAAATTACCACTGTCGGAAAAGTTTTTTTGAAAATACCACGGCTAAGCCCAGAGCAAAGGCCGTGAATAATCCTAGGATGAACCAGAAC
>JBJTMR010000120.1:0-5677 GCA_046070625.1 Bdellovibrio sp. | reverse complement strand
TATCAACAAATCTATTGAGAAGCTTCATAAGGACATCTCAATTTTGAACGGCAAATTGTCTAACGAAAAATTCGTAGCTAATGCCGATGAAGACGTGATCGCTGCGGACCGTGCTTTGCTTGCGCAATCCAGAGTTCAATTGGATTCACTACGCGACGCTCTGACTCGCTTCCAATAGTTTTTTGAAATTCAAAGTTCCAAAAAAGACCAACGTCTCCACCAAGGGCGTTGGTCTTTTAATTTGACTTCCAGACCTCTCCAGATTCCTCAAAGAACATGCCCTCACTGAGCTTCACATCCTTATCAAGCTCTATAAGGATCCCACCACGGCCCGCGTCTTCGATAACTTTGCCATCTGCAATTCTTAGTTTATCGCATTTAATGGAACTCTTCATGCTATTGCCATTTTTTGATTTATGGCATTCTTGTTGATGCAAATGAACTGCAGCTCCTTTTTCAAGACCGTGCATATCTTTGACTCGAACTAAACGAGCTCCTTCGGGTTGAAGATCTGAATGAAGCGGACGCGACACACATCCTACAACAACAGCTAACATACCAATTCCAAAAATTATCTTGCTCATAATTACTCCGTTCTTTTTTTAAGATCTAAACTTAAACCATAAGTTAATGGGATCACGATGAGAGTTAAAATCGTTGCTGATAACAACCCTCCAATAACGACTGTCGCCAACGGCCTTTGCACTTCAGAACCAATGCCCGTATTAAATGCCATGGGAATAAAGCCCAGTGATGCAACTAGCGCCGTCATCAAGACGGGCCTTAAGCGCAAACGGGCCCCTCTTAAAATCGCTTCTTTATATTGCAAGCCTCCCTGAACGAGCCCCGAAATAAATGTCACCATCACAACGCCGTTTAAGACCGCAATACCAGCCAAGGCAATGAAACCGATCGACGCAGGTACCGTCATGCTCATTCCGCGTATCCATAAACTAAAGATTCCACCGATCATGGCAAATGGGATTGCCGCAAAAACGATGATGGCCTCACGCCATGAACCGAAATTTTTATAAAGAAGGAAAAACACCACTAACAAAGTGAGTGGAACCAAAATCATCAAACGCTTTTTAGCTTCCATCATATTTTTGAACTGCCCGCCCCAGTACAAGCGGTATCCCTCAGGAAGCGAAATATCGGATATTTTTTTCTGCGCATCCAAGACGAAGTTCTGAATATCCTGACCTTTTACAAAAAGAGACAATGCCGAATATCTCTGTCCCCAACTGCGGGCTATGGTCGTGACTCTTTCTGAAGAGCGGAAATCTGCTACCTTGCCAAGCTCCACCGTCCCACCTCCGTTGACATCTACAGGCAATACGGCCAGCGAACGAATATCAGAACGAAGAGATTCATCAAGATGCATGACAATTGGTAAAGACCGATCATTCTCGATGAAAGTTCCCACACGCTCTCCGCCCATAGCTAATCCAAATATATCGCGCAGATCACTTCGACGGGCCCCTACCTGTGATATCTTCGCATCGTCAGGAACGATGTCTAAAAGGGGACTCTTTTTGAGTGCTGTCAGAGAATCATATTGGGCTTCTTCCAAACCTGGCATTCCTTCAAGTTTCTTTTTTGATTCATCGATCAATGACGCTAAAACTTGTAAATTGGGCCCGTAGATACGCAAGGTAACATCAGCACGACTCCCCTCCAGAATTTCATTGAATCTCATTTCAATGGGTTGTGTGGCAGATATCTCTTGCTCCGTCAGCTTTCCGAGTTTCTCCGATATTTCGGAAAACAACTGAGCTTTTGTTCTGCCTCCGCTATAATCTTTCTTTAAAATTACGAAGGTATCTGCGAAATTGACACTCATCGGGTCGGTTGCTGAATCTGGAGTACCCATTCTGGAAAAAACAGATTCGACTTCTGGATATTGCTTAATGATCTCTTCAGATTTTTTTTGCCAGCGGACTGAGTCCGTCAAACTCTGACTAGAAGGTCTTACTAAGCCAATGACCAGATCTTTTTCATCTAGCTGAGGAATAAAGTCGGACCCTAGTTGAAACAATCCTACATACAGAGCAGCTAAGAGACTGCAAAGAGCCGGGATCAAAACGAGTTTTTTGTGGGCGAAGCTCCAATTTAAAGCTCGCGAATAAAATACTTCTAATTTTTGCAGAAATAACGGCGTGTGATGAGGCTCATCGACCTTTAAAAAAACCGATGACAATGACGGCACAATCACAATCGTGAAAAGCAAACTCACGGCCAAAGCCAAAAGAACCGTAATGGCCATCGGGCGGAACATTTTTCCTTCAGTCCCTCCCAGGAAAAGAATAGGAACATAAACCAGCATGATTATCAGAACACCAAAAAATATAGGCTTTAAAACTTCTTCTGTAGATTCAAGGAAGAATTTAAATCGAGCTCCCCTAATTTGTGGACTGCCCGCGCGGCGAATGAAATTTTCTACTAAAACAACTGAACCATCGACAATCAATCCAAAATCAATGGCCCCAAGACTCATCAGATTTGCCGAAATCCCAAGCCAGTTCATACCGACAAAGGCTCCCAGCATTGAGACAGGGATTGTCATTGCGACAATCAAAGCACCACGAAGGTCTCCCAACATAAAAAACAAAACCAAAATGACAAGAATGGCTCCTTCAAGTAGATTTTTTTGAACCGTCTTAATTGTCGCATCAACCAAAAAGGTTCTGGAGTAACGCACCTTAATTTCAACTCCATCCGGAAGAGTCAGACCTTTTATACGAGACTGCGCTTCAGAAGCCACCTCTCTGCTGTTTGCCCCAGACCTCATTAACACCGTTCCTAGGACGGCCTCTTGACCATCTGCTGTTGCAGCGCCAACGCGAAGACCCGACTCAATGCGCACATCCGCCACATCTTTGACTCTGACGGGATGTCCATCAAATCCGGTCTTTAACGGCATATTCAATACCTCGGATAGCTTTGAGATTTCGTTATTTAATCCCACGATAATTTGCTGACCCGACTCCTCGATATATCCGCCACCTTCACTGTCTCCTAAAGTCATCAGGAGACTTTTCAAAGCTAAGATACTCACTCCGTGTTTTTTCATTTTATCCGGGAAGATATTGACGTGAACTTCGCGACGGAAGCCGCCATTTGTATCAACATCAACCACACCTTGTATTCTTCTTAGCTCAGGGCGAATCAGGTATTCTTGAATGGAACGTAAACGCATAAGTCTTTCAAACTCACTCATCTTACGTAAAGGACTGCTCTCCCCAGCTTCCAAAGTATACATAACAACTTCCCCCAGACCTGTCGTGATGGGAGCCAGTTCTGGTTTGATACTACGAGGAAATGTCATCGAATTTAACCGCTCTGTAATTTGTTGCCGAGCCCAATAGATATCCGTCCCGTCAGCAAACACAACAATGACTTGAGATAAACCATATTTAGAAAGAGAGCGAACTTCTTCCACCCCTGGAATACTCGTGACTTCACTTTCCACAGGAAATGTGACCTGTCGCTCGATTTGCTCAGGGCTCAGTGGTCCGGTCTTAGCATTGATCATCACTTGAACTTGGGTAATATCAGGAACCGCGTCGATTGGAAGACGTCCTAAAGAAAATATCCCGTAGGCACAAAACAATCCCAATATTATAAAAGTTACGGCCTTATTCTGTGTCGCCAATTTTATCAGATGCTTCATTACTTCATTCCTTCGATAAGATTCAAAATGGATTCCCCAGTTAAAGAAGACACCATCGACATCATCTGAAGAGCCTTCACTTGATTTTGATAAAACTGCTCTACCTGTTCGTGAATGCGATCTTCGTAATCCAGAAATTGAACAATTGAAATCTCTTGTCTTTTAAGGGACGTCTCATAGGTTGGTGTTTCACTCTCGATTTTTTTAAGGATCTCGATATTAATGACTTGATACATTTCAGCTAAATTTTTGGACCGTAAACGTATCTCGTCCATCGCCAGATCCGCTTCCCGTTCCGCCAGCACTACAGATTTTTCTGCCATCATAAGGTTGCTAGAAATCGCATTTTTCTTTCCGGAGGAAAATGCTGAAAGAGGCAGTGAAAGCCCGATCCCAATACTGTTGTCTTTTTCTTCGGAACCGCCAGATTCATTCATACCCGAGACAAAAATGTCTACAGTCGGCCTGAATAAACTAATGTCCTTTTGATCGTCAGCGATTCGTTTCTTCAGTTCCAACTGTTGAGTGATCAGGGATTTTTTGGACCGACTAACGGGAACCAAAGAGGGAAGCTTTGAAGCATCAATCCAAGGTGCTGTTATGGCGCTACCGGAAACTCCAATTTTTTTGAAGTAACTCTGGCCCATTTCAATTTCGAGCAATAATTTTGATTTTTTCTGTTCAATATCTCTAAGTCGCAAATCAATAAGACGTCTTTCTAATGAGTTCGCGGCCGTATAGGACTTCGTTCTATTGAGATATTGCTTGATTGCGGATACACGCTCTATACGCTCTTGCGTATGTTGAAGCTCAGTTTCAGCAATCTTCTGATCGTAGACTTTGAAAGCGAAGTCCTGCTCTTGTATGAGTTCAACTTCCTTAAGCTTTAAGGCCTGAACAGAGGCTTGTCCCTCCACTGCGATTTGTTCAATTTTTCGATCTGCACCGGTAGGAAGTCGCTGACGCAAACTCCAAGTCATTACCTGTGAATCTTGAGCTGATGCTTTTCTGCGCCCCTGAGACAGTTCTAAAAATGGATCTTCCCAAAGAGCGGACTTCTGACCTAATGCAACACTGAAGTCAGCCTGGTGCTTTTGAATATCAAGAGCCAAGGATTTTTCCCGAGCAACCGACCATGCGGCCCTTAAAGAAAAGGAATCTTCTCCATAAAGAAAAGGGCCCGCCAAGGACAGGCTTAACCATAGAATCGCAGCAAAATACCTTCGCGCCATAAGTTCAAAATCTCCTTGGAGTTATTTTGAACTTAAAAAATGTCTAAAAAGTATCCGTCAAAACGCCATAAAGGGCCTTTTGGGCCATTTGACTTACTTGATTTGCGGAGAAACCAGCAGATCTTCAATAAAAAATGCCGCCAACTCGGCCCGACCTGCTAACTTTGACTTGGAATAAACAGCTTGAGCATGTTGCCGTACCGTTCTTTCGGAGCAGTCTCTAACACTCGCGATCTCTTTGGTTGCCAAACCTTTGACTAATAGTAGGGCAATTTCTTTCTCTGTCTCAGTTAAACCCCATGTGTCAAACTGCGCATCAATGGAATAGGTAAGTCCCTCTGAAAGTTGAGACGCCCTCTCTTTCCATTCTTTAGTTTCTTCCGCTGAAAGTGCCTGAACCTTTAAAAGCAGCACATACTTTCTTAAAAAAAAGAGCAGCCATGCTAACGATGCCAACCCTACTAAAAACTCAAAGAAAAGATGAACTTTTGGAGCCTGAGCTCCCCAGTCCAAATAGAGGTCATAAAATATAAATGAACAAATACCTAAAAATGAAAGCAGAATAAGTCCGACTTTTTTCACCGACTATGCCCCACAAAAGAAAAAACTTTATTTACACGTACAGTTGATTGTTTTGGCTGAATCAACGCCTTGGCAGCTAAAGAAAGACCCTTCGTGCCCCAGGCCGAAAGAGTAGATCTGACCATTCTTTTCCACGACATTTAAGTCGTCGCCGTTTTGATAAAAGAATTTACGCGCCATGGATTTGGCA
>JBJTMR010000119.1:0-2403 GCA_046070625.1 Bdellovibrio sp. | reverse complement strand
AGGCGAAATGGATACTTACGCGGCTTCGAAAAATATTCCGAAGTTAGGCGAAATTCCATTCAACCCGTCTGTGGGTTTAGCATGTGAAGCTGGTATTCCGATTGTTGAAGCCAACAGCAACGGTGCTGAAGCACAAGCGTTCATGAAAATCGCGGATCATATTCGCGAGATCATGCCATAGGAAATTGAGAACTCAGATCTCATGAAATCCTTTAAAAAAGAATTTTGGCTTCTTACTCTGATCATCATGTTAGTCATTATGGTGCAACTCTGGGGCTCTCAAAAAGCCCTGGATGTTCGCTTGTATTACTCAGCCCTTGAAGCTCAAGATTTTTTTGCAAGCCTTTCACTTTCTGAAGTGAATGCTTATCTCCGCCACGAACTTTTCGATTTGGTGTTTATTTTTGCCTATAGCTATCTACTGCTTTTGCAAATCAGACGTGTTTATAAGCCAGGCCTGATCACCACGGCTTTCGCCCTTACGCCGGGATTTTTTGATTTGCTTGAAACTTCGACGATCCTCGGCGTGTTGATTGGATGGGTTCAATCACCTTCTTGGCTGGGAGCTATCACATTTATGAAATGGCTTGCTTCGACCCTTGTCCTCTTAGCCATTCTCTTTGGTTGGGTTCGCAAGCAGTTCATCGGTCTAAAAACTGCAAAAAAGTTTTGATAATTTGTGGAATGATTCTCGCGATTGTTCTGCAAATGAAACAAATTTTGTAGGTCCTTAAGACGAACTCCAACGTGTAACCAGGTCCATGGACCAGTGACTGGGAAACGGACTGTCACCTTCGGCAGAAGACACAGGGATGTGGGGTTGACGAGGGCACTCACTGCTCCCCATATTTAACACATAAGATTCAAAAGCCTTTATGCCCGCCTCCTACCCGATATAATCGGAAAGTAATCAAGTTACAAAGGAGTGCTTATGCAACCGTCACAACAAAGACTGCAAGCTTCGCCTCACAGAGAATCGACGCCTCAATCAAAGCTTCTAAAGATAGAGCGCAAATTTAATGTGCCCGTCGATCAACTTTTTAATGCGTTTACAACCTCTGAAAGCATTAAGGCATGGTGGTGGCCCCAAGGACTTTACGCCGACAAAGCCGAAGTAGACTTCCACGAAGGCGGCCGATTTTTTATCAGCATGAAAGGCAGCCCAGATCTAGGTGGCGGCGGCATGACCGGCCAATTTGAAGAAATCCTAAACAACAAACGCATCATCATGACCGACAACTTTGCCAACGACCAAGGACAGCCTATCTCCGCAAAAGAAGCAAAAATGCCTGGCGACTGGCCCGCACAAGGATTCATCACTTTCGAATTTGCAGCCCTCGATGATAACACCAGCCACTTCAACCTCTATCAAGAAGGCGTCCCAAACGAACTTCAAGACGACTGCATCAAGGGATGGACAGAAACATTCGATAAGTTAGAAGCTTACTTAAAAAAAAGAAAACACTAACCCCAGCGACTTGCGACATACGAACAATTTAGAACGGCACTGAGCTATCAGTGCCGTTCTAAATTCTACTTTTTACGCTCATCCCTCTACAACCGACTCTCAAAACAAAAAAAATCTTTACCACTCCACACGTGAGCTTGCGTGAGTGAAAAAATACTCTGCGGGGGGCACACACCACCGCGCGCGAGTTCCGCAGCAATGCGCAGCTCTCTAAATACAAAAAACCCCAACGAACCCATCGAAAACTAAAAGGCACCACCAAGAAGAGCGAGGACTGTCCGAGCAAAGCGGTGGTGTGTGCCCCCCGCAGAGTATTTTTTCATTCACGCAAGCGTTCGAACCCGAGACGAAAAAGAACTTTTATGTTGCGCGACCCCCAGCGTTTTCCCGGAGTGAAACGCAAAAATGAACTGTTTTGAGAATCGAAAGCGGCCCCCTTGAAATTAAAACTTTGGTCGAGCTATCCTGTGAATGTTGAAACCGCATGGCTCGTAAGACTCACCTTCGAGTGAGTGAATGCTTTAGGGCCAGCTAAGGAGGACAGTGATGAAGTATCGTATTCACGACCATCATGATGAAGCACCAAAGTGACTAGGCGTCACCAGGATTACTACAACGAGGCTCATTGTTCAGGCCTCGCTAAAGAAATGATGAACGATTGGTTGGATCGACAAGAATAACTCAAAGGAGGTTCCTAGGGTTATACTCTGTTAGGATTTAGATCCTTCCTTTGCCTCAAGGCAAACCATAGGAAACTATGGGGCGCAAAACTAGAGGGGCTTCCTCGCAAGAGATGCCAGCCAGTTGCCAAAGGTCATGAGTCACCTGAGGAATCAGAGGTGTGCATATGGAAGGTATCAATACATACAAGGATTGGTTTCATTCCCCTTAGCCTGCGAGTTATCACTGAAGATTCCTTGCAGGCACTTTTATTT
>JBJTMR010000118.1:0-9183 GCA_046070625.1 Bdellovibrio sp. | reverse complement strand
TTACTGGAGACACGATGGCCGTCACTGAGTGGCAAAAGAACCTAGCAATGAGAATCACCATGAGCCGCATCTTCATGGTGCCCGTTATTGTGGCAGCCATGTGGCCCAACACACTTGCCTGGAACATCGTTGCAGCCGCCTGCTTTATTCTGGCTTCAACGACGGATTATTTTGATGGCTACTATGCCCGTAAATACGGCTCCGTAAGTAACTTCGGAAAATTCATGGACCCCATCGCGGATAAGATTCTGGTCACCAGCGTCTTGGCCATGCTGCTTTCCTTGGGGAAAATCGATGCCTGGATGGTTATCATCATCCTGGCCCGAGATAACTTTATCGGGGGCATCCGCTCTGTTGCTGCAGCAGATCAAATTATTATTGACGCCAAACCAGCCGGAAAGTGGAAAACCGCCATGCAGATGGTGGCTATCCCGATTGTAATTATTGGAAATATGGACCCTTGGATCCCCTATTTAGACAAAATTGGCTACGGAGTATTGTGGGTCAGCGTCATTTTGAGTATAACCAGCGGTATTGAATACTATGTAGGATACTTAAAGAGCCGAAAGAGCTCCTAGGACGTATATGCTTCTGCACTTGTCTCCAAGCAATTGGTTTTTCATCTTCATGGCGCTCTTGCTGAGCAGCTATTTGAAGATCGCCTCGGCAAAAACACAAAAACCTGTGTTTTTTGCCTCGGCATCGACAAGTGTTTCCCGCCTTCTTTCCAGCGATCGCTAGTCTTTTAAAAACCTGCCTGAAGTGCAAACTTCAGATAAGGGCTTGAGCCCAAATGCAAAGCATCGTTGGGACGAACTTCATAATTTTCCGCAGCAAAGAACTTACGATCAAACGAATAGCCCGCTTCAAGTTCGGCCATCATCTGGCGGCTTAGGGGACTTTTGAAGCCCAAGTACATTCGTTTTTCATCATAGAACAATCGTTCTTTTTTATTCTCGCGACCATAGAGGTAATAAGTCCCTTGGGAAAAATCCAACCCCAAAGACACCTTCATGGGTCCATTGATGGAATAATCCACTGAAGTCTTCACCACCCAGGGAATGAGGGTAAACAAATTCACGCTCCAACGATCCACAAACTCCCAATAGATCATCGCAAACGGAACTCCAAAGGTTCCTCGAAAGGTTTTTGAGGGAATATAGGTGTAGGCAAATCCCGGCAAAGGAATGTTATTCAAGATCGGGCGGTTGTTCGAGTAGTTCACCAAAAACAGCCAACTGGTTTCTGCCGAGGTTGGATTCACATAAAAAAAACTAGCCCCCAAAGTGTTTACCGAAGGATCCTTAAATGGTTTGTCGCTGGCAGAGCCAAAACTTCCGTTCATCGCCCAAAAGCGATTGTCCTCAATCACGCGGCTATAGGTCAGGCCAAAGTCAAATTGATAAAGATCTTGCCGCCGAGGCTGATCCGGACTGATATCGATCCAGTTTGCCATTGCGGAAACGGTCCAACTGTCTTGGTCGCTTTTGACAACCGGAACCGACGCCGTCACCATGCCCTTTTCAAGACCGGCCTTCGTGGACTCATCGCCAAATTTTGTTTCTGGCTGATAAGAGCCCATATAGGAAAGCAAAACTTTTTGCTTTGAGGGTGGGACTAAACCCGCACCCAACATTTGCGCGTGCCCATACACACTAAATAAAAGGGTAACGACCAAAGGAATAAAAACCGAAAAATTATGCATCATTAGAAACATCGTAAATGATGTTTTTAAACAAAAGCAAGTCTCGCTTAGGGTCATTCTTCTTTGTGCTCTGAAGTAATCAATAGTCCTGAAGGTTGAGAATCTCTTTGCAGATATCCATTTGGCGTTCAATTTCCGCCACGGCTTTTTCAAGCTTTAACATATCTCGAGAATCCACTTCGCTTTCCATGGCCGCCAAGACGATGGGGTGCTTTTTGAGCCACTGACCTTGTTTAGAGGCATAATTCTCTGGAACACCTGAGCGGAAGGCCGCTAAGCGCGCATCGCGATCTTTAAGAAACTCAACAATAAACTTAAGAGTTTCCAATGTCAGAAGTTTTCGATGCGCCTTCAAACGCGATGAAAACCCCACTTGTCTTATCCGCATGAATCATCCTTTACGTAGATTTCATATGTTAAATGACAATACAAAATGAAAGCAAGCTGCGAAGGTCGCCTGTTGTGGTCTTTAACAAATCCCAACTTCTGAAATTTGACGGGTCGTTTTTTCCCACTATAGCATCTCGCCTATCGAGGTGAAAAAAATGAATGAACAACGAATTGCCACGTTTTTACTTGCCGCAGATCCCGCAACTCTTCTGAGCGGTTTTAATAAACTTCTGCACTCAAAACAAAGACCTTCTTCTGTCCGTAAGATGGCTCAGAGTATTTTGATGACAAAAACAGGGCCCACTATTGTTGTCTTGGGACATGAAGCGCAGAAAGTTCATGGCGAGCTGTATGACTTGAATGTCGAATTTGTTTTGAATGCAGACTATAAAAAAGGCTCGCTCTCATCCTTGCAAACGGGGCTCAAAAATTATATCGGAGCGATGGATGCGTTTATTGTCGTGAATGCCGACTCGATGAGCGTGTCGCCGGAAAGCATTCGGAGCTTAGCGACCTATTACAAAATGAACCCGGGAAAAATGCTGGCGACTTTTCATCAAACTAATAAAGGGCAGCCCGTCCTTTTAAGCGCTGATTTCGCGAAAGACATTCTCGCGCTCTCTAAAAATCTTGATCAGGATGTCAGGGATGTTTTTCGTAAGAGCCCTCAGTACATCCATTTAATCGAACCACAGCGGCCTCGCTATTATTCTCAAACGATGGATTTCGAGTTTCTGGGGCATGAGTAAACTATTTGAGGGATTTATTTTGTACTTTGAATGGTGGATTCAACAACGGGAGGAGTCTTATGACTTCCCTGCCCCCAAATATAGCCCACAAAATAAGCAAAACAGCCTATAAGAGCTAAAACCACCCATTTTTTTACGCGCCCCATGACGATTGATTTCATATTTTTTATTTTTAGCGGTTGACAATACTACCTGGCAACTGTAATTTTGGTTTCTCTTCGAGCGCGGGAGTAGCTCAGTTGATAGAGCGATGCCTTGCCAAGGCATAGGTCGCGGGTTTGAGCCCCGTCTCCCGCTCCAAATTTCTCGAAGCAAAATTACCGAAGTTTATCTTCGGTTTTTTTATGCCCAAAATCTGCCAATACTCATTCAACAACAACAGCATCACGGGATTTTGAGGATCTTCATATTTCCTAGGACCTTGGACTGAGTTGCTTCAGAAGTTAGTCTGAGTTTGTTTTTTCCTGATACCTTAAGTTCAGGAGTCACAACAAACCGAGTCCTCACAGCTTGATTTTTCACTTATAGATGAACTCGCATGCAAAAATATGGAATGAATAAGTTCTCACTTATTTTGTGCTTGGGCCTTTGCACTTTAACGGGTTGCAGTCGCTTGGATATCGCCTTCCGCTGGGCGGACACCTATATCGCCTCTAAAGTTGATGACTACTTCGATATCTCATCCAAGCAAAGTAAAGAACTCAAGAGCGGGATTCAAAAAGATCTGCAAGGATTAAAAGCCCAAGTGCTGCCCAGTTGGATTGAGCGTTTGCAAGGAATTCAACAAGAAGTCCGCGAGGGCGCAATCAATGACTCTCGAGTGGCGTTTTACTTTGCTTCTTTTCTGAAAGACGTCGAGCAGCTGAATTCATACTTCGCCACCACGGCTGTTGATTTCATTGCCTCGACCAACTCGAAGCAACTAGAGCATTTCAATAGATCTTTTCAGAAAAAAAATCAGGAAGATTTAGAAAAAGCTCAAGACCTGGTGAAAATCAAAAAAGAGTACCGGGAAAAATACGAAGAATGGTTTGAGATGTTCCTAGGTTCTTTAACTCCGGAACAAAAGAAAATTATGGACGACAATCTGAATAGCTCTCCGTTCCCCGCAGAACTAAAAGCCCAAAACAAAAACTTTGTGATGCAAGCCTTCCTGAATCACAAAGAATCCCCGGATGAAATGAAAGCCTTTGTGAAAGACTATTACACCCATCCTGATAAATACGATTTACCAGAGTACCGCAGTGCCTTTGCAAAATACCAAGCCGACCTGCAAAAGCTAGTGGCGCAAATCATTGGCCTCATGACTGAAAAACAGAAAGAATCCCTGAAAGAAAATATCGACGAAAAAACCGCTCAACTGCACTCTATTATTGCGCGCAGTTAGCCACCTGTTCCTTCTAAGCGTGAGAATGAAAATCAGGGTTTGGACGTCTTGGTGGGATCGAGGTTTCACTGATTGCGCCCGGCAGTTTATCCGCCAGAACATCCACCCGTTCAATGCGCGGTGGCCTTGCAAACAGTTCCGGCGCACGGGAAATCAAGGCCGCAGCCACCTTACCCTCTAAATGTGCACGGCGACCATATTCATCTGGAAAGGCATCAAAGATCACAAAACTGGAAGGACCCGTTCTAAGGGCGAACCATGCCGTCGTTTGCAGCTCTTCTTGCACCAGCGGCAAAGCGTCACGCAAAAACTTTTCTACCTCAAACTCCATTTGGGGTTTTGCCTCAAGGTGCACGAGTAATGCTACTGTCGTCATAGAGAGCCTCCTCTGGTCACGGCCTGGCTTAACGATAAGGCAGTTCTGAAATACGGCCAACTCCACAACCTGCTGCCTGTAAAGACACAACTGGAAGGAACAACGATAGATTCTCGCTCTTTTGCCTCAGACTGAGACAGTCAGACTTTTATCTCGAGAAAATTCACTTTTTTGTAAATTCACCCTTCTTAAGTCTAGAGAATCGCCGATAGGTAACTCAACGAAGTTCCAGTACAGGAACAACAACAAGGAGTGCAGTATGTTGAAGTCTACAGCAAAGATCGCAATGGCTAGTTATCTTTTGGTTGCTATGGCAGGTTTGTCAGGCTGTGCAACACCATGGAAATCAGAACCAGATCCGCGTCAACCATCGAGCTATGATGAAGAGATGTCGGCAAAGCCATCATGGGATAGCAAGTTCTATCGCTATGTGGTTCCAGGTAAGTCGAATTACTACTAAGAGTTAAAATACTTAGAATAAAAAAGCCGCCGTTAGGGTGGAATAGGACCCACAACTTCTTAAAAGTTGTGGGTTTTTAATTTCGATGAAGCACTGATCAAGCCTCTCGGAGCCACTTTGACTCCAAAATCCCTGGCTTTAGATTTGCAGATCGCTGAAAGGACTTACACTTCGCACCAGAGCGAGGATGTTAAAACCATAGGGAGTCCCGATGAAATCGCTTCTTAAAAAGTCTATGTTGCTAGCACTTTTTTCAACCTGTTTTCTAGGATCCTTCACTGCCTACGCCGCTCCAGGCAGAAACGCTCCCAACCGATGCCTTGAGCAGGCTTCTAATTCAGAGCTTCTTGGTGAATTATCTTATCGCCTTAAAACAACGGCGTATTCTCCTATAGAAAACAACATCCAATACTCGTTCTCTTGCACCTACCAAAATATGAAGACCATCGTTACCGACCTTTCAACCGGAGCTTCGCGTGTGACCGACCTCAATCTTGATCAATCTTCAAGCTGCACAAGCGTCGTCTCAGTTCTCAATAGAAAAATAGCGCAAAACCGACCTGGGGCCGTCATCGCCGCAGTCTGCAACTACCAACAACTTTATAAGGTTGTCTTGTTGAATGGCTCGGTTAAATTGGACACCATCAACCTAGACCAGTCTTCTGCATGCGAAGTGCAAGCGAGAGCTTTTAACCAGTAAGTCGACTAACTCGACGCGCCACTAGGGAGCCATTAGCAGCAAATTGTTGCATTGGCTCCCCTCCGGAAAACTGCTATGAGATAACGACTTCATCTTCATTGGGAGCCGTTATTAAAAAACATATTCTTCTCGCTTCGCTCGTTTCCGCCATCTTGGCTCTTGCTCTGCTGGCTGGGCTGATTTGGTATTCCAACCGTGCCCCAGAGCTCGGTGGTGTTTTTTCGGGAAACTTCAATGGGCAAACTTGGAACTTCAACGACGACCCTAAAACTCTGACTTTGTTATATATTGGTTACGCAAAATGCCCTGATGTATGCCCAATGGCGCTTTCTTATTCAAGCCAAGCCTTCGCTTCGTTATCAGAAAAAGAAAAAGCCAAAGTCCGCCTGGTGTTTTTAAGTGTCGATTACGAACACGACACCCCAGCCACTGTTGCAATCTATGCCCAACAGTTTAATCCGAATTTTATCGGCCTGACAGGCAACAAAGAACAAATCGACAGCATCGTAAATCTTTTTAAAGCCAGCTATATTGTTGAAAAAGATGCGAAGTCTTATTTGGGCTATTCGATCTCACATACAGATCGAATTTATTTTTTAAACAGAAAAGGAATTGTATTAGATACGCTTCCTAATCCCCGCTCAGCAGATTCTATTGTAGAAAAAATTAAGGAGAACCTATGAAGTCACTTATCGCCCTGATCGTTCTTGCAGGCAGCACGGCTTTTGCCGCGGATGTCACAATCACGAATGCAAAAATCTTTGCACCTATTCAAGGTTCAAACACAACAGCTGGTTACGGAGTGATCAAAAACACTTCAAAAAAACCAGTCACCATCAAAGCGGTGGAAGCCAAACCATTCACAGCTATCGAGTTACATGAGACCAAAGAAAAAGACGGTCGCATGAGCATGCAAAAAATGGAACAAATCACTTTGGAACCTGGCAAAGAATTCGAACTTAAGCAAGGCGGCAATCACATCATGCTTTTTGATGCCACTTCAAAGGTCGAAGCGAACACAAAAATCACAGTAAAACTTCTTGTTAATAACAAAGAAGAAAAATTTGAAATCCCAGTCGTTCCCCGTGTAGAAAAAACCGAAGAGCACCACCACTAGTATTAGTAGGTTAGATTGGTCAAAAAGGTTCAGCCGCAAGGCGGAGCGCTTTCCCACAGCGCAGGCGTGCTATTCGCACGTCGGAGCGAGGACAAAGCGAGACAACGCAGTCGGATGGGCCTTTTTCACCAATCTAAAGTGTGGTGTGGAATCTGCGCCAACTAATGGTAATCATCACCAATGCCATGAACATCAGTATCAGCACATTTGTGGTTATCAGGCGCAGATCCCCTCCCTTAAGCATTATGTTTCGCAAAAGCTCGATGAAATAAGTTAAGGGATTTAGCAGCGCAAATATCCTTAGAGCCCAAGGCATGTTTTCTACAGGGAAAATCAAACCCGACAAAAGCACCGAGGGGAATAGATACAAAAATCCTCCCATCATGGATTGCTGCTGATTCTTCGCTAAAGTGGAAATAAGCAATCCAATTCCCACGGTACAGCAGACAAATGTAAAGGCCGAAACTCCCAGAGCCCAAAAGCTTCCACGCATTGGCATACCAAAAAGAAACACCGAGACCCCCAGAATTAAGGGAATGTTACTCATTCCCAAGATCACAAAAGGAATCGTTTTTCCCAAAATAATTTCTTGGGGCTTCACCGGAGCGGCGATCAAAGTCTCAAAAGTTCCCAGTTCCTTTTCTTTGGTGATCGACATGCTGGTCAATAAGATCGTAATCAAACAGACCAACAAACTCATCACTCCGGGAATTAAAAACAACGCCGTTCGCATCGCTGGGTTATAAAGAACCCGCACATCAAACTGAATAGGAACCAGGGTCGCCAGTCTATGGCGCGCATTTACAATGGCCATGAAGTACCGCTCGATGCTTTGCCCGCGGGTCACATTCGTCGCATTTACCAGAAGCTGCAAACGTCCCTCTTGGCGCCCCAGCGCCTTGTCTAGCCCTCCTGAGGGGGCCACCATGACCGCATCCGCCTCGCCACTTTGAATCTGAGTGGAGGGATCTGAGGTGCTGACCTTGGCGGGAATAAACCATCCCGAGGCCAAACAATCACGATAGATCTGCTGTAGCTCCGTATCCACCGGAGATCCAAAAACACTCAGGCGAATATGTCGGGCTTCCGTCGACAGCGCCAAACCAAAAACCGTCAACTGCACACAAGGGGCGACAAACAATAAAATTCTCATCCGGGGGTCGCGCAGTGTTTGCCGGAGCTCCTTCTTTAAAAAACCTCTTAACGTTTTCACGGCTCGACATCCTTTTTAAACTTTCGGGAAGCAATGAAAATCATCACGAACAACAAAAGACACAGCATCAAAAACGACGGCGCAATTTGCGCAAAACCCGTCCCCTGTAAAAAAATCTTTCGGCTGATGTCGATAAACCAACGAGCGGGCAAAACCATAGTCAGATAGTAAAAAAAATCTGGCATGTGTTCGTTGGGAAAAATAAACCCGGACAACAAAGTCGTCGGCAACAATCCGGTCAGCATCGCAATCTGCATACTCAATTGCTGCTTACGGGTGACAACGGAAATCAACAGACCTTGCGCCAGGTAAGTACACAAAAATACCAGACAGGAAATCATGTACACTATAAAACTGCCGCGAAAGGGAATGGCGAACACTACTTGCGACAAAATAAAAACAAAAATAACTGCGACAAAGCCCATGACCGAATATGGTAAAAGCTTTCCCAAAACTATTTCCAAGGGCTTTACCGGTGTCCCCAGCAGCAACTCCATGGAACCGGTTTCCCACTCTCTGGCCACCGTCAGAGCCGTCAAAAGGATTGATAAGATGGCAATAATCACCGCCGCCAACCCCGGGACCACAAACCACTGTGTTCTGAGTTCTGGATTAAACAGAAAGCGACTGCGCACGTCTATGGGCGGAGCCACTGAAACCTTCGGAAACTGTTTTGCAATCACCTGAGTCTGAATCCCTTGTAAATACCCAATCACAGAGCCCGCAGAAGAATTATCTGAGCCGTCGATCAACACCTGCACCGCAGATTGCTGGAAGGGCTTAAGGTCTCGCGCATAATCAGGTCGAATGATAAGAGCTGTTTTAGCCAACCCCTGATCAACCACTTGCTGAGCTTGCAAAGGACTTATCACATAACGCGAAACAAAATAGCGCGAGCTGGTAAACGCCTCTATCAACCTTCTGGACTCTGCCGTTTTGCTTCCGTCAAACACCGCCAACGAAATTCGATCCATATTAAATTCGATGGCAAACCCAAAGAACATAACCATAATGACTGGCATTCCTAAGGCCATCGCTAGAGTGAATGGATCACGCACAATATGAAAAACTTCTTTGCGAGCAATG
>JBJTMR010000117.1:0-19170 GCA_046070625.1 Bdellovibrio sp. | reverse complement strand
GGCGGTCGTGAAAGCACAACAGCTTATGAACTGTGTGGTTTTGCTAAAAGGACATCACACTTTGATTCGCACGCCGACGCGTACTTATTTAAATACCACCGGCAATGCCGCTCTAGCAAAGTCAGGTACTGGTGATGTACTAGCGGGAATTATAACTGCCTTAAGAGCCCAGGGGTTGTCGGCCACGAAGGCGGCTGTTTTAGGTGCCTACCTTCACGGAGCAACAGCCAACCTATGGAAAGCGTACAAAAGGGATTTGTTAAGTATGCTGGCCTCTGATGTGATTGACCTTATACCCGATGTTCTTTACCGAGTGCGCTTTAGCGCATCACCGTAGCGTGATGTTCAAACAAGATATTTCGATGCGCACCAATAGATCGGGTGGAAATATTCAGTCGATGATTTACAGCACTTGATTTGATGACTTGAAAGTTGTGGTGCCAGGACTGACATTCCCGACGATGATTTTTATCAATCAGAGTGGTGGGAAAATTAAGGCTATGAATGGCACTCGAAGTGTATTCAAAGGTTTGATATCCCAGTAAGCGCGGCTCGATTTTTAAGACCTCACTGAAATGCACATCTCCAGAAGCAAAGACCACCGGCGCTTCGCATTTTGATAAACGACTTAACACATAGGTGAAATTCTTCCCATAATCTTGCAGAAAAGACTCTTGGTACTTGTAATTACCAAAGAACTGACTGCCATTTAGAATCCATGTCGGCTTTTTGCAATCTTTTGCAGAAAACAGCAAGGACTCCTGCTGATCATCGCCCCACATGGCGCCGCCGCAGCGAGGCTCATCTCGGAAGTATCGATCATCCATAAAGCAAAACTTTTGCCCCCGCGCCGTGAACTCAAATCCTACGCCTTTCGTTTTTCGCAAACCTTCAGTTTCGCGACAGCCCCAGAATAGGTCAAAAATACGACGGCTTGCCATTTTTTGAGGGAAGTATTTGCAGGCGTTATTTTTTCCGTAGTCATGATCATCCCAGGTGGTCAGTGTGGGGATTAGCGTGGGTTGAACGAAATGTCGCAAGCGCGATCGGGTTTCGCAATAGCGGCGCCAAATATCGCATTCTGATCCATCGGAATTATGATCGGCATAGACGGAATCGCCAATTAAAAAAATCATCTCAGGTTTTTCAGCGAAAACATGATCCCACATTACTTTGGCGTGAGTCCGATAGAAATCAAATGCGCAGCTCACTAAGGCAAACCTAAGGTTGTTGCCCGAGCCCAGAGTCAGGCTGCGAAAAATGCGTTCATCCAAAACAGTGCCGTCGTCTTTGGCCAGGACTTGAAGGTAATAATTTTGGTCGGGCTGCAGGCCATCGATCCATAATTTATCAATGCCTTGGTGATAATAGTTCCGGAAATCGTGATCCCAGATTTGCACGGGGAGGACTCGTCCGTGGCTATCGCTGACTCGGTAAGCATAGGATCTGTCGGCCTCCGTCAGAATTGTAATCTGGGTGGAGTGGGCATTCGTCATATGTTGGCAGATCGGAATTCGTCCGGTAAATCCGCCTGCCGCCCAAGCTAATCCTGTAAAGAGGGGGGAGTTGAGGGCGGAATAGCCTATAATTGAATTGGCAGTCAGTTTTAGAAAACCTCGTCGTGAGGTTTGCATCATTCACCTTCCTGGTTTTGCGTGCTATTAGGTCACAGGATGACCTGGGGTGGGGTCAAGGCGGCTGGTCAAAAAGCAGGTATATTTTTCATTTCTTATTTGATGACAAAGACCTGACTTTCCTTTTATGTTTCCGGCGGTTAAAACCCTGAAAACCCAGGAGAAATCATGTACAAAGCCGTTCTTGTTTCAGCCCTTATTGGACTGTCTGTGAGTGCCTTCGCACAAACTTCAACGCTGACTTCGCCGTCTTCTGCCACTCCGGCAAATGATTCTGTTCAGTCTTCAACTTTGAAAACTGGCAAAATCATCAATAAGAAATTTGAAGACGATAAAGAAATCACGGATGCAAAATTGAAAGCGGACTCTGGTTCGTTGTCTCGGTACTCCATGAAATTTTCTTTGGGTTACTATGGTCCTCCAGTGGGCGATCTTTCCAACGAAATGCAACCGAACCCAGATGGTTCTGTCGGAACTTTTGAAACGGCGTTAAGCGGTTCTATCGGTGCTCGCTACCGTATCGATTCAAAAAGCACAATTTCTGTAGGAACGGGTGTAAGTGCTGTGACTCCGGTTCAAGGGGTCAAACGTTACGATACTAAAAATCCATATCTTTCTTATGATCGCAATGGTCGCCTGTTCGAAATGCAAATGCGCAACAGCTATGGTGTGACGTACGTCACCAACCCAGCTTACCGTGATATCGGTGAATACGCGGGCGTTACTATTGACAACTCTCTTTTGTACAACATTGGGACATCTCGAGTTGCAGTGGGTGTGGATACTTCCTTGGGGTACTACTTCTTTGAACGTGGTCCTAACATGAAGAGCAAAAAAGAAAAGAACACAGGCCGTTATAGCTTAGGTTTCTTTCCGCAAGTTAAGTACAACTTCACGGATAAGTTTAGCTCATACACTTCTTTGTCTTTGAACTTCAACAACCCACGTGGCGAAGATGACTTGTCAGTGTTGTGGAATAAAACTTTAAGCCAACGTTTGGGCTTTGGTTACGCATTCACTCGCGACATCTACTTTGCACCGTACTTCAATTTCTATCCAAAAAGTTTTACGGCTGATTCTACAACGGTGAACTTCTCTACGACGTTCTCGATCTTGTAGTTCAAAAACTATCAGTATTAGAAAAACAAAAAACCAGGGCGCATCATCGTCCTGGTTTTTTTATTTTTTCTTCTCAAATTTGAGAGGACGCTTGCTAGGGTGGGCCGGTCTCCCTGCATTCAGTCAATTCACGAAGCTCCATGTTACGGTTGTGTTCGTGACGTACTGTAAATTTAGCCATTCAAGGCTCCTTTCGCTCTCGCCTCTCAGCGAGCTTGATGCAGAACTTATCGGCTGGACTTTCGTATTGTTGAGGACTTTTTTTAAGTTTTTTCAGATTCTCAAAATGACACAAGAGTGACTGCTCTAGGTTTTGTCATTTCGCGGGGTTGAATGCCTTCATCGGTTGCCACAAAAAAGGTGCTGCCTTTGTTTTTTTGGGGATTAGTCTTTGTTTAAAAGGGTCAGCAAGTTTTGGGTCATCATATAGGTGAGGCCCCACAGTGGGAGTTCTTTATCGACGTCGATGGCGGGGAGTTCGATAAGGGATTCGTCTCGGTTAATGCTGTATGTGGTTTTCTTTTCTTCGGATATAAGGTCGTTCAAATTGATCCAGAAAAAGTCCGCGACCTCTGAAGGATCTAATTTGATTTCAAAATCTCTGTCGGTGAAAAAGACGAATGGGCGAATAAAGAATTCTAAAAGAGAGCCATGTTTTCTGGCTTGAATGTCATCCAGTCTGCCAATCAGTTCGTCGGGTAATAAATCAATGCCGACCTCTTCGAAGGTTTCTCTGAGGGCCGTGCCCAGATCGCTGAAATCTGAATCTTCTTTTTTGCCACCGGGGAATGCGATGTGGCCAGCCCATCGATCGCTGGGGTCATTGGCTCTTTGAATAAAACCCACTTCAAGATTGTCGGCTGGGCCGCGCAGAATAATTGAAACACAAGCATAGTGTTGAAGTTGTTTTGATAAGTCGAGCGGAGTTCGGAGAGAAAGTGATGCGGAAATTTCTTGTTTCAAGATAAAGCTCCCTTCGAACTGACGCTCGGTTTTTCCGAAGCGTCAGTTTATCATCTCTGGATCCTCAACTCGAGGTCAAGATATCGGAAGGAAGCTTTCTTGTTAGGTATCAAAGCCTAGCGGCAAGAACGACGTGATAAGACTTCTCTTTCCGGTGTCGTGCTGACAATGCGGCAGTTTGCGTAGCGATACATACGAGCACAACGCTCGAACGCTTCGCGCTCTGTTTGGTATTGAGATTGACCACGAGCTTCGACGGTCATTTTGTAACCACGGTAATCAAGACCTTCAGCAATTGAACGGTAAGATTCAGTGGAGCAAGTTTCAACACACTGACCATGTTTTCTCAAACAAGAATTACAATCGCTGTGGCCACCAAAATGCTCTTCCCAACCTCTGTCAGTTGCAGAGCATGTCACAACTGGACGACCGCCGCCACCCCAGCCGCCGCCATTACCTGGAGGATTCCATCCACCGCCACCACCGTGACCTGGATTTCCTGGGTAACCGCCACCACCGCCATGACTTGGAGGAGGATTCCAACCGCCACCGCGACCTGGACGACCGTGACCTGGGCGCATGTTGTCGCCATCAATTGCTGCCATTGCACCGACAGTAAAAATGCTGATCAAAATTGCTGCAAAAAGTTTCTTCATTGAATCCTCCGTGGTTTTTTTTATTTGTTACGGAAGGATCCAATTCAAAGAAGATGCCAATGATTTCGGGGTCAAAGTGACTCTAGACCAGATAATAAAGAATGCAGAAATACTGACTGATGCTCCCCGCCAAGACAAACAAATGCCAAATGCCGTGGAAGTGTTTCACCTTTTCATCAAATAAAAAGAAACCGATGCCACCAGTGTACAGAATGCCACCAGTTGCCAGCCATGCGATTCCGCGTGGATCCAAGTTCTGCATTAAGGGTTTCATCGCAGCGACAATCAGCCAACCCATCACGACATAAATAATCATCGAAGGAATTCTTGTCCGATGCGACAAAGTTAACTCAAAGATGATTCCGATAATTGCCAAAGACCAATTAATGCCAAATAACCACCAACCCCACGGCCCATGAAGTGTGATTAACGTAAATGGCGTGTAAGTTCCCGCGATCAGTAAATAGATCGCCATGTGATCAAGTTTCTGTAAAATTTTTTTCGCGCGACCTTGGAATGAATGATAAAGGGTCGAAATCGTATAAAGCAAAACCAGCATTCCACCATACACACTTGTGCTGATGATTTTGGTAAGATCCCCTTGCACCGCTGCCAAGGTCACAAGCACAGATGTGCCAACTACAGATAGAACTGCGCCAATAAGATGACTAATACTGTTGAAGCGTTCACCGTGATAGATAACGACCTCCTTGTTGGAAATATGATATCACAACCAGAGATGTAAAGGCGATGAATCTCTGTTTTCTATGATGTGACAATAAGACAATTTTCGTTGTGCATTTAGAGCGATAAAAGAATAATTGCTCAATTCGATTAGAGGTTTTATGAAATCCAAGTCAGCGAGTGTTCGATTTATTTTTGCGACGATCTTTTTAGATGCGTTGGGGATTGGGATCTTGATTCCGGTATTTCCTGATGTGATTCGCAGGTTTGGACATGATCCTAGTTTCGTAAATCATTACTACGGATATTTTATTTCTATCTATGCTTTGATGCAGTTTCTGGCTTCGCCGATTCTTGGATCTTTGTCAGACCGCTTTGGTCGCCGCCCAGTGTTGTTAATTTCATTGCTGGGAGCTGGTCTGGATTATCTTATGATGGCCTTTGCGCCAACACTGGGGATTCTGTTTGCTGGACGTATCGTCTCGGGGTTGACGGGGGCTAGTATGACGGTGGCCAGTTCTTACATGGCGGATATTTCCGACGATTCCAATCGATCTGCGAATTTTGGAATGATTGGAGCTGCATTCGGATTAGGATTTATCGTCGGCCCAGGGCTGGGTGGTCTTTTGGGACATCTGGGATATCAAGCCCCATTTATTGCCGCCGCCGTGTTCAATCTACTGAACTTTGCTTTTGGTTATTTTATCTTGCCTGAATCCTTGGATGCCGCTCACCGCCGAAAAGTAGAACTCAAAAAACTCAATCCGTTTCATTCTTTATTCAAACTGCTGTTCCAACCAGGGATGCGTATTTTGATTTGGATTTATTTATTACTGTACTTGGCGGGGCAGGTTCATCCAAGTGTGTGGACTCTCTATACCCAGTACAAATTTAATTGGTCTGCATTTGAAGTCGGGATGTCTCTTTCTTTCGTCGGGCTGTCGGTGGCTTTCACGCAAGGATATCTCACGCGCATTTTCGTACCTAAATGGGGAGAATTGAATGCCTTACGCGTTGGAATCATTTTTTATATCCTCGATTTTATTGCGCTGGCTTTTGCCAGCCAAGGTTGGATGATGTATGCGATCATTGCTGTCACGACGTTGTCGGGCATTACGGGCCCGGCTTCACAGTCGTTGATATCTAAAGATATTCCGCCTTCAGAGCAAGGTGAGTTGCAAGGGACCTTGATTTCCATCGCGAGCTTAACGGCAATTCTGGGGCCTTTGTTTTACACCGATCTTTTTGCACGCTTTACCAATGGCTCAATGGGAGTTCAGTTTTCAGGAGCGGCTTATTTTTCAGCTGGTTTGATTAGTATTTTGGCGATGGTTTTGTTGGCGTTTTTCAAACCTAAAGAATCTGTTGCAGGTACGACGGCAAATCCATCTTAGCTCCCGGATGTGATCCTAAGACTGAAGAATGATCTCCGGGAAAGCGGGGGAAGTGTTTTTCCAAAAGCACTTCCACTGCCTCAGTTGTCAGGGCTTCTGCTTCTTGAAGTTCAGCCAGTTCTGAAACAAAAAAAGGATATTGAGATGAGCTGGTAAGGGCGTTCCAGAAATGCATCTCAAACAAGCTTCCAGTCATGGGAATGCTTTTGGTAAAAAGGTCCGCGATTTTCTGCGGCAGTTTGTTCAGTGGTGCCTCGCTGTAGTCGTAAGCTTGCTCTCCACGTTCGGCGAAATAAAGTTCGATGGAAAACTTTTCTGGCCACAAAGTCGTGTATAAGTTTTTAAAAAAATCAGAGCAAGAGCGCATATCCGAAATCGATGCAGGCAAGAACGCCTCAACGAAAGTGTCCAGATGAGTTTCTTTGTAAGAGCTTCTGCGCGGAGCCCCACCCTGCCAAGGCGTATCGACCGCAATCACGCGGACCTCTGGCAAATTCTCCGGTAATTGAAAGCGCGCCAAAATATTAAGGGCTTCGCGAACAACGATGCCACCCATACTATGAGCTAACAATGTGATTCGGAGCGAGCGTAAGCTAATTAGATTGTGGGCAAGATCCAGGGCCGAGCGTTTTAAGGATCTATGCATATCATCATAGGCAAAATAAAAGAGCCGATACTGAGCCAGTTTCGGAGCGGATTGCAGTAAGTCAGCGAAATTTTTAGCAGAGCCTGTCTGCCCGTGGACCAGGATCAAGGGCTCTTCCCGAAGATCGGAGACTTCGTCCATGGGTTCCATGGGAATCAATCGCCCTTCGTAGCGCGGTCCCAAAAGTCGTCGTTCTTCTTTGCGGCTGAGATCGTAAATACTTTGAATCTGTGAGGGGCTTCCTTGAAGGAAGCTCAGCGTGGAGGTCAGGGCAGAAAAGGGGGCTGATAAATTCGGTTTCACGAAGTTTAATTTCGTGTTCAGCCCCCACTTAGTACAGTTACGCTCTTTTCATGAACGAACCGTCATTGATCGGCAAGAATGTCTTTGATTTTTTTACGGATCTTGTCGAAGTCTTCAGACTTTGCGCGAACTGTTAAACGTACGCCTTTTTCATCATACTCTTCAGACAGGACTTTCAGGCGTGCACGGATGTCTCCGATAACTCCTTGGACTGTATAAGGAATAAGAATTTCTTCTTCGCGCATTTCTGCTTCGAAGAATTTTACCAGACGGTCGCGAAGGTCCGAGATGTCTTGTGGGTTGCGCGTTGACATAAGGATTGCTTCTGGAAACTCTTGTTGCAAAGCTGCAGCTTCTTCATCGTTCAAGTTGTCGCGTTTATTCAACAACAGCAAGCTTGGAGTTTCTCCGGCACCAACTTCAGCTAATACTTTGCGAGTGACTTCCAACTGAGATCTAAAGGAAGGATCAAAAGAATCCACCACATAAAGCAACAATGAAGCATTGAGGGCTTCATCCAAAGTGGATTTGAACGAAGCTACCAGATCATGAGGAAGCTTTTTGATAAACCCAACAGTGTCAGATAACAAAATTTTAGGACGTGTTTCAGGCTGTATAGCGCGAACTGTTGTATCAAGAGTCGCAAACAATTTGTCAGCAATATAAACATCACTGCCAGTCATGACACGCATCAAAGAAGACTTACCAGCATTGGTGTAGCCCACGAGGGCCACGCAAGCTTCTTGCTCACGGCGAGCACGACGAGTCAGATGCTCTTGACCGATAGAGCCCAAATCCATTTTGAGTTCTTTCAGACGGTCGCGAATTTTACGGCGATCTAATTCAAGGCTGGATTCCCCGGCACCCTTACCGCCACCACCTTGGCGATCATCATCACCAGTTGTGGCACGCATACGTGGAGCTAAGTATCTTAAACGGGCAATTTCAACTTGTAAGCGAGCCGCACGCGTTCGGGCATGGCGACTAAAAATCTCAATGATAACGCCGGTGCGATCTAAAACCTTTGCGCCCGTTGCACTTTCCACATTGCGAAGTTGGGAAGGTGATAGGTCACAGTCAAAGATAACCACTTCAGCGCGCTCTTGAGGGCTTTCATTTTCAACGACGTCTTCAGGCTCTTGTTCCGTGACGATGTCTTCTTCGTCGATGTCAAAGATGTCTTCATCATCTTCTTTGTTTTTTTCAAAACGTAAAGAAGCTTTGTGTTTTTTTGGCGCTACATAATAGACCACTTTACCCGGACCACCGGTCCATTTGGCAAGCTCCATCAATTTACCGTCACCTAAAACAGCAGCGGACTTGGTAGAAGAGCGACGTTGAGATGTGCGACCAACAACGTCGTAACCTAATGTCGTTACCAGACGAGCGAGCTCATCTAAAGAGGCGTTGTTTTCTTGGTCGGAAACCCGCGCCAATTGCACGCCCACCAAAACGGCTTTAAGAGGTTGAGTTTCTAAAGAATGAACGCTCATTTAGGACTCGGGCCTTTTCTGGCGCTCTTTTCGAATGTAGGTGGCTTCTTACGAGGATTTAAACGACGACGACGCAAATCACCGCGTCCCGCACCACCAGCACCGCCACCGCGGTTTTCTTGGTTTTCGATCATGGCCTTCGCTTTGCCTTTAGAAAGCAAACGGCTGTTTGCCACTTCTTCGGAATGGAAAGGCTGATCTACGATAACTGGAATTTCTTTACCAATCAGTTTCTCAATGTGCTTAAGGAAGGCTTTTTCTTCGTTATCGCAGAAAGAGATTGCGATACCTTGAGCCCCGGCACGAGCTGTACGACCGATACGGTGAACATAGCTTTCTTCATCATGCGGCAACTCAAAATTAATCACATGAGAAATACCGTCGATATCGATCCCACGGGCTGCGATATCTGTGGCAACCAAAACGCGAATTTCACCAGCACGCAGATTTTCAAGTGCACGTTGGCGAGCATTTTGGGATTTATTGCCATGAATTGCTTCAGCACGGATGTTATTTTTTGTTAGTGTTTCCGCGACGCGATTCGCACCATGTTTGGTACGAGTGAAGACAATGACGCGGTCAAAGGATCTGTCTTTAAGAAGGTGACGAAGCAAGTCGCGCTTTTTGCTGCGATCGACGTACATCACGGACTGTTCAATCAGTTCCGCAGTGGAGGCAACAGGAGTCACTTCGACACGGGCTGGATTAGTTAGCAAAGAATCCGCAAGCTTTTGGATATCCTTGGGCATCGTCGCAGAGAAAAACAAATTTTGACGAAGCTTTGGTAACAACTGCACAACTTTTTTGATATCTGGCAAAAAGCCCATATCTAACATGCGGTCCGCTTCGTCCAACACGAAAACTTCCAAACGAGATAGTTGCAGATGTTTTTGGTTGATAAGATCTAACAAACGGCCCGGGGTCGCAATTAAGACATCAACGCCGCCAGAAAGTTCTTTCACTTGAGGGGTTTGCCCGACACCACCAAAAATGACTGTGGACTTCACACGGAGATGTTTTCCGTAGGTCTTGAAGCTGTCATAAATTTGAATAGCTAATTCGCGAGTCGGCGAAAGAACCAACACACGCGCCTGCTTAGGCTCAGTACGGCGTGGGTTTTTAGCCAGACGGTTCAGAATTGGCAATGCAAAGGCAGCGGTTTTACCCGTACCTGTTTGAGCACACCCCAAAAGGTCACGACCATCCAAAAGGTATGGAATGGCTTGAGCTTGAATAGGGGTTGGGTTGGAATAACCGGATTCAGCAACAGCGCGCTGGATTGGTTCGACAAGAGGCAAATCAGAAAATTTTAGAGAATCCATAGGGGACATTAGCTACAGTGTCCCCCGTCAGAGAGCAAGGTATAATGCCCTTGCGTTGCTATTTTGGAAAATAAGATACCTTAAAACTTCCAGTCTTCAATTAGAAGGGCTGCCTGGAGTTTTCCTTGGCGGGTCAGGGCGCTAAGACTTTTAATTTTATAATCAAAAGTAAAGCTTTCTGTGGAATCTACTTCCGTCACACGATGATAAGGGAAATCAAGTTTGAGTTTCGTGAACTTGATGAATCTAAGTGCCGTAGCGGCCAAACCAAAGCATGCATAATAAAAGAAACTGTCACGTTCCCAGAGCTCATACCATGGGCGCGTGGTCATTTGTTCCAGAGTAAAAGAGCAGCGTTCATAACAAGCTAAGCTGCGGAATATTTGGATCTGATCAGGATTGTAGATTTGAATGAATTTTTCATGGCGGATTGTCGCATGAAGATCGTCCGTGGGTACAATTCCAATGCGGAAAAGGAACTGAACAACGAAGCGCTCTGCAGAGAAATTTTCCTGAAGATATTCCGAGCGTAAGGCATAAAGATAGGCATCTAGTGCATTAATGACATTTTGTTGGTCTTTCGCAGAAAGCTTCTGAAACAGCGGTAAGCTGCTGTTGTGATAGGCCTTTACCGGATAACCATAATGGCTAAGAAGGGTCGAAAGGTCTTCCAAGTGATTGCGATACATCAAAATTTGGCTATCTTGCTGTTTTGCTATTTCCATATGAAATGTCCCTAAGAATAAAGTTCACATTTGTTGTAATGTAAAATCGCACTTAGGCAAAGCATCTTAAGGGATTGTAAGAAACACCCTATAAGAGTTACTCAATTGAGTAATCTGAATACAGTTTATAATGGTTTTCGGAGTGAAAACTCATAAAATCCCTCTGCATTCCGACAGAAACGGGCTGTAGTATTCGTTCTCTGGCGGGGCCTTGCATATGATAGGGGCAAAGAAGCGAAAGGAGCTGCAATCATGGCGACGGTTCACGCAAGTGCCAGAAAGAATCTGACGAAGTCTGAGTTTAAACTGTTCGAACAAAGCTTTCCGAAAGAGCTTAAGAAAATTTCACCTTTAAGAGCTAAAAAGGCCCATCGGAAAACGGCAGAATTGGTTAAAAAGTACCGTGCCTCTGCACAAAAAGCGAAGGACCAAAAAAGACAGCGCATGTTGGGTTTCCGTCTGAAAAGTTTGGAGAAAACCCTGGATCGCTATTCCAACAGCATCAATAAAGAACGTCTTGCAGCCCACAAAGCCAAGGCACTAAGACCTAAAAAAAGTCTGACGGCACAGCCAAAAATGCACGTGGAGCGTAAGGACAGCCCTCGAGAGAAATTTCTGCGTCAGGGCAAGCTTCAGGAATACCAAAAACAAACTCAATGGATCCGGGAAGAGAATACACCGGGTAAACTCGCGGATAAGCGAATCTTAGGATATTCAGAGTCCAATAGTCGTAAGGGGCAGATTGCCAGAGACCGTCGTAATGCCGCACCGGAAAAAGAAAAGTGAGATCTCAAAAAATTATTCAGCGTCAATGGGCCAGGGGCGGTAAGTACCTGTTGGGAGTTCTTCTTTTAACAGGTGCCGACTTGAGTTGGGCCCAGAATCGAGAATTGAAATTTTCCACATCTTGCGACCCACAAAATACTTTGATTACGATTTCGTTTGTGGGGGATGTGCTAGTCCATAAGCCTCTGTACCAGAGTGTGGTTGGGGGCAGTAAAGATTTTTCCCAGATATGGCGCAGAACAAATTCGCTGATTCAAAAAGCGCATTTTTCCGTTGCCAACCTCGAAGGACCTGCCGCGTTGGGGGTGGATGCTTCGGGAAGGGACCGTGGCGATATTGGCTTCGTTTATGATGGGAGTGTCTATTCAGGGACGAACTTTGTATTTAATTATCATCCGCGCATTCTGGCGAATCTCCAGCAAAGTGGGTACGACCTTTTAACGATTGCGAACAACCACGCCTTGGATCGTGGTTCTCTGGGGATTGATAAGACTGTGATGGCTGCCCGAAATTTAGAACTACCCATTATCGGTATTCGGCATTCGTCAGAACGAAATGCTCCTTTTCATAAAGTTGTTGATATCAAAGGGATCAAGGTGGCTTTCCTTGGATGCACAGAAGCAACCAACGGGATGAATGATCGAAAAGATCAGGTGCTTCACTGCTATCGCGGCAAGACGGTTGAAAATCTGGTACGTGATCTGGCTCAGAATTCTGATGTGGATGCTGTGATTGTCTATCCTCATTGGGGAGATGAATATCATCAAAGTCCTAACGGCGACCAACGCGATTATGCCCGAAAATGGCTTGAGGCTGGCGCCACGGCGGTGATTGGATCACATCCCCACGTCCTGGAGCCTTGGGAAAAGTACGTCACTCGCGATGGGCGGGAAACCTTTATTGCGTATTCGTTGGGAAACTTTGTGGCGGGTCAACAGGGGTTGGAAAAAAGAACGGGTGTGGTTGTTTACCTGGGGCTTTCTCAGGAAGGACACCAGAAGGCCAAAGTTTTTGGTGCGGCCTATACGCCAACCTATCGCGATGGCTGGGAAATCTTCCCGGTGGGGGATGGAAACTCCAAAGAGGTTCTTAATCACACGGCTAAGCTATTTGGAACAGGCAATCGCCTGAATCCCGAGCAAAGTTTACCGAAGAAGCTTTGTCCCTCATTGCGTCGTTAGGAGTTCTTGAGTATAAGCGCGTAAGCAATGAGTTCAATCAACCCGCATTTTACCTTCAATTACTCTCAACCTGAGGAATACCGCTTTTCTCATGATTCCATTTTTTTGGCGCGTCGAGTGTTTGAACTCTATCGTGATAAAAACTTGGCAGAGCTGAAGGGCCTTGATTTGTGTGCAGGGTGTGGGGTGATTGGACTCGAGTTTCTTTTCCACTGTCGAAAAGAACATTCCACGGTGCCTCACCGTTTTGATTTTCTGGAGGTTCAAGCTGAGACTTACCGCCCGCACTTTGAAAAAAATGTGGTGTCTTTGGGGCCTATTGCCACTCAGATAGGTTTTAAGGCACAGAACTATGCGGACCTTTTAAATGTCTCTAGCGAGGATCAATACGATCTTATCTTATGCAATCCTCCTTATTTTCATGTGGGCCAGGGAACGCTTTCTCCATCGTCGTTTAAAAATCGCTGTCGATTCTTTTTAGATGCAGATTTTACGACTCTGCTGAAGGGAATTGAACACGCTCTCAAGCCAGGGGGACGGGCTTATATTCTTCTGAGGGAGCAAAGCCAACACGGTTGGAGTGCTTTGGATGAGGCGATCAAGGTGGTGTCACCCCAGATCAAAATGAAGAGCCTTGGAGATATTCGCGGGACGGGGTTTATTGAATTGGCTAAGGAAATTTGAAAAATCTTTAGCTTTTTGGCAATTAGTTTTCATTTAGATTGTTCCGGGCCAAGAGTCGATGACAACCCAGGATGACTCAGATACTACCTCCTGACTGTTTAAGGGAGATCCAATGAAACAAGCTTTTCTTTTGCTTTTTGCATTCGTTTTCGCGCCCATGGCGTCATTCGCAGTTACTTGCCCACTAGGGCCTAAGGAAACAACCTTAACGGTTCAACGTGTAATGCTTAACTTCGGCAGATACTATGCTGATTTTGATGATTTGGCGTACAAAGCTCGTAATCCTAACGAAACAATCACAGACAAAGACATGCAAACGGCTATTGATAAATTGGAAGTGGCAATTGCATGCGCTGATGAAGTTATCAAGAACCCGACAGTTGATACTTTGCCTTCAAAGTTGTCTACGATCAAAGATGAGGCTCAGAGAAAAGACCTTATCGATTCCTATTTGTATTTTATGGAAGACTTTAAAGAAGGTTTGATGGAATGCCGTCAGCTCGTGCAAGCTGTGCTTGGTCAAGCTCCATCCGAGCGCAACTATTCTCCGTTCATCGAAAAAAGCAAAGAGATGAATGGCAGAATCGATCACGCTCACTCTAAATTATAAGAAGTTATTAAAGGGGATTTTTTATGCGTAAAATTATAGTATCTATTTTGGCTTTGGTGACAGTGTTGAGCTTTGCTGCTTACGCACAAATCGCTTCTATCAAACAAGACATGATTGCGGCGGGCAGACTGGCTAAACAAATCAGAGCCACGGTCAGTGATTCTTCTCAAAACTCACAAAATGCGTCTTATGCTGGCGAAATGGCTCAATTGTTTAACGATACATTGAATCAAGTTCCGGATGTGATCCGTGACTTTCCGTCAGACCAACAGCAACAGGCTTATAGCGGTTACCAACAGTACATTCAATACGCTGTAAACTTGTCTTTGCAGTTGCAACAGGCTTTGCAAAACAATGACAACGCAACGGCTGCAAACCTTATCCAACAGCTGTTTCAGCTCGAGGACGAAGCTCATTCTCACTACAATCCATAGGACGTCAGTGCTGATATCTTACACAAATATAAGGTCGCTGAAAGGCGGCCTTTTTTTTTGTTGAGGTCTGGTTACTAAGGGCTACAGTTGCTCTGTCATCAAGCAGATTGTAAACTTAGGGAACATTTGTCAGGAGCTTCCATGGAAGTAAAAGTCACAGGCACGAAGCATGAATTGTTCTTAGAAGGGCCTATCAGTGAAAAAACCTCCGTCTATGACTACAACTTAAAAAATGCCACTGAAGTAGTATTAGATATGCAGAAGGTGACCTTCATCAATTCCATCGGTGTAAAAAATTGGATTTTGTGGACCATGCGGGTGCCGGAAGCGGCGTCGATTACTTTGCTAAATTGCCCTTTTGTTATCGTGAGTCAGGCCAGCATGGTGCAAGGATTCTTGCCAGTTCGTGCACGTATACAATCCTTCTATGCTCCTTTTGTGTGTCCAGACTGTGGTGCGGAACACATTGAAAAATTATTTATGGGCAAACACTATCACTACGCTGGTTCTGAAAAAGGACGGAGCCTAGAGCTTCCAGTGCTTAACTGTCCTAAGTGTAAAGCTGAGATGGAAACAGATTTTATTGAAGCCAAGGCCTTCACTTTTCTTGATCCTAAATAAGCCATCTTGACATTCTTGCGGCGCGACTCAAATTTTCCTAGCAGGGGGCCTCATGGCTGTTCATGTCTGGAAAAGAGTTCGTGAAACTTGGCTCAGTCGTAAGCCTTCGCCTGTGGCAGGGGCCATTGCAGCATTGAGTGTACTTCTTTTAGTTATCGGCGCCGTTGTTTATCTACAGAATTTTTTTAATGCACAAGAATGGATGCCAGCATCTAAGGAAACAGTGTTCGGGCAAGGTCAGTGGTGGCGTCTTTGGACGACCTTGTTTGCTCATGCTGATACCGGGCATTTACTTTCCAACATATTTTTATTTTTTATCATGGGCTTTTTTTTGACGGGATACTTTGGTGTCTTTGTTTTTCCTGTCGCCGCAATTTTTTTGGGTGGTCTTACCAATCTCTTGGTGTTGTTGTCGTATCCTCCAGAAATAAAACTTATTGGTGCTTCAGGGGTCGTCTATTGGTTGGGTGGAGCGTGGCTGGCGTTGTATTTTTTGATCGATCAAAAGCGCACGTACTTTCAAAGATTCTTAAGAGCGGGGGGCGTCTCTTTGGGAGTTTTTTGGCCTGCCACGACCTTTGATCCTAATATCAGTTATGGCGCGCATTTAATTGGCTTTGTGCTGGGATTGGTTTTTGGTGTTTTGTATTACGCTTTCAAAAAGCAGACATTTAAAGAAGCGATCGTCTACGATTGGATCGTGGACGAAGACGAAGATACGGATGAAAAACATTTAATTCCATTTTAATCGAGGTTTAAGGAAGGGCTGTTACTCTGTGGTTGTTCGAGGCTAATAACAAAAAAACCAAATGGAGGTTTTATGAAAATCGCAACTATCACAATGGCTCTTGTAATGGCTGGTCTTTTTGCTCACGCTCAAGGTGAACCTGCTGCTACCCAAACTCCGGCTCAGCCAGCGACTATGGAACAACCAAAAGCTGAAACAGGCCACATGAATAAAAAAGAGAAAAAACATAAAAAGCATGGCAAAAAAGCCGAGAAAGCTGAAAAGTCTGAGAAATCAGAAAATACAGAAGGCACAACTAAGTAATTAGTTTGCCGCTTTTGAAGAAAAAAAGGGAACTGATTTCAGTTCCCTTTTTTATTTTATATTTTGAGGTGTCTTCTTTATGGGACCGTTTCATCCAGTAAGAAGTTATCAGTGCCCATTGGTAACCAGCCGTCATCTAAAGCTTTTTGGTATTTCGATCCTGTATAGATTCCAGTGCTGTTATCCATAGAACCATAAAAGTCAGCACCCGCCTCATTACATGGTGAGGATGTCGGAGGCGTTGCGCTGGAAACTTTTCTGTAGACCAGGGTTAATGCGATGGCCGTTTTCGGACCTTGGAAGTAATCAAGTTGGGCAGGCTTTCTGGAGTTTGCATCCATATAGACCGCCGTCGAAGAGCACTTCATATATGTCGAGTGATTATTATCATTATCTACGATCACGGACTTCGCAGCCCCTTTACTGTCTGCCATATACAATTTCGAGCCGTCGTCTGAAATCAGGGCGAACTGGTAGTAACCTGCGGTATCCGTAGATTTTAGTTTCATAATTGAATTTAATCGAACAGCGAAGTACTCAACTAAATTCGCACCACCATCCGAGGCTTTCTTTTTCACCAGATCGCCATCTGTGGTTGGAAAACCACGAGAGAACGTGCGCGTTGGTACGAATAATTGGGACATATAAAGGATCACGTTCGCATCGACACCGTCTGTGAAATAAGGTGCAAGGGAACCCCAACCTGGATAAGTACCGTTGTAGTAGTAAAGATTTCCTTTCCAACCTTGGCGGCAAGCAAAACCACTGCTCGCGAAGGGATCACAAACAATTTTCTTAGAAGTGAAAGTGATGGTTTTTGTAGCTTCATTGTTGGCGTTGTCTTTGGCTGTAATTTTCACGGAGTGATCACCGGTCACCAGATCCGAGAAAACTAGCTTCGTCAGACTTTCGCAGTTTGCCACGGATTGTGTTGTTCCATTCACGGTTTTTACGCAGCTTACGGATTTAAAACCAGATAAAGACTCAACCAAAGAGAACGGAGAAAACGTTGCGATTTTCTGATCTTCAGACATTGTCGGAGCGCTGATGGTAATAACTGGCGCCGCCGTGTCGACGAGGAAGTCATAGAGACTTGCAACCTTGATTGAGCCTGCACTTGTATAAGCGGCAACACGGGCCTTATAGGAGGTTCCGTGAGCCAAAGTACATTGAGCTGCTGTGAACGAGAACGATGTCGCCGTTGTGGCTTGCTCCGTACAAACCAGAGCTGTTCCTGCGGCATTCAAAATAGAAACGCGATACGAACTAGCTCCAGTCGAAGCGGTCCAGCTGATTGTTGGCTGTAGAACAGTTCCCAGATATTTGTCTTTATCTGTGTCTGTTCCACCCGTTAACCCTAGGATTGAGAAATCACTTGTCGAAGAACCTTGGCTTTTCCAACTATAAGAAAGCACGGTTGATTTATTGCCCACGTTGTCGATAGCTTGCACTGAAAAGGAATGTAATCCTTCAAGTAAGTCAGAGTAGGAAGTTGGAGATGTACAAGGAGTTAACGCGGCACCATCGAGCGCGCACACAGTCCCCGCAACGCCGCTGCCGCTATCGGAACCAATAAAGTTAAAAACGGCGGAAGCAGAAGCAGCCACTGCATCTGGCTTGGAAGTGATTGCAATAGTCGGAGCTGTGGTGTCCACGAGCCAGCCATATTCCACCGTGTTAGAGCGGTTTCCTGCTTTGTCAATCGCGCGAACTTGGAAACGATTTTGGCCCTCTGTCAGGCTAGAGTAAGATTTGACTTCATCACAATTCGTGAAGTCCTTTTCACCCACAAGCAAACATTCAAAATGGCCCAGCCCGCTGAGGTCATCACCAATTTTCATTGCAAACTGAGCCGTGGATGCAGCGGTCATTGCCGCTGGTTTTTTAGAAATGGTGACAACCGGAGCAATGTCATCATGAGTGATAGAAGCCATGAAGCAGTCTGAATTAAACTCTGTTAAACCGGTTTTCTTTTTGAACTTAGCATAAACATTATTAAGCGCATTGGCTGACTTAAGGATCACTTTTTTGGTCGGAGCGATTTCCTCCCAAGAGCCTCCTGTTTCACAACCGATGTCGTTGGTTAGGTAGATGTGAGTCGATTCCTGGTAAGTCAAATTTGCAGTTACCGCGATATCCGAAGTATAAAGGGCACCGCCATTTAGAAGGATGGAGTTCGCACCGATGCCGCGGCCTTGGCTTGCGAGTTCTTCTTGAGAAGGGGCAAAGCTCAGATTTTGAGGAGCACAGTTTTGATAGATCACGCCGACCGCTAGCAGACCCATCACTGTTAATCCAGATCTAATAAACTTGGCTTTCATTTGTTCCCCCGAGGCTGTTCTTATATATGTGTTTGCAAAGCCTAAACCAGTAGTAAACATTTCGGTGATTGTTGTGAAAACTTGAATTCTTTAATGAATTTATAAGCTTGAGAGATCCTTCGGGGACTATGTCGATGTGAGAATAGACCAAGGAATAAGCAACTATGAAGTTGCGGGAAGTTTTAAAAACAATGGATTTGGTTTGAAGGGGTGTTCTTTAAATTGAGGGGCTTTGGGGACCCACTTGTTAAGAGTTTAAACGTGATAAAAAGATAAACGGATCAATTTGAGAATTTTTTAACCTGAAAAGGTGGGGGTCTGGTCTTACTTATAACAGGAGGGCACGGATGCAATCCTTCATCGTTATGGCAGCCATTTTATTAGCAGGATCAAGTTCTTTCGCAGCAGTGAAGAACTTTAACGGAATCATAAAGGAGGCTTCAGTTAGTGAAAAAATTCTTCGTCGAAGACTCTTACAAAGTCTTCAAAACACAGAAATTGCGATAGCGGCAAATAATAACCAAGGAGTTCACAAGGTCCACA
>JBJTMR010000116.1:0-15271 GCA_046070625.1 Bdellovibrio sp. | reverse complement strand
ATTGCTGACGGCGTTAAAGTTAAAATGCTTCGTACACAAATTGCGACAACTCAGAAAGCAGCAACAGCAGAGGAAAAGAAATAATGAACGGACTTCGTTGGAGAACAATCGGAGCAGCAGCGGGTATTATCTTGGCTCTAGTATGGATCATGCCCAATATCGTAAACTTTGGTGAAAACTCTTGGTGGCCATCAAAGCAAAAAATGAACTACGGCTTGGACATCCAAGGTGGTTTGCACTTAGTTATGGGTGTGGACGTTGACGGTGTAGTTAAAGAAAGCACAACACGTTTGATCGCTTCTATCAAGGCGGACATGGCGAAAGAAAACATCGCTGTGACAGATGTGATGTCAGACAAGCCAGAAGCTGGTGAAGTGATTCTGACTTTCGCAGCTGCGGATAAAGCTAAAGTACAAAAGTTTTTGACTGATAAATATGGCACAACTTTACAAGAAGTTAGTACTACAGATACGACAGTCACAGCTCGTTACTTTGACTCTTATTTGAACGAGTATAAAAATCGCGTGATTCAACAAGCCATCGAGACAATCCGTAACCGTATCGATGAGTTCGGTGTGGCGGAACCTTCGATTTCTCAGCAAGGTTCAAACCGTATCTTGGTTCAATTGCCAGGTATGGCCGATGCTGAAAAAGCTAAGCAGTTGATCAATACAACTGCGAAGTTGGATTTCATGATCGTGTCTCACGAAAAGAATCCTCAAGAATTACAAGCGTTGGTTGCTGATGCTGAAAAGGCCGGTAACTACAAAATGGCTGGCATGAAGTACTCTGACTATGTCACTCGTTTGAATAACGATCTTAAAGGTAAATTGCCTGAAAAGACGGTGTTGTACTTTGAGAAGTCTGCAAATGCAGCGACCATGGAAGCTGGTGCGATCCCTTACTTGGTAAGAACAGATACAGATCTTAACGGATCTGCTTTGGATGATGCCTTTGTTGGTTACGACCAATACGGTTCACCGCAAGTTTCTTTGCACTTTAACACTGCGGGCGCGAACAAATTTTCTGATTTGACGGGTAACAACGTCGGTAAGCAAATGGCGATCGTTTTGGATAAAGTTGTGAAATCAGCTCCAAGCATCCGTGATCGTATCGCGGGTGGCGCGGCAGTTATCACATTGGGTGGTGGCCGTGATCGCAATGGTATGATGGATGAAGCTAAGATGATCTCTACAGCTCTTCGCGCCGGTGCTTTGCCAGCGTCTTTGGAGCAATTGGAAGAGCGTCGTGTCGGTCCAACTTTGGGTGCGGACTCTATTCATAAAGCAAAATTGGGTGCCTACATTGGTGCGGCTTTGATCGTTCTTTTCATGCTTATGTACTATAAAGGTATGGGCATGGTTGCGAACATCTCCTTGGCTGTGAATATCATGGGTGTCTTTGCCTTGTTGACTTCGTTTGGTGCGACTTTGACGTTGCCAGGTATTGCGGCGATCGCTTTGACGGTGGGTTTCGCGGTCGATGCGAACGTTCTGATCAATGAGCGTATCAAAGAAGAATTGGCGATGGGGCATAGCTTGAAAGTGGCTATCGCTGAAGGTTATCACCGCGCGATGTCTGCGATCATTGACTCCAACGTAACGACAGCAGCGACAGCAGTGGTTCTTTTGTACTTCGGTACGGGTCCAGTGCGTGGTTTCGCGGTGAACTTGTTGATTGGTATCGTGACAACTTTATTTGCGAACGTGTTCGTATCTAAAGTGATCATTGACCAGTTGATTGTGAAGTTCAACGTTAAGAAGTTGTCTATCTAGGATTGGGTTGGAAAATGACTAATAATAAAAATGCAAAAACTGCGACTGAATCTTCTGGCAAATATGACTTTGTCGGCAAAGTAGGTCTCTTCGGTGGTATCTCTGTTCTTCTGGTAGTTCTTTCCTTGGTTTACCTTGCTGTAAAAGGTATCAACTACGGTATCGACTTTAAAGGTGGTACTGAGTTCCAAGTTAAGTTCGCGCAAAACGTAACGATTGATCAAGTTCGTAAATCTGTAGAAGATTTGCATCTTGGTGAAGTCGGTGTGCAATCTTTCGGCGAAAACGATGAGTTCATCATCCGCTTCCAAGGTAAACAAGGTGCCACTGATAAAGAAACAAATGAAATTTTGAATCAGGATATCTCTAAAATTAAAGATATCGTGATGTCGACTTTCGCTGCGAACCAACCCGAGATCCGCCGTATCGACACGGTCGGTCCTCAAGTCGGTGCAGAGTTGAAACGTAATGGATTGCTAGCGGTGTTCTATTGCTTGCTTGTGATCTTGATCTACGTCGCAATTCGTTTCGATTATAAGTATGCTCCGGGAGCGGTGTTCTGCTTGTTCCATGATGCGGTGATCACTTTGGCGATCTTCGTTTTCGTTGGTAAAGAAGTAAACGTGCCGATTTTGGCGGCGATCTTGACTCTGATCGGTTATTCCCTGAATGACACGATCGTGGTATTTGACCGTATTCGTGAAACAGACTCTCACTACCACGATAAAGGCTATGGCTTTATCATCAATAAAGCGATCAACGATATGCTTCACCGCACGTTGATTACTTCTGGTACGGTATTTACGTCTGCTCTTTGTTTGTTTTTGTTCTCTGGTGGTACGGTAGCGGATATCGCATTTGCGATTTGCATTGGTATCGTGTTCGGTACTTATTCTTCGATCTACGTGGCTGCTCCGGTGGTCCTTTTGATGGATAAGATTACGGGAAAACACGCGAAAGCATAATTAAGGTTTTGAGCAAGGGCCCTTAAAGGGCCCTTGTAGTTTAGGAGTGTATCAGTGAATCCTTTATGGAAACTGCGAGAAACAGACGGGGAGGTCGAAACTCCTGCTCAGATCGAGGGGCAATGGCCTTCTTTGATCGGTAAGCTTCTTGCGGCCCGTGGCTTCACTGAAACACAGGAAGTCCAAAAACTTCTTTTTCCGAAGCTCGCTGATTTGAAAGATCCTCTTGTACTTAAGGGGATGTCTCAAGCTCTTGAGCGCTTAGGGCGTGCCTACCTTAATAAAGAAAAAATTTGTATTTACGCTGACTTTGACTTGGATGGAACATCTGGGTTGGCGTTGCTTAAAACAGGTATGCTTGCTTTAGGTTTTACTGAAGTTCTGCATTATCAACCTAAGCGCCTGTCTGAAGGGTATGGGTTTCATGCCCATGCGGTTGAAGAACTTAAAGCCCAAGGTGTTAGTCTTATCATCACGGTGGATGTGGGTATTACGGCCCATCCTGCTATCGATAAAGCTAACGAATTAGGTATTGATGTGATTCTGACGGATCACCATTTGCCCGCGGAGTCCATTCCATCCGCCTACGTTGTTATTAATCCTAATCAGGGAACTTGTGAATCTGGTTTAGGTTATTTGTGTGGGGCTGGGGTTGCGTTTTACTTGCTGCGTGGATTAAAAAGATACTTCCATGATCATCCACAACTCCCTAAAAACAATTGGGATTTAAAAGAGGTCCTAGATTATTTTACCATCGGGACATTGACCGATATGGTTCCTCTGGTTGATGACAACCGAGTGTTGGTGAAGCACGGTCTTGTGAAGCTTGCGGAAACAAAACGTGCCGGACTTCGAGCATTACTTGAAGAGTTAGATCTTCAAAATCGTGCGTTGACCAGCCAAGATGTGGCGATTCGTTTTGCGCCGAAGCTGAATGCTTTATCGCGCATGGAATCTGGTATTCTTCCTATTGATATTTTCCTTTTAGAAGATGAAGGCCAGGCACGGGACATGGTTCGTCAGGTTATGAAAAATAACTCGACCCGTGTTCAGTTGCAAAGTGATGCTGAAAATGAAGCTCAGGAGCTTTTAAAGTCCTGGGCTCATCAGGATTTTGTGTTTGTGGCGTCCAAAAGCTTTCATCGTGGCGTGGTCGGGTTGATTGCGACTAAGCTCACTCAAGTGTTCAATAAGCCGGCTTTTGTTGGGTCTGTCGGTGACGACGGAATGATCGTGGGAAGCGCTCGCTTGCCCCAGGGCCAAGAAGCTTGTCTGGTGGAAGCGATGGGTTCCGCGGCAGAGTTGATGAGTCGTTTCGGCGGCCATTCCGCGGCGGCGGGATTCGAGATTGCGGAAACCAAAGTTCCAATGTTTATTGAAAAACTTGCGAACCATTTCTCAGAATTACGTGAAAAGCCAAAGCCTTTGGAAATTTATTATGACGTCACTGCCTCACTGCCTGACGTCGGCCCCGCACTTATGAAGTGGTATGACTTCGTTGGACCTTTCGGTGCCGGGTTTTCAATTCCCTTGATTCATTTTTCAAATATTCAGGTTTTGTCTAAACGGGAATTAAAGGGTGGACACTTTCGGTTGAAGCTTTTTGACCCGGCAACAAATGCTTCAATGGAATCTTTGTTGTTCACACCTACGCCACGTCAGGTTCAGACCTTGAATAACGTGCCAGGCTTTTATGATATCCTGGGTGAGTTGCAATGGAATTATTTTGCCGGACAAAAAACTATTCAAATTCTCGTTCGTGATTTGAAGGCCAGCTCATGAAGAATCAAAAAAAAGCAGTCGTACTTTTGTCGTCGGGTCTGGATTCGACGGTGAACCTTTTTGAGGCCATGAAGCATGGCCATGAAGTGGTTTTAGCTTTGACGTTTAATTATGGTCAAAGAGCTGCCAAACAAGAAATCGCGCATTCCGCTAAATTAGCTGCCTATATGGGTGTTCCCCACAAGGTGATGGATGTGACCTGGTTTAAGGATTTCAATAAGTCCTCTTTGTTAGTGGACGATCAAATCGTACCCACGGGTAAAGATGTTGAAATCGACAATTTAGAAAAATCAGCCGAGTCTGCAAAATCGGTGTGGGTTCCAAATCGTAACGGGATCTTTATCAACATTGCGGCAGCTTATGCTGAAGCTCTTGGTGCGGATGCGGTTATTCCTGGATTTAATGCTGAAGAAGCTGCGACGTTCCCCGATAACTCGAAAGAGTTTTTGGAGCAGGCGACAAAGTCCTTATTTTATTCAACGGCCAATCATGTGAAGGTGGGTTGTTATACAGCGCACTTGAAAAAACCTGACATTGTTCGTCTGGGGCAAGGGCTAAAGGTTCCTTGGGAATTGGTATGGCCTTGTTATTTTGCCGGGGAAAAATGGTGTGGGGAGTGTGAGTCCTGCCAACGCGCCAAACGTGCATTTGATTCTGCAAACATCGACGTCAGTCATCTTTTTAAAGGGTAAATCATGGAAACGCATTTTATTGAAAAGAAATTTGCTTATGATGGTAGCCAACTAAGATCTCTTTTTGCTTACCTCGATCACGGGGTCCTCGGTCCGTCGATCATTGCGTGGCAAGGACGTTGTTCCATTCCCTTTTCACACATGGTGGATGGTGAAGATCTACTGGCAAATGCTGTGATCGCTGGCGATGAAATGCTTCATTTTATCATTGAAGTTTTTGATCGTGATTTATTTTCCGGCGTGTGTTTGCAAAGGCTTTTTGCTTCAATCACCAAAGACTATGTGAACGCCATGGCTATTTCCCATGGAACTTTGGGAAGTCACTTTTTGCACCGTGATGGCGATGATATTTATTGGGGCGATAGCAAACTTAGTATCAGCATCGCGACGCGATCTCCTGTTTCCACGATGGTTCATTTTGCCATGAATGTGACTAATGACGGCACGCCCGTAAAAACGGCATGTCTTAATGACTTTAAACTTGATCCGCGTCGGGTGGCCGAAGATCTGATGACACTCTTTAAAAAAGAGTTCTTGTCCATGATGACGGCCACGCAAAAGGTTCGTCCTGTTCCTTAGTGCGCCGAGTGATCTATGGAAGAAGAGTCCTCTGATTCAGTAAACGGCTTCAGGGGCAAATCGTAGATCACTTCATTGCCAACGGCTTTTTCTCGGACGGCTTTAATTTTAAGCTGTCCCAAGCCTTTGATCTTTCCTTGTGGGACGCAATGAAAGTGATCGCCACCCATTAGCCCACATTTATAAGTCACGGCAGCCCCCTTGCCTTTGGGGTAGAATTTTGCTTCGATCGAAGAATCTTTGATCGTTGGGTTCTTGAAGTTGATATCTAACAAGTAAATATGGGCTCCTTGAACCGAGTCAATTTCCATTTCGGTATGGAAATTTCCGGGCATGCGGATGTGACCTCCGTGGGGGCCCGCTTGTTCTTCGCCATGGGCAAAAACGCTTAAGGGGCTCAGGAACAGGGCAAGGATGATAAAGATTTTTGTCATAAATGACTCCTTCAGTTCCTATTAGGAGTTAGAAGTCTTTAATGTGACAATTATATTCAAAAAATGGGAGTCGCACGTGGAAAATCTCAATAAGGAACAAAGTACGGATCTACAGCTCATTGGGATGTCCTGTGTGAACTGCGCCACAAAGATTGAAAAAACTCTTAATAATCTGCCTCATGTTAAGGCCTCGGTGAACTTTGCCACAGAAAAAGCCCACGTCGAGTTTTCTGGTGATGGCTTGGAGTCCAAAGACTTAATTCAGGCCATTCGTGATATTGGTTATCAGGCTTTTGAGATGAACTCTGAAGTTGATCAGTCGAAAGTGAAAGAAGCGGCAGCCGCCGAATACAAAAAAGATCTTCTTCATTTTACAGTGGCTGCGATCCTGACCGTGCCCTTTTTATTTGAAATGATTCTGATGTTCTTCGGGGGTGGTCATGAGTTTATGCCCCGCTGGCTTCAGTTGGCGTTAGCCACGCCCGTACAGTTTTGGGCAGGTTGGAGATTTTATCGAGGATCTTATTACGCATTGAAATCCAAAAGTGCCAATATGGACGTCTTGGTCGCATTGGGCACGAGTATGGCTTACTTGCTAAGCGTCGTTGTCACAACCATGAAGTGGCATGAACAGCACGTCTATTTTGAGGCGAGTGCGGCGGTGATTACGCTTATTTTGTTAGGCAAGCTGATGGAGTCCCGCGCTAAGGGTAAAACATCTGAAGCTGTCGAAAGCCTTATCCGTCTTCAGCCGCAAACGGCCTTGGTGAAAAGAGATAATCAATGGGTGTCAGTTGCGATTACGGAACTGACGACCGGGGATTTGGTTTTAGTTAAAAATGGTGAATCCGTTCCTGTGGATGGCGTCGTGGTTGAAGGGATCTCGAGTGTTGATGAATCCATGTTGACCGGAGAAAGTCTGCCGGTAGAGAAAAAAGAAAATGATCACGTTTATGCGGCAACGCTGAATCAAGACGGTTCCCTGGTAATTAAGGCGACCAGTGTAGGTGGTAAAACTCAACTGGCCCAGATTATAAAAATCGTCACGGCTGCCCAGGGTTCCAAGGCTCCGATACAAAGGCTGGCGGATAAAATCTCTTCCGTGTTTGTTCCAGCTGTGGTGTTGGTGAGTGTGCTGACATTCTTTATCACGTGGTTTTTGACGGGCAGTTTGCAGGCGGCCTTTATTGCTTCTGTATCAGTTTTGGTTATTGCGTGTCCTTGTGCTTTGGGACTGGCCACGCCGACCGCAGTTGTGGTGGGTATTGGTAAAGCTGCGAAATTAGGAATTTTATTTAAGGATGCTAAAGCACTCGAATTAGCAGAAAAAATTCAGCTCGTGGTTTTGGACAAAACTGGAACCATCACGGAAGGAAAGCCTGTTTTAAGCGAAGTGTTGAGTTCTTCTTCAGTAACTCAAGATCACATTTTGCAGATCGCAGCCAGTCTTGAAAATGGATCCTCGCACCCGTTAGCGCATGCCATTGTGACGGCGGCGACGGATAAAAAACTGAAGCTCTCCACCGTTCGTGGTTTTCGCGCCGTGAATGGAGCGGGGATTGAAGGCGATGTCGATGGAGTTGTTTATCAGTTAGGAAAGCCAAGTTGGGTTGGCCAGGAGACGTCTTTTTCTGAGCACGTCACTCGATTGGAAAGTGCTGGTCAGACGGTCATGGCCTTAGGTCATGATGGACAAGTTGTTGGTTACTTAGCGGTGGCAGATAAAATTCGTGAAAGCTCAAAACACGCCATCAGTGCTTTGCAAGAACTGGGTGTCGAAGTGATGATGTTGACCGGAGATAACGAGGGCACGGCCCGCGAAATCTCTCGGCAAGCAGGAATCACTCAATACAAGTCGGGCGTAAAGCCCTCTGATAAAGCCAGCGTGATCGTAACGATGAAACGTAAAAAACGTGTCGCGATGGTGGGGGATGGTATTAATGATGCCCCGGCCTTGGCGATGGCAGATGTCAGTTTTTCAATGGCCTCTGGGACGGATATTGCCATTGAAACAGCGGATGTCACGTTGATGAATAATGACTTGCAGTCTATCGTTCATGCGATCCGCTTGTCACAAATGACATTGCGAAAAATACGTCAGAACTTATTCTTTGCGTTTATTTATAATACTCTAGGAATCCCATTGGCAGCTTTAGGGATGTTGAATCCTGTGATCGCAGGGGCTGCGATGGCGATGAGTTCTGTATCCGTGGTCAGTAATTCGCTCTTGTTGAAAAAACAAAAGGTTTAAAACGTATCTATTCCTCTTTGGACTTGATGTAAGCATCCAAGAGCCAGAGGCGGATATGTTTTAAATATTGATCCTTCATTCCAAAAAAGACGAAGTGATTGAGATATCCTTCGTCGGATTTGTTTTCTTCATGAAAGTTTACAGTGCCGATAATTTCTGGTGTGGCGTCCTCGTTCGGTCGCCACAGGATGAATTCCCTGAAGGCTCCGGTGCTAATAGCGCGATAGTATTTCATCACCAAACCAGCTTCGGAAATTTGGATAATATCCACGGGATTTGCGACCTTTAAAGGGGCGGGCTCCTCAAGAGAGGCCAGGGTGATCGGAGACTTATTAACAAAACCGAAATCAGTCACAAGCTTTTTCGCAATATAAGATTTTTCCAATGGAGTGAAAAATATGTCTTTGACCCAGGTGGAAAGATCGCGAATTTCATTCGGAGGAAGTTTTCTTCGCGAATGAAGCATAAGTTCAGGAATCTCCCTGAACTCTTTGCCGTGAAGTTTGGATCTATCTTTGAGGTAATCGCAGATTTGGGCCCAACGCTTTTCTTTATCAATTTCAAACAAAGCATAGTTCGCGAACACAAAATCAAAATGTACAGGCAGTTGCTGACGATTCGGAGTGTCTTTGTCGGCAAGATCAGCCAGAAGTTGGCCCATGTTGTTGTAGGTAAAAACCTCAACATGATGGAATCTTTCTGTTAAGAGCAATTTCATCTCTAACGAAAGCGGGACGTCTTCGTCCAAAAGTAAAATACGTCGAGGCGTGGTGTTTTGGATATTTTGTATATCCTGGGATGTGTGACTTTTATTCTCCAGAATAAGACGTCTTATGTTGGAGATCTGTCCCGAATCGGCAGCGAAAAAGTGGAACTCACAAAGGAATTCCTTATCCGTCAAGGCTTTGCAAGAAACACAGTATGCGTAAACGCTTTTCTTGTTTTCGGCAGCAAAGGAATCGCTATAGTACTTGGTCATCGCGCCAATTTTGATTTCGTGATTGTTGATGGTCGTAAAGCCCACTTCAGAAAGACTGTGTAAAGAAACTTCTTTCAGCATTTCAATAGTGGATTGAATCTTCACCGTGGCCACAGCCGTTTCAGTCACGGGGTGGTGTCCGGTCAGAGCGTATTCTAGATGTTGCTTCAAAATAAGTTTATCGAAAGGCTTAAAGATCACGTTATTGATAATGCGTTCTTCTGCCAGTTTGATATCAAAGTTAGGGCTGTCAAAAGCCGTCAAAATAAGAGCTGCGGGTTCTTGGTCTGAGCACATGTGCTTTCGCACGAAGAAATCCCGGGCGCGACGAATTAGTCCCAAGTTTTGCACACCCAAGAATTCATTTTTGGCGATAATCAGACGAAGTTCGTGAGTATTCGCGGGAGCTAATTCTTCCGTCGAATCTTGTTCATGGCGAGTCCCAGCGTTAGCCAGAGCTTTAGCACCTTCGTGTACGGCGGTTTTTAAGAATTCATGGAAGCTAGCAAGGTCTGAGAAAAAGCGAATATGAAGCCTTGGATCTATACTTTTAAGGGATTCATATAGCTCCGTCCTGATTCGTGCATCGTCTTCCAGGATAAGGATGAACTTCATACTTTTATTCTATCCTAATTTGAGACCTAAAAGATAGGTGGATTATTAAGGAGACCTAAAAATGAAGTAAACGGCTCCAATAAGGCAGAGTCCGGCCCAAAGGAAGTCAAGTTTCAGGGACTGTTTCATATAGAGAACCGAAAAGCCCGCAAAAACCACCATGGTGATGACCTCTTGGATGATTTTCAGTTGGGGAAGGGTGTACTGGCCGTAACCAATGCGATTGGCAGGAACTTGCAAAGCGTATTCAAAAAATGCAATTCCCCAGCTGATCATGATAGCAATCCAGAGGGCAGAGTCCTTCAGGCTTTTAAGATGCCCGTACCAAGCAAATGTCATGAAGATATTTGAAAGAAAGAGTAAGGCGATAGGGCTCCAACTGCTGGTCATAAAGGGGTCGTCCTTTGGTTATAAGCGTGGTTGCAAAGAAGGCTGGCAATGCGACGGTATTCGCTGAGCAAGTCCAAGTGGATCGAACTGGTGTTGATCGACGTATTCAGGCCGCGATTCAAGCGACTGATATGGTTTTCTCGCAGCGTGATCTCAAGTTTCGCCAAATCGCGTTTTAGCTGGATAGCTTCTTCGCAAAGTGTGCGGTTTTGGAAAGCGTTGATGGCCATAGAGGACACTTTCACCACTTGTTGATGCATGGAGCGAATTTCTTCCCAGCCTTCGTCAGAAAACTCAAGCTTCAAGGCGTTTTTCTTAATCGCCAAAGCCAAGATGTTAATATCGATGGCATCAGCAGCACGTTCCGCGTCGCTAAGAAACATAATCATGTCCATCACATTTTGGTGAACAACGGTATTGGATTTGTTCGCATGGTCCAAAAGGAACATTTTTGTTTCGCGATAAAGGAAGTCCACCTTGTTGTCGCGATCTTTGATGGAATCAAAAACCTTTGGATCATTGGTTTCAAACAAACGAATGGAATCTTGAATCATGCCCAGAACGATGTCTGCTGTACGCATGATCTCGCGGTTGGCGTAAGAGATCGCCAAAGCAGAGCTTTGGTAGTTGTTCATATTCACGAACTCAGTCCCAAATTCTTCGGAGGCGGATTTCGGGAACATTTTTTCGATCCAGCGAGCACCTTTGTCGATGAATGGATAGAAGATGATTGCCGAGATAATATTGAAGGCCAAGTGGGCGTTCGCAATAGAGCGAGTGATTGTCGAGTCAAAACTGAGTAAGAAATCGATAAATAGCTGCGTGAATGGATAGAAAATCACGACACTGATTGTTTTATAAAAGAAATGAGCCCAGGCCACCTGGCGACCGATATAATTTCCTCCCGCCGCCGAGATCAGTGCGACGGATGTTGTGCCGATGTTCGCTCCATAAACCCAAAGCATGGCATCATAGAAAGTGATCGCATTGACGGCCGCTAAGCTCATCGCCAAACCGATCGTAATCGCACTGCTCTGTACGAAGGCGCAGAAAACAATGGAAATCAGTAAAGAGTATCCCGGGTTGTCACGAAGCCCTTGGAAGAACTCTGTTAGCATCGGATTTCCAGCAAAGTGGTGAGACGCGGTGGAGACTAATTTTAAACCAAAAAATAACAACCCAAAGCCCATGAAGGCCAACGAGAGATTTCTAAAAACTGTCTTTTTCGCTTTGAAGTAAAAGGCGAAAGAAATTGCAAATAGTGGCAATGCATACTGAGACAAATCGAAAGAGATCAATTGAACTGTTAACGTCGTACCAATGGCAGTGCCAATGATAACACCCATTACCTGGCGAAGACTGATCACGCGTGCAGAGCCAAGGCCCACCAGCATTGAAGTTGCCGCGCCCGAACTTTGCATCAAAGTTGTTAGGATGACTCCGGTAAAGATGGCAAAAATCTTACTTTGTGAAAGATGATTGAGCAGGCCCGTGATTTTACCCGCCATGAGTTTTTCTAATGAGGAACTTGTGATGCTCATTCCATAAAGGAAAAGAGCGACACCACTGATGAGTAAAATAAAAAAGGAATTCTGTGTATCAATCATGAGAGAGGTAGTTTAGCAATTTTTTGGTCTTTTAGGAAGCTTCAATAGTGCGGCAGGTTAGATGTATTATCTGAGGGGAAATCATCTATACTGTTTGACTCTGAGGAGAGATTTCATGGCTATTCCCGTTCTTGTTGTTGCGGCAGTTATTCGAAGGAACCAAGATCCCGAAAAGAGGGTTTTATTGGTGCGTCGTGGGCCGGGCCAGAGTGGAGCCGGGCACTGGGAATTTCCAGGCGGCAAGGTGGAGCTCGGAGAACCCCCTGCTCAGGCTTTAGAACGTGAGATTGACGAAGAGCTCGGGATTAAAATTTCTGTGGGAAATCTTATTGGTGAGCAAGACTTTCCCTATCCATCAAAGACGATTCGCTTAAGAGTTTATTGGGCGACAACCCAGGCTGACACCGTGGAGCTGCGCGAACACGATGCCATGAAGTGGCTTTCGCCTTCAGAGATCGATATGGCGGAACTGTCCGCGGCAGATCGCCCTTTTGTTTCTTTGATTTCTCAAGGCAGTAAATAGCTGCGTTCTTTTTCGGTCGGAAGACGGCAGAAGTCTCTTTTGCCAAACCAAGCATAGCGGTTTTTTGCAATGTAAGAATAAAGAGCATCACGTAAAAAGCCGGGGATAATCCAACTAATACTGATCAAGTTATACACGCCACCAAGGCCTGAGATGATCTTTATAATGGCCGCAGAACGATGGTAGAGTTTGCCTGCCTCATAGTAAATCACCGTGTCCAGATTGATTCGTTCTGCAGCAGGAAGAAGCCCGTTGGCGGTGGATCCTTGAAGGGGCGCGAAAAGGTAAGCATGGGATTTATCGCGAGAAATCACTGCATCGACAAAGCCATTGCATAAATGGCAAACTCCATCGAAAAAGACGATATTTTTCATTTTTGCTTCTACGTTTTCCATAGCAATCCTACGCTACAGTCATTATACTGAATAAACAAGCTGTTGGGGGCCCAACTCATGGAAGTATTTGTTTTTCCACTCGTTAATGTGACCTTATTTCCACGCACGATGAAGCCCTTAAATATATTTGAGCCTCGCTATTTGGCGATGATCAAGGATGCTATTGCGGCGAAAGCGCCTATTGCTTTGGCCTATATCGAAGACCCATCAAAAGTCGCGCCCGTTCGTCACGGAGAAAAAATTCCTTTTGTCAGAGAAATTGCTGGATATGGGTATGCACAACTCATTGAAGAAAAAGTGAATGGAACTTTGCTCGTGTTTTTGCAGGGGCAGGGGAAGTTGCGTCTAGGGAAAGTGCTCGATCGCGGGACCCCCTATATGGTTTGTGAAGCGGAAGTTATTCCGGAACAAACGGTCGTAGACGATCAATCCAAAACACAGTTGCAATCCCTGCAGAAAATTTTGACTAGGTGGATTCACACGCACATTCCGGATCCAACACAGAGAGACCTGTTTATGCGCAATGTGCATCAACCGGAAGAGGTCGTTGGTTCTTTTGCTTCTTATATGGTGCGGGATTACGATCTTCAGCAAATGGTGTTAGAGTTTGATAACATCAACGAAAAAGTTGGATTCCTGCATCGCTTGATGGAATCCAACGAATTAACGACCTAGCTGTTAAGCCTTCTTGGTTGCGGAGCCCATGGTGCGGGCCGCAAAAATCCACTGCAGTAAAATAACCCAAATAGTATGAGCCAACGTAAGATGGGCGATCTTCATCCAGGTGGGTGCATGTAAAAGCAAGGTCGCCATTCCAAAGAGTATTCCAAAGATAAGAATCAGACTCATGTGCAAAGATTTTTTTTGCAGAACTGGATTTTCATCAGAGTTTTGCGCTTTCATCCAAAAGAACAAGGCCAAGCTTCCGGCCCCAAGGACTGCCAGAATGGGATGTAAGCCTCTTAAGCGAATCAGGAAGTGGGATTCAGAGTTGAAGTCAGCCATCAACCCATCAAACAAACTTTCTGTTGGGAACAGAGAGTTTGAAAGTGCCGCCCAGGCTCCGGTAACTCCTAAAACCACAATAATCCAAGGCAGATATTTATAACGACGGAAGGCCGCCGTCGGAATTGGCAGTGTGTCTTTGGCATTCGCCCCCGCAAGGGCCAGAGCCACAGCTCCGGTCAGCATGAATGAATTTAATTGGTGTAAACCCATAACGAAGGCTCGGTAAGGAGTGTCGTTTGTTGTGACAAGTTTAAAAAGCACCAGCTTGGCGCCCAACAAGGCTTCCGTGATCATGAAGATCAATGTCGCCAGAGCGGCTTTGCGTGCAAAGTGGCCTTTTGGATAAAGTTTGCGTGCCGTCCAATAGAAATACAAAACCACCCAGCCATAGATTCCCGACATCAAACGATGTCCGTATTCAACCCAGGTTTTACCACGTTGAGCTTCTGGAATAAGTTGCCCGTGACACAAAGGCCACGTGTCGCCACAGCCATCTCCGGAGTGTGAAATACGAACCCACGCCCCCCAGATGATCACAAGAATTGTGTAAACCAAGAGGCCAAATGCAAATTGCTTGTATTGAGAGCGGTTTTTCATGCTTTTCGAAGTATCACGGTGCTGAAAGTGGGTCAATGCAGTGGCTCAACATTGACTTCAGTTCGGTGCCGATGGCTAACTGAATCATGAGCAAAAATTCTGAAGTTAAGCCCAATCATCACCACAGCCACAGTCATAGCGGACATCACCATCATCATCACAGCCATGGGGCGGTGATTGGGCGAATGCGTTTTGCGTTTGTATTAAATCTGGGATTTGCGTTGGTGGAATTAGTCGGCGGGTACCTGACAAACTCGGTCGCTATTATGAGTGATGCTCTTCATGATTTCGGGGATGCCTTGGCGATGATTATCGCAATTGTGATGGAAAAAGTTTCCCACAAATCGAGTGATCAGAAGTTTTCCTACGGATATCGTCGCTTTTCAGTTTTAGGCGCGGTGATCACCGGCATGGTGTTGATCGTGGGATCTATTTTTATTTTGATCGAGGCGATTCCTCGTTTGATCAATCCACAACAAGTTCACGCAAACGGAATGTTGCTTTTGGCAGTCCTTGGTGTCGCGATCAATGGCTTTGCGGCACTGCGAGTTTCTAAAGGCACGTCTTTGAACGAAAAAATGCTGATGTGGCATATGATCGAAGATGTTCTTGGGTGGGTCATGGTGCTCTTTGGGGCGTTGATCATGAAGTTTTTCGATATTCCACAGATTGATGCCGG